>NZ_CP182486.1:2332500-2632500 GCF_052327305.1 Sphingobium sp. CR28 | reverse complement strand
CAGCGCTGACCTTGTGCTCCCCGCCCATCTGAGCGACGCCCTTTATGGGGGCGGCGTCCAATGCATCGACGCCGCAGGTCAGCCGCACATGATGATCCGTGGGACTGAGTTTGAGCGTGCAGTCGAAGCCGATCCAGCCGAGGCCCGGCACCAGCGCCTCGGCCCAGCCATGGGGATCATGCGACTCATCTTCCCGGGCGTCGTCGAGCAGGTATCCCGTCACATAGCGAGCGGGAATCCCCATGCTCCGCGCCGCCGCCACGAAGATATGCGCCTGATCCTGGCAGACGCCGCTGCCCTGCGCGAGCGCTTCGGCCGCCGTCGTGTCGGACGTGGTGACGCCGGCGCGATAGTCGATGCGATCATGAACAAGCGCGCATAAGGCATGAAGTGCCGCGACCGGATCGGCGGGGTTCTTCACCTCATCGGCCAGCGCGCGGATCGCGTCATCAGCTTTCGTCAGGGGAGTCTCACGCAGGAAGGCCTGCGGATTCACATCCTCGTCGCGCGCCCGAAAAATCCCATGGCGATCATGCGTCTCCACCACGCCCTGCGCGAGAACGACGATCTCTTCCATGCGGCTATCACCGCGCCACACCGCCTCCAGATCGCCATAGCTCGTCGCGATCCAGCGCGTCACGGCGACACCATTTACGGAGACGAACCAGCGCTCGATGCCTTGCCCCTCGCTTGCGCGGGGCATGAGACGCAGACGCAGGACAGCGCCCGAGGCACCGCCTTCATAGTCATATCGTGTCTCGTGGCGGATACCGAGCCGCATAGTCCGTCCGATTCCCCTTCGTCGGCTCAGCCGAAATGATAGGCTTCGGCGATCTCGAAGCCAAGCTGATTGGAGTCCATGATCGTCCGCTGGACGATTTCATGCAGACCACGCCGGAAAATCTCGCCGCTTGTGGTTCCAGTCAGACCGCCGACCATGTCACGGATGCGCGCGTCGCAAGCAGCCTCCTTCTGGTGCAGGTCCGAGAGGCGCTGCAGTCGATAGGCCACTTGATCGAAGCAATAAAGCACACTCCGGGGGAACTGCCGGTTGAGCATAAGAAAATCTGTGATCTGCCAAGGCGAGTAAGAGCCGCCATAGACATGATGATAGGCCCGGCTGCCGGATAAGGCGTGAAGCACCGAAGTCCATTGATAATGGTCACGCGTTCCGCCGACCACGTCCAGCTCCGGCAGGAGGACGTAATATTTGACGTCGAGCAGCCGGAGCGTCATCTGCGCGCGCTCCAGAGCTCCGCCCAGCCGCAGAAAGTCATGGCCCTCGTTACGCAGATGCCCGCTTTCCGTCGCACCGCGGAACGTCATCGCCCGCGTCTTCACCCAGTCGATAATCGACGGTAGATCCTGGCGCGCTTCGGCAACGTCATAGCTGTCCAGCTTGCGCCAGCCCTCGTTCATCGCTTCCCACATGTCTTGTGTCAGCGCGGTCCGCACAGCTTTCGCGTTCGCGCGAGCCCTGGCAAGGCAGGCCCGAATGGACGAGGGATTGTCGATGTTGAGCAGAAGCTCCTCGACGACGTCGATCTCGCGCACCTGCACGCCTGAAGGAAAGCGATCTTCGCAACTCGTGACTCGGATGACTGATCGCCATTCGTCGCGGTGGTGAGCGCCTGGCAATATTGCCATGCGTTGCCCCATGGTCAGCAGGCGCGCGGTCGACTCGGCCCGCTCCATATAGCGCGCCATCCAGTAAAGGCTTTCGGCCGTCCGACTCAGCATGACCGTTCCCCCTGCCCGCTCATGCCCGCAGCACCCAGGTGTCTTTCACCCCGCCACCCTGGCTGGAGTTCACGACCAGCGACCCTTCGGTCAGCGCCACGCGGGTTAGCCCGCCGGGGACCAGCCGCACTTCCTTGCCGACGAGGCAATAGGGCCGGAAATCGACGTGGCGCCCTACAATGCTCGCCGGGCCAAGCGTCGGCGACGTGGAAAGGTCGAGCGTCGGCTGGGCAATGAACTCACCCGGACTTGCCTTTATGCGATCGGCATAATTGGCGATTTCCTCCTTGGTCGATTTGGGGCCAATGAGCATCCCGTAACCGCCCGATCCGTGGACCTCCTTTGCGACCAATTCGTGCAGATGTTCGAGCACATAAGCGCATTCATCCGGACGGGAGCATTGCCAGGTCTGGATATTCTCCAGGATCGCCGTCTCGCCGAGATAGAAGCGGATCATGTCCGGCACGTAGACATAGATCGCCTTGTCATCGGCAATACCCGCGCCGGGTGCCGAACATAATGTCACGCCGCCACCGCGATAAGCGTTGAAGATGCCCGGCACACCCAGCAGGCTGTCGGGGCGGAAGGCGAGCGGATCGAGATAGTCGTCGTCGATACGACGATAGATGACGTCGACTCGCTTTGGCCCCTGCGTCGTCTTCATGAAGACGAAGCCCTCGTCGACGAAGAGATCCGCCGGCTCGACCAGTTCGACGCCCATCAGGTCCGCAAGGAAGCTGTGCTCATAATAAGCGCTGTTGAGCGAGCCGGGAGTCAGCACCACGACCGTGGGATCGTCAGTACATCCGGGCGGCGCCACTTCCTTGAGACTCTTCAGAAGCAGATCCGGATATTGATCTACTGGCTGGACAAGGCCCTGAGCGAACAGGCCGGGAAACATCCGCGCCATGATCTCGCGGTTTTCCAGCATGTAGGAAACGCCAGATGGGGTGCGGCAATTATCCTCCAGAACCTGGAAATTACCTGGCCCCGTCCGCACGATGTCGATGCCCACGATATGGCTGTAGACCCTGCCGGGCGGCGTGAACCCAGCCATTTCCGGGCGATAGGCACTATTATTGTAGACGATGTTCGCCGGAACGATTCCTGCCCGGATGATCTCGCCACGATGATAGACGTCATGAATGAAGGCGTTGAGGGCCCGTGCGCGCTGCCGGATACCCGCATCGAGCCGTTGCCATTCCAGCGCGGTGAAGATGCGCGGCAACAGATCGAAGGGAATGAGCCGCTCGGGATCGCCCCCCTCGCCATAAACGGCGAAGGTAATGCCGATCCTTCTGAATATCGCCTCCGCTTCTTCGAGCCGGCGGTTGAGCCCGCCTATTCCGGTCTCTTCCACCCATTGCTGAACCTGAGCATAGCACTCCCTCACGGAGCCGTTCTCATCCAGCATCTCGAAGAAAGTCATCGGCGCCTTTCAGGTCGTCTTGCTCTTGTGCATTGCAACATAGTGCCGCTTCGCGCGGTGAATGCAAGAACGAAATTGCGCCGCAGATTAGCGGTTGCCTTATAAAGGGTCACGTCGTTTCGGCGGGACGCTGTCACGGCGCCGCTGATGATACGCTGGCAGCGCGGGCATCGGCTTTTGCGCTGCGGCTGAACAACGCGCGGTCCTCCTCACGGAAGCCCCATCGCCACATGATGACGCCGTAGATCCCGATCATCAGCGGAATACCAAAGACTAGCTCGGTCCATTCGAAACGGCGAGGCAATGCCGCGAAAGCGCCTCCCACCATTCCAGTGGCAAGTCCCGCCAAAATCAGGATCGGTCGCCAGACTCGAATAGTCACGCCAACAATCCGTCCGAGCAAAACAGATTTGGCAAGAGCCCCGGCTAGAAGCGCGAGAGCGAGCGCGAGCGCCGGCATCGCGGCGATCCAGAGCGGCGGCAAACCGAACCGCCGGCCCAGAAGGATAAGCGCAACGGTAAGCACTGCCTGAAGCGCGATCATGCCAATCGAGATGTAGAGATTGCGCAGCCGCGCAAGATAGACGAGCGCTGCCTCGCTCACCACGGCGGGCGCGGCAAGCACTTCGGCCGCCAGCAGGAAGACGAGCGCGGCTGTCCCGCCGACGAAATTCGGCCCAACGATGCCCATCACCGCTTCCCCCGGCATACCCAGCACCAAAGCGATGAGAAGCTGAGCGGATACGATCCAGAAGCCGACCTGGCAGACCTGGCCGGCAATGCCGACCAGATTGCCTTCCGCGATATTGCGGGTGATGACTGGACCCAGCACCGGCTCGAAGCTGGTCTTGAGCTTTTGCGGCAAAGACGCGAATTGCTGCGCGACATAATAAATCCCCACAACATAGGGGGCGGTGAACAGACCGAGGATGAGCACATCCAGTCGGCGCGTGCCGAGCTCAATGGCATCCGCCGCTGCCAGCGGCAGGTTGCGCCGCGTCATGTGCCATAATCTCGATGGATGAGGTCGCCAGCCGGTCGGCAGCCCGTAAAGGCGGAAAGCCGGCCAGAGCGCCGCGAAAAAGGCCGCGATGATCGACACCACATAGGAAAGGATCAGGCCGTCCCGCGCGGAATAGAAATAGAACGCGAACGCCGCGATGCTGATCGTCCACGGCTCGATGACCGCCCGTGCCCGCACTGTGGCAGCGACGTTGAAGCGGTAGGCGCACGCAGCAAGCGCAACATCCGCCACAGCACTGCCGAGAATCGCGAGGGGAAGCAGGCGATCGAGCCCGTGGATCCCGCTGTTGGGGAACATCGCTTGCGGGAAGAGGATGAGAGGCGCCGCCACGATCAGCGATCCGATGACCGTCAGCAGGATCGCATCGGCGACGACATGCGCTGCCGGCCGTCCGTCCTGCTGTTCCGCGTGCGAGAGCTGTTCGGCAAGACCGCGCTTGAGGCCGATTGTCGCCAGTTGAGCAGCGAACTCGATAATCAGGATTGCATAGGCGAAGCGGCCAAGCGTCGCAGCCCCGTAGAGTCGCCCAGCGACGAGCAGAAAAGGGAGGCGCGCCACGAGGCGGAGGACGAATCCCATGACATTCGTGCGCCCGCCCTTCGCGAGCGCCGCGATATCGTCCTGCTCCCGCCTCTCTGGCATGGCCGCATCGCTGGTCATTTTGGCGGCGTCATTCACTGCGCAGCGGACGCGAAAGGAGACCGGCGATTGTCTCGTCGATCGATCGAGACCCGTCAAGAAGCCCGCATACCGCCTCGACCACCGGCATTTCCACGCGTGCCCGCCGCGCCACATCACGAAGCACGGGCGCGGTAAAAGCCCCCTCCGCCACGCTCCGCCGATCGGAGAGCAGGCTTTGCGCGCTTCTTCCCTCGCCCAGCCCCTTGCCTAACGAAAAATTGCGCGAGGCCGTAGAAGAGCAAGTGAGCACAAGATCCCCAAGGCCGGACAAGCCCGCCAGCGTTTCGCCCCGCGCGCCCAGCGCCGTGCCGAAGCGGCTCATTTCGGCGAAACCCCGCGCGATCAGAGCCGCGCGGGCATTTTGGCCCAGCCCGGCACCGTCAACGACACCGCACGCGATGGCGAGCACGTTCTTTACTGCGCCGCCAATCTCGGCGCCGATCACATCGTCGGAAAGATAGGGGCGGAAAGCCGGGCGCGCGATTCGCGCCGCAATCGCCCGCGCGACGGGCGTGCTTTCGCAAGCCAGCGTCACCGCCGTGGGCAGCCCGCGTGCCACTTCATGCGCGAAGGTCGGCCCGGACAGTACGGCGATGGGCGCGCCGGGATGCACGGCCGCCGCAACTTGGGACATCAACAACCCCGTGCCTGCCTCGATCCCCTTGGCACAGAGCACCAGCGGTCTATCACCGACATGAATGCGCGAAAGCACCCCGCGCAGATGCTGAGCCGGCACGACCACGAGCAACGCGTTCACGTCCGCCAGAGCACTCACTTCGGTCGTCGCAATGATGGACCGGGACAGCGGCACTCCGGGAAGATAGATCTTATTCTCACGCCTTGCATTGACGGCTTCGGCCACATCGGCCTCATGCGCCCAGAGCGTCACTTCGTCGCCATCCGCGGCGGCGCATTGGGCAAGCGCAGTGCCCCAGGCGCCCGCGCCAATCACGCCGATCCGGATCTTCCCGCTCATGCCTTCACTCCTGCGCCACGCACGGCTTCCGCCGAAGGATCGAGCGGCCAGCGGGGGCGCGCGGGAACCGCGAGGTCATCCGTCAGCCCCGCTACGAAACGTTCCGAACCTGCCCATCCGATCATTGCTGCATTGTCCGTGCAGAGCCAGAGCGGTGGGGCGACGAACGGCAGGCCCTGTTCGGCCGCCAGCGCAGCTAACGCCGCTCGCACTGCGCCGTTGGCTGCGACGCCCCCGGCCACGACGAGCGCCGTGGGAGCATCCGCCCTGCCCAGCGCCCGCCGTGTGCGATCAATGATGCAATCCACGACCGCCTGCTGGAAGCTCGCCGCAATGTCCGCCGGCTGGTGAAGCCCGGTGTCTACAGCGCGCATCACTGCGCTCTTGAGGCCAGCGAAGGAAAAATGCGGATCGCTCGATCCCACCAGCGGCCTGGGCAGCGGCACGGCGCGCGGATCGCCCTGCGCCGCCAACCTTTCCACAGCAGGGCCGCCCGGAATGCCCAGACGCAGAAGCTTGGCCGTCTTGTCGAAGGCTTCCCCGGCCGCATCGTCGATCGTCGTGGCCAGCCGGCGATAGTCCCCCACGCCGCGCACTTCGAGCAGCTGGCAGTGCCCGCCGGAGACGAGCAGGAGAAGATAAGGAAAAGCGAGGTCCGGCTCCGCGAGTCGTGGCGATAGCGCATGACCCTCAAGATGGTTGACCGCGACCAGCGGCTTGCCGGCCGCCATCGCCAGCGCCTTGCCTGTCACCAGCCCCACGATGACACCCCCGATGAGCCCCGGCCCCGCCGTCGCGGCAATCGCGTCAACCTCGGCCAGAGTGAGGCCCGCTTCGTCCAGCGCTGCTTCCACCAGCGGAGTCAGCGCTTCCACATGCGCGCGCGCCGCGATCTCCGGCACCACGCCGCCATAGGGCGCGTGCGCCTTTTCCTGCCCCAGCAGCTTGTGCGAGAGAATGCGCCGGTCACTGGTGACGAGCGCTGCCGCTGTCTCGTCACAACTGGATTCGAGGCCAAGAATGATTGCCATTGCACTTTTCTCTAGTGCGCGCGCCCGCTAGGGCAAGCGGCAAGCATGAAACAGTCTCCCTTCCGCATCGGCTCACGCGGTTCGCCGCTCGCTCTGGCTCAGGCTCATATGGTCGCTCACGCTCTGCGCGCTGCGCACGGCTGGGACGAAAATCAGCTCGAGATCTGCGTGGTCGTCACCAGTGGCGACCGCATTCAGGACCGGCCTTTGGCCGAGATCGGCGGCAAAGCGCTGTGGACCAAGGAGCTGGATCGCGCGCTTCTCACGCGAGAGATCGACTGCGCGGTTCATTCGATGAAGGATGTCGAGACCATCCGCCCTGATGCGATCGCGATTGCCGGGATGCTTGAGCGCGCTGCGGTTGAAGATCGACTGATCGGCGCACCGTCGATCGATGCGCTCAGGCCCGGCGCGGTCATCGGCACCAGTTCTCCACGTCGCTCGGCTCAGTTGCTTGCGCTGCGGCCAGATCTTTCAGTCACGCTGTTTCGCGGGAACGTGGCGACGCGCCTTGCCAAGCTGGAGGCGGGGGAAGCGGATGCGACCCTGCTGGCAGCGGCGGGGCTCGACCGGCTGGGGCAGAGCGAGATCGGCGCCACCATCCCCATCGACACCATGTTGCCTGCGCCGGCTCAGGGAGCGGTCGGCATCGAATGTCGAACCGATGATGCTGTCGCACGATCGCTGATCGCCGCCATCGACCATGCCGATACGAACCGGTGCGTCATGGCCGAGCGGGCCTTTCTCGCCGGGTTGGGCGGCACGTGCCGCTCCCCCATCGCAGCGCTCGCACGCCTCGACTCCGGCCAGCTCTGGCTGCGCGGGCAGATTTTGAGTCCCGACGGCACCGAGACGATGTCGGGCGATTTCAGGTCCGATGAGGACGATGAAAGCGCAGCCCGCACCCTCGCGGAGGCGCTGCTGCGGGGTGCCAGCCCGGCGCTTCGCGCGCTCTTCGTCGGGGCGTCGTGATTCCTCTCCTTGTCCTGCGGCCCGAGCCGGGCGGGAAGGAGACGGCAAGACGCGCAGAGGCGATGGGGCTGGAGGCTATCGCCTGCCCACTCTTCACCGTCGAAGCCGTGGCCCATATTCTGCCGGACCCGGCGAGGTTCGACGCCGTTCTTCTCACCAGCGCGAATGGAGCGAGGCATGGCGGGGATGTCCTCGCCGTCACGCGCGACCTTCCCTTCTACGCCGTCGGGAAGGCAACCGCTCAAGCCAGTGGCCGGGATGACGCGATCGTCGGCCCGGGAGACATAGCCGGCACACTGCCGCTGCTTCAAGAAGCGGGCCATCGCTCTGTGCTTCATATCTGCG
This sequence comes from Sphingobium sp. CR28, assembly GCF_052327305.1. Lineage (GTDB taxonomy): Bacteria > Pseudomonadota > Alphaproteobacteria > Sphingomonadales > Sphingomonadaceae > Sphingobium. The sequence continues at coordinate 2,624,302 of NZ_CP182486.1, read as the reverse complement.
GTGCGGAGGTGCGGCCTTATGATGCGGAAGGTTTCGCGGTCGAGCGTCTGGTCGTGTACCGGACGGTTCCGCGGGAAGAGGCCGCTGCACAGCTTGCCGCCCTGGTGGATAGCGCCCTGTGCGCGCTCATCCATTCGCCCCGCGCCGGCGCATGTTTCGCTGGACTTACTCCGGTGCAAACCCGCGCCCGCGTGGACATTGTCGCGATCAGCGACGCTGCAGCCGGGGAATGTGGGTCAGGCTGGCACAGCATCCATAGCGCACGCGAACCTTCCGATGAGGCAATGCTGGCTCTCGCCGCGCGAATATGCCAAGATGGTAGCGCTAGAATATAATCCTGCAGGGCGATAACCATACAACCGACGATGACGGATGAGTTCACGACCGAGCCCGCGCTTCCGCGCCGGGGTGCGAGCAGCCGGCTTATTATCGCCCTTGTGCTGCTGTCGTTCATTGCCGGTTTGGCTGCCATGGCCTGGGGCCTGTCTCGCTGGCGGAACCAGCCCAGTTCGTCGACATCTTCCGATGCGTCGGCGGGTCCGGTGGATCCCCTCGCGACCAACGTCGATTCCCAGAATGCCATGGCCGTGCCTGCCCGGCCGATGATTGCCTACACCCCCACGTCGATCGATGCGCAGACCGCTAGGGTACTGGATCTTGAGCAACGCCTGACGCGTATCGCGGTCGCGGCGCAGTCCGCCGCCGGCTACGCCAGCCGCGCCGAGGCGATGCTGGTCGCCTTTGCGGCTCGTCGCGCTCTGGATACGGGGGCGCCGCTTGATCGGGTGGAAGGGCAGTTGCGCCTCATTTTCGGTCAGGCTCAGCCGCGTGCCGTGGCCACCATCGTGAACGCCTCGGTCCAGCCCGTGACCATCCCTATGCTGCGAGCCGGTCTCGACGAGATCGGCGTTGCGGTTTCGCGCGGCAATCCGGACGAAGGCTGGTGGACAGCGGTGATGCGGGAAGTTGGCAGTCTCGTGGTCGTGCGCCGCGCAGGCTCACCCCCCGCCACGCCGGAAGCGCGGCTTTCCCGTGCCCGGCTTGACGTGGAGAGCGGCCAGATCGATTTGGCTATCGCCGAGGTCGAGGCGTTGCGTCGGGATGCCGGTGTCGAGGCATGGCTGCAAAAGGCCCGGCGCTATAACGAAGCCCATCGGGCATTGGACGTGATCGAGGCAGCAGCCCTGCTGGAAGCACGGGTAAACCCCGTTGTGCAGGTTGCTCCGCCTGCTCTCCAGCCGCAGAGCCCGCAGGCGCCCGCCGTCGGAAACTAGCACTTTATTTGTAGAAGGTTGGTGCGGGCGGTCGGAATCGAACCGACACTCCTTTCGGAACCGGATTTTGAGTCCGGCGCGTCTACCAGTTTCACCACGCCCGCGCTGGGTGGCCTGCCCTTATCGGAGCAGCCAGAGCGGGCGCGATGCCACATGAGGCCGCCGGGCGTCCAGTGGAAACTGCAGCCTTCGCCGGGTCGATCCCGCTACTGGCCGATCGAATGACAGCCCTCGCTTTTCAGACAAAAACCCCATCAAATCCCGTGCGGGAGTTGCGCAGCGAACAACGGGACTTATAACAGTATGCGTGCAGACCGACGGGGGCCACGCTCCCCGATTATCCGTCAACGAATGTGAAGGGGCCGGACTTGCCCGACAAATCTGCCACGCTCATCCTTTTTGGTGCCACCGGTGATCTTGCCCACCGGATGCTGTTTCCCTCCCTCTACAATCTCTACTCCGATGGGCTGCTGCCCGATCCGTTCCGCATCCTCGCCTCCGGCCGCACGGAGATGGACGACGATGCGTTCCGCGCCACGATCCGCGAGACGCTTGGGCAGTTCGTCCAGCCCGAGATGCTGGATGATGAGCGCATAAGCAGCTTTCTGAACATCGTCGGCTATGTGCCTGTAGAGGCAGGAAATGCCGCTCAGTTCAAGGCGCTTGCTGCGCGTGTGAAGAAGGAAGGCAGCGACCCCGTCGCCGTTTATCTCTCCACGCCCCCATCCCTTTTCGCGCCCACGGCGGAGGGCCTGGCGCAGGCGGGCATCGTCGCGGCGGACACACGCATCGCGATGGAGAAGCCGATCGGCAAGGATCTCGCATCATCGCGCGAAGTCAACGACGCCATCGGTGCGCTTTTCAACGAGCACCAGATCTTCCGGGTCGACCATTATCTCGGCAAGGAGACGGTCCAGAACCTCATGGCACTGCGCTTCGGCAACCGGCTGTTCGAGCCGCTGTGGAATTCCGAGGCGATCGACCATGTGCAGATCACCGTCGGGGAGACGGTCGGGCTGGAGGGCCGCGTCTCTTATTATGACGGGGTAGGCGCGCTCAAGGACATGGTGCAAAACCACGTCCTCCAGATCCTCTCCATCATTGCGATGGAGCCGCCGGCGCGCATGGATTCCACCGCCGTGCGTGACGAGAAGGTGAAGGCCTTGCGTTCGCTGCGTCCGATGACGCCCGACAGCGTCGGGACGCACAGCGTGCGCGGCCAGTATCGCGACGGCGCGGTGAAGGGAAAACTCGTCAAAGGCTATGCCGAGGAGCTGGGCAACCCGTCCGATACCGAGACGTTCGTGGCCTTGAAGGCGCATATCGACAATTGGCGCTGGACGGGCGTGCCCTTCTACCTGCGCACTGGCAAGTGCATGCCGAACCGGCAGTCGGAAATCCTCATCCAATTCAAACCGGTGACGCACAGCATCTTCGGCCGCGACGGCTATCAGCGCGCGCTGGAACCCAACTCGCTCATTATCCGCCTGCAGCCGGACGAGAATATCCGCCTGTGCCTGATGGCCAAGCGCCCCGGCCTCGATCGTGACGGAGTGAAGCTACAGGAAGTCGGTCTCGACGTCAGCCTCGCCGCGGCCTTCGAAGGGGAGCGCCGCCGCATTGCCTATGAGCGCCTGCTGCTCGATCTGCTGGAAGGCGACACGACCCTCTTCGTCCGCCGCGACGAAGTGGAAGCGCAGTGGACATGGATCGATTCCATCACGGAGAGCTGGAAGGAGTCCGGCCAGCAGGTCGTGCATTACGCCGCCGGCACCTGGGGGCCATCGGCGGGCATCGCGCTCATCGAGCGTGACGGGGCAAGCTGGTATGACTGATCTTCACGGCACCGTTGCAGCTGTCACCGAGCGGATCGCGAAGCGCAGCGCCTTATCCCGGCGCAAATATCTCGATCTTATCGAGCGCGGGCGGGATGCGGGCACGAACCGCGCCCAGCTCTCCTGCGGCAATCTCGCGCACGCCTTCGCGGCGAGCGAAGAGGACAAGCCCGTCCTGCGGGCAGGCAATGCCTTCAACATCGGCATCGTCACCTCGTACAACGACATGCTCTCGGCTCACCAACCCTATGGCCGCTACCCGGAAGCGATCAAGATCGCAGCGCGGGAAGTCGGCGCCACCGCACAAGTGGCGGGCGGCGTGCCGGCAATGTGCGATGGCGTGACGCAGGGCCAGTCCGGCATGGACCTGTCGCTCTTTTCACGGGACACCATTGCCCTTTCCACGGCCATCGCGCTTTCTCATGCCATGTTTGAGGGCACGCTGATGCTTGGCATCTGCGACAAGATCGTGCCCGGCATGCTAATGGGCGCACTGCGGTTTGGCCATCTGCCGACAATCTTCGTGCCCGCCGGGCCGATGCCCTCTGGCCTTGCGAACAAGGAGAAGGTGCGCGTTCGCCAGCTCTATGCGCAGGGCAAGGTTGGCAAGGCAGAACTGCTGGAGGCCGAGTCCGCCAGCTATCATGGCGCGGGCACCTGCACCTTTTACGGCACGGCTAACTCCAACCAGATGATGATGGAGATGATGGGCCTGCACATGCCCGGCGCTGCATTTGTCAATCCGGGCACGAAATTGCGCAGCGAACTCACACGCGCCGCGACCCAGCGCGTGACGATGATCGGCTGGGATGGAAATGACTACCGTCCTCTCGGCCTTTGCGTGGACGAGAAAGCGATCGTCAATGCGATCGTAGGCCTGCTGGCGACGGGGGGCTCGACCAATCATGCGATCCACCTGCCCGCTATCGCCCGCGCGGCCGGCATCCACATCGACTGGACCGATTTCGCGGAGCTTTCCGCCGTCGTGCCGCTGCTCGCCCGCGTCTATCCCAACGGGCCTGACGATGTGAACAACTTCCACGATGCGGGCGGCATGGCGTGGGTGATATCGGAGCTGCTCCGCAATGGCCTCTGCCACCGCGACATTCTGACGGTCGCGCGAAAAGACCTCACAGATTATGGCCGCACGCCCAAGCTGGAAGGCGACGCGATTGCCTGGGACGCGCCGCCGATCCAAAGCGGCAATGAAGCAATTCTGCGCACCGCGGCGGATCCGTTCAGTGCCGATGGCGGACTGCGGCTGCTCGCTGGCAATCTGGGGCGCTGCGTGATGAAGACCAGCGCGGTCGATCCATCCTGCTGGACGATCGAAGCCCCCGTCCGGGTGTTTGCTGACCAGAACGAAGTGCTGGACGCCTTCAAGTCCGGCGAGCTGGACCGCGACGTCGTGGTGGTTGTCCGCTTTCAGGGACCGCGCGCGAACGGCATGCCGGAACTGCACAAGCTCACGCCTCCGCTCGGCGTTCTGCAGGACAAGGGATATAAGGTCGCGCTGCTCACGGACGGTCGCATGTCCGGCGCGAGCGGCAAGGTGCCCGCGGCTATCCACCTTTCCCCCGAAGCGCTGGGTGGCGGCCCGATCGGGAAGCTCCGCGACGGCGATGTGGTGCGGGTGTGCGCCGTGACCGGCACGCTGGACGCTCTTGTCGATCCGGCCGAGTGGGACGCGCGCGCGCCTGCGGAGGCGCCTCCCCCTCCCTATGACACAGGGCGCGAGCTTTTCGCGCTGTTCCGGCAGGAAAGCGACATGGCAGAGCTGGGCGCCTCCTCCCTGCTCGCCGTGATGGAGCGCGAGATTTGACTGAACTTATCGCCGCCGACATCGGCGGAACCAATGCCCGTTTTGCCCGGGCGACAATTGACGACGCCGGCGTGCCAACGCTTGGCACGGTGCGGAAGTACAAGGTTGCGGACTTTCCGAGCCTTGCCGCCTGTTGGCGCACATTTTCGGCGGAGGAAGGCACAGCCGTGCCCGACAAGGTGTCGATCGCCTTTGCCGCGCCGATCGCGCAGGAAACCATCAAGCTCACCAATTCGAGCTGGGTCATCCGCCCCGCCCAGCTCGCTCAGGATCTCGGCGTTGCTCATGTCCGGCTGGTCAATGACTTCGAGGCGGTCGCCCACGCCGTCGCTCGCCTGCCGATGGACAGCCTGGAGCTACTTTTCGGCCCGGATGAGCCTTTTCCGCGCGATGGCGCGGTCACTGTTTTGGGGCCGGGCACCGGGCTGGGTGTCGCGATCATCGCGTTTGACGAGGGCCGTCCTCTCGTCATCGCCACTGAGGGTAGCCATACCGATTTCGCGCCGCTCGACATGCTGGAAGAGCAGATGCTCGACCGGCTGCGCGCAGAGCATCGCCGCGTCTCGACCGAGCGGATCGTCTCCGGCCCTGGCCTGAACGCGATATACAAGACGCTGGCGGCAATCACGCATGAGCGGATCGAGCTGATGGACGATGCCGATCTCTGGGCCTCGGCGCTTTCCGGCGAAAATCCTTCCACTCGCGCCGCGCTGGAGCGGTTCTGCCTCTCTTATGGCGCGGCGGCTGGTGATCTAGCGCTCACTCATGGCCCGCATCACGTCGTCCTTGCCGGAGGCCTCACACAGCGCATGCGCGACTTTCTGGTGAATGAAAGTGGTTTTCACGCGCGCTTTACGGCGAAGGGGCGCTACGAGTCGCTAATGCGGACGATTCCGGTCCGTCTGGCGAAACATTCCGAAATCGGCCTGTTCGGTGCAGCGGCGGCCTGGCGCGAAAGAAGGGACAGATGATAACGGTCGATGATGTGATGGCGCTTGCGCCGGTGATCCCGGTTCTGGTGGTGGAAAATGTGGCCGATGCCGTGCCGCTTGCGCAGGCGCTGGTTGCGGGCGGCCTCCCGGCCCTTGAGGTGACGATGCGCACCCCCGCAGCGCTCGACGTGATGCGGGAGATGGCGCAGGTGCCCGGCGCCGTTGTCGGCGCGGGCACAGTGCTCGATCCACGAATGCTCGATGCGGCGCTGGACGCAGGCGCGCAGTTCATCGTCTCGCCCGGCCTCACCGAGCCGCTCGGCAAGGCGGCGATCGCCTCGGGCACGGCATTCCTGCCCGGTATCGCCACGGCTGCGGACATCATGCGCGGGCTTGACCTCGGTCTCAATCGCTTCAAGTTCTTCCCCGCCTCGACCAGCGGCGGCCTGCCCGCGCTCAAGGCCCTTGCTGCGCCTTTCGGCATGGCGCGCTTTTGTCCCACGGGCGGCATCACTGCGGCGAGCGCGCCGGAATGGCTCGCACAGCCCTTTGTCGGCTGCGTTGGGGGGAGCTGGATCGTCCCCAAGGGGCCGCTTGATCCCGCCGCCGTGGAAGCGCTGGCACGCGAGGCGGCTGCCCTGCCCCGCTAGTTCCTAGTACAGACCTTCGGATCTGAGCTTCAGGCCGGCCGTGAAAAGCGGCGTCACGGCTTTCTCGAACTTGCCCGCCGTCATACCGAAGAAATGGCGGAACTCCCGGTTGCGGTGGCTCTGATCGATATAGCCGAGCGCCGCCAGATGCTCCTGACTTGGGGAACCGAAGCCACGCAATGCCTGTGCCATGTCGAGAAATCTGGCGCGGCGCAGCACCATCTTCGGCGCGTGGCCGAAGGTGGCGTGGCAGTGCCGCTCCAGCTGCCGCACGGAAAGCTCGAGCCGATCCGCCGCGTCGGTGACGCGGACCGTGCAGTCCTGCTGCGCGATCTCCTCAAAGGCCAGCATAGGCTCGGAGGGCGAAATATTGCCAAGTGCCGCGATACGAGCAAGGAGCGCCGCTTCGACAACAGCAATCATGGCGAGATCGTCGTTTCCAGCGTCCGCAACGGCCCGATGCAGACGCTCAGCGTCTCCATCCCACAGATCGTCTGTCGCAACGACCCGGTCAGAAACAACGGAAGCAGGCTGGCGGAAAAGGCTGGGCCACCCTCCCGGACGCAGCGAGACGCCGACCACGATAAAACCGCCCCTCACGCGAACGCACAGTGGCTGGCTGCATGATCCTACGAGGGGACACGGCCCAAACTGCGCCCATGTGCCGTCCGGCATTTTCGCGGCCCAGTCGCCAGCAATCAGCAGGCGAATAAACGCGGTCTCTGGGAGGATGTGGTCGACCAGTTCAAACTCGGCTGGCAGGTCGGCGCGGAAGATGTAATGCCGCCGCACAAACGGCGCGAGCACGGCCGACGGCACATAATTGCGCGATTCGAGCAAACTCCGGCAACCCCCTTGCCTGAAAGACCGTACCAACTCTTTCCATCCGCATTGAAGGAAGGCAAGGAAAACAGGCTTCGCCGTAGCGGATTTGCTTCCGTTAGCGGTCGGTTGCGCCCCAAAGGCTGCGCGCCGCGATATAACCGCGCTGCCCCCTGAACTCGACCGCACACCAGCCGCTCGCACAGCTATTCACGCGCCCGACAGCGCCCTCCTGCACATGATAGAGCAGCTTCGAGCCATCGGAGGGGCCTTGCCGCAGTTCGGCAGTGCCGCCCCGCACGATCGCGGCCGCAACTTCGCGGAGCATGGCCACATGCATCCAGCCCTGCACGCCGTCCGGATCCTCGATCTTGCGCCATTGCGGATATTTGGCGTCCACCTGCACCACGCGCAGCGGAAGACCCGGCAGGCGATAAAGCCATTTGGCCGGAAAATCCTGGCTCGGCCCTACCCGCAGCTTCGCCTCGTCGCTCTTGAGCGCCACCCAATAGGGCACTGCCCTCGTATTCTGGGCGGACGCGACGGTCGAGAAAAGCAGGCAGCCGGCGACAAAGGCCAGACGCAAGCCGGATCGGCTGGACGAGGCGCGGGATAAAGCCTGGTGGATCATCCTTCCAGCATTGCCATGGCACCGGCTTGTCATCAAGCGACCTTGGCGCCACACTCCGGGACATTCGCCTTGACGTTTGGCCCGTCATCGCGGAAGCGGCGCTCATGCCCCGTCCTCCTCGGCCCGCCAACCCGCGCGTCATCGTGACGCGGCGCCTTCCGCAGGCGGTGGAGCAGCGCATGGCCGCTCTCTTCGACACCCAGTTCAATCTCACGGACACGCCGATGGGCCGCGCGGATCTCATGCGCGCGCTGGACGCCTGCGATGTGCTGGTGCCCACAATCACGGACGTTCTGGACGCGGAGATGCTTGGCCAGGCGGGAGAGCGCTTGCAACTCATCGCGAATTTCGGAGCCGGGGTCGATCACATCGCGCTTCCAGCGGCCCGGGCACGCGGCATCATGGTCACGAACACGCCAAGCGTGCTCACCGAGGACACGGCCGACATGACGATGGCGCTCATCCTCTCCGTGCCGCGCAGGCTGGCCGAAGGCGAGAAGCTGGTCCGTGCCGGTGCATGGGGCGGGTGGAACCCATCCGCCATGCTTGGCCACCGGATCGGCGGCAAGCGCCTCGCGATCATTGGCATGGGGCGCATCGGGCGGGCCGTCGCGGCGCGCGCCCGCGCCTTCGGGCTGGAAATCGCCTATCACAACCGCCAACGCCTGCCTGCCCACGTGGAAGAGGCGGTCGGCGCCACGTGGTGCGGCGATCTGGACAGCCTTCTGGCTGAGGGCGACATCCTCTCGGTGCATTGCCCGCTTACCGAACAAACCCACGGCATGATCGACGCCCGGCGGATCGCCCTGATGAAACCGAGCGCCTATTTCATCAACACGTCACGCGCCGAAATCGCGGACGAAAAGGCGCTTATCGCGGCTCTGGAGCACGGCCGCATCGCTGGTGCGGGGCTAGACGTCTATGCGCATGAACCCGCCGTCGATCCCCGGCTTCTCGCGCTGTCGAACGTCGTGCTCCTGCCGCATATGGGGTCCGCGACGCACGAAGGGCGGCTCGCCACGGGCGAACGGGTCATCGCCAATATCCGCCTATGGATGGGCGGCGACCGCCCACCCGACCAGATCCTTGAGGGCTGGCTCTGACCTAGTCAGCGTAAGCGACTAGCCCAGCAGCGCCTTGGTCGCTTCAGTGGCGCTGCGATAGGCTTCCTGCCGGTCGGCGCTCCAGTAAGTGAGCTCACCTAACGGAATTTCCGTACCACTCACCGCGCAAAGCACGAAGCGACCGGGACGAAGCACTTCATAATCCGCGTCGCGATAGCGCAGCACGGCGAGACCGGGCAGATCGGGGGCACGCATCATCGCCATTAGTCTCCGGTCAGGATTCGGTCGACAAGCTGCTTCACGGTCGGCACGAAGCCGTTCGAGTAGAACGGGTCCTGCTTGAAGCGATAAGCGCCATGGCCCGCGAACAGCAAGTTCTTGTCGATATCGCCGCCATGGACGGCTTCCTGAAGGCTCTTCTGGATGCAAAAGCTACGCGGATCGGCCAAGCGACCCGTCGAAAAGTCGTCATGGTCCTTCCAGGCCGAAAAGCCGCAGTGCGAGAGGCAACCCATGCAATCCGCCTGATCCTTGCGGATCTCAGCGCGTTCTTCGTCGCCCACGAAGACCAGCGTGTTGTCCGGGGTCTTGAGCGCATTGGTATAGCCCTGCATCACCCATTCGCGCGCGCGCAGCAGATCGTTGCGCGTCACCCAATAAGCCCGGCCTTTGACGCCGACATCGAGCTGATGGGTATGATCGCCCGCTTCTTCCATGGAAAAGGCGATCTGCCGCTCCGAGCGCGCTTCGAGGCTGCGCAGGAACGGATTGCGGATCGCGGAGGAATAGAAGCCTGTCGGGGAAAAACGATGCAGAAGGATGTCGCCCTCCTCAAGCGTCATGAGCTTGTCCTTCCACGCCTGGGGAATGGGGCTTTCCTGCGTGAGCAACGGGCGGGTTCCGAACTGGAAGGCGATCGCGCCAAGCTCGGGATTGTCGATCCAGTGGTCCCAGTCGCGCAGATACCAGACGCCGCCCGCCATGACGATGGGCACCTCATCGGAAATGCCGCCTTCGCGCATGGTTTCGCGCAGGGCCTTCACGCGGGGATAGGGGTCTTCCGGCTTGGTCGGGTCTTCGGCGTTGGAAAGGCCGTTGTGTCCTCCCGCCAACCAGGGATCTTCGTAAACGACCGCCGCCAGCCACTCTGCCGCCTTGGAGTAAGCGCGCTTCCAGAGCGCGCGGAAGGCGCGCCCGGAGCTCACGATCGGCAGATAGCTCACATTGTGCTGCGCCGCGATCTCAGAGAGCTTATAGGGCATGCCGGCTCCGCAAGTGACGCCCGCGACCATGCCCTTGGTGCGTTCGAGAACGCCCTGAAGCACACGCTGTGCGCCGCCCATTTCCCAGAGTACGTTGATGTTGATCGCGCCCTTGCCGCCAGCGACTTCGAATGCGCGACGTACCTGCTGCACCGCGCCCTCGATAGCGTAAGCGACCAGTTCCTCATGGCGCAGCGGACGGGTGCGGCCATGGTAGATCTGAGGAATGAGGTTGCCGTCAATGTCATAGCTGTCGGCATTCACGGCCGACACAGTGCCGATGCCGCCTGCTGCGGCCCAGGCTCCGGAGCTCATGTGATTCGAGACAGCGACACCCTTGCCGCCTTCAATGATCGGCCACACCTCGCGACCGCCATAGACGATCGGCTTCAAACCCTTGAACAATCTCGACTCCTCGAAAGGCCCCAATTCGCTCACTCAGCGACAGCAGCCGCGCATAGCAGGATTCTTAAGAAAATAGTGAGGAAATTCCGTCAGCCGGCAGCGAGCGGCCCACGGTAGGCCTCGATCGCTTCCCGATAGAGGCGGCCGTAGCGCTCTATCATCGCGGATTCCGCAAAGCATTCCTCTGCTCGCCTTCTGTTTGCCTCACCCAGCGCCTCCCGCTTCGCCTTATCAACAACAAGAGCGCGAAGAGCGGTCGTGACGGCCGCGTCATCGTTGCCCGGAACGATGAAGGAGCGGTTCGCGCTGCCTACCATTGCAGAGATATCCCCAATGTCGGTCGCCACAACCGGTAATCGGGCGGCCATCGCCTGTACGAGTGCGACGGGAAACGCATCGCTGCCCGGCAAGGGCACGAAAATGTCGAACGCGCGGATATAGTCCTGCGTCCGTTCTTGCGGTCCCAGCACGACGATGTCCGTGAGGCCGAGCCGTTTTGCGTCAGCGACGATCGCCTCACTGGCTTCTCCCGCAATCGCCAGTTTCACTGCATCAGTAAGCGGCGCCACAGCCCGCACCAACCGTCTCAGCGCCTCGCCCTGCCCCGCCTCTGCGGTCGTCCCCACCACCAGCTTGCGATTCTCGGAAAGGCCGAGAATGGCAGGACGGCGAGCAGTGCCGTCGAAACCGGAAATATCTATGCCATTGGGAATATGCTTCACCTTGTCGGCGGGCTGCCCCCACTCTGCCTGGGCCACGCGACCCAGCGCCGTCGAGGGGACGACCAGCGCATCCGCCGAGGCAAGCGCGATGCGTCGATAGAGGCTGCGACCCGCTTTGCGCCTGTCCTTCTCGTCAGCCTCCAGCCCGTCTTCATGGTGGATGAGGTGCGGAAGACGCATTACCCGGTGGAACAGGCGATGCGCCATCACGCCATCCATCGCGCCCCAGCCATAAGTCAGCACGAGGTCGAAGTCGCGCATGAGGCGAGCGAGCGCCCGAAACTTTCCCAGTCCGGCAGGTCCGCTGAGACGGGGCGCGGTGATGAAAGAGACGTTGAGGTGCGGATGGAGGTCGGCGCGTGCCGCGTCATGGCCGGGCGACGCAACCAATAGGGTGTGTCGCACCTTCCCGGCCCACTCATTCATCAGGCGGACGACCCGGTCTTCCTTGCTGCCACGGTCGAACGACCCGTGCATCTGGAGGATGGAATAGGGAGGTCCGGCCATCGTCAATGCCTTCCTATGTCGTGCCGGCCGCGCTGACGCGCGCGAGCAGACGGTCGATCGCGGCGGCGGCTTCCGGCTCGTCGAGTACGGGTGCATGGCCCGTGCGGGGCACCGTGGCCACGTCGAGATCAGGCACGCGGCGTTTCATCTCCTGCACGGTCGCGTCGCTCAGCAAGTCGGAGAGAGCGCCGTGCACGAGGGCAAGAGGCATGCCTCGCATCGCCTCGAAGGCCGGCCAGAGATCGACGCCCGCCTCTCCGCCGGGCACCCGGAACGGCTCCGCGATCCGCTGGTCATAGTCGGGAACGATTCGCCCCTGACTGGTCAGGCGGAACCGCCGCTTCGCGTAAGCGAGCCAGTCTTCCAGATCATAGTCGGGATAGATAGCCGCGTCCGCTTCGGCGATGGCGCGCGCTGCGTGCACCCACGTCGCATACGAGCTCGCACCGCCCATATTGGTGCGGATGCGCTCCAGCCCGGCCGCGTCGATATGCGGGCCAATATCGTTGATGAGCGCCCCAACCATTCGCTCACGCCCGGTCGAACCGAGCAACATCAGCATGATACCGCCGAGTGAGGTGCCGAAGCCCACGAAATTCGGGAGCGCCAGCTCATCGAGCAGCTTGTCTATGTCCTGCAGATAGACGAGCGGCACATAGGTCATCGGATCTTTGGCATAGGCGCTTTCACCTCGGCCGCGCAGCTCGATCGAAAGGATACGCCACTCTCCCGCCAAGCGCTCCGCAACCGGCGCGAAGTCGCGCGCATTGCGTGTGAGGCCCGGTAGGCAAAGAATCGGCGGACGGTCGTTTCGGCCTGCATAATCGCGATAATGCAGCCTTAGCCCGTCGTGCGACCACCAGTATTTGTCCTCATAGGCGGCCAACGCTTGATCCTTTCCACTCCACGCCAACATATTGCCGCATGTCATCCCGCCCGCAAGCCAGCATTGACGATACCAGCTATCGTCCGGAACCGTGCATTCAATCGCTCAACGATTTCCTGAGCAGTCCGGTTCATGCGGCCGAATTTCCACAGCATATTCTGCGATTTCGCAATGACCGCGCGGCAGCGACCATTGGCCTTTCTGGATTGAGCGATGCGCAGTGGATCGACCATTTCGGCCGCTTCGTGCCTTTGCCGAACAACCTGCCGCAGCCGCTCGCCCTGCGTTATCACGGCCACCAGTTCCGCGTTTACAATCCCGATATCGGCGACGGGCGCGGCTTCCTTTTCGCGCAGGTGCGGGAACGCGCTCCGGGTGAGCGCCTGCTCGATCTGGGCACGAAGGGATCGGGTCAGACGCCCTACAGCCGTTCCGGCGATGGCCGCCTGACGCTCAAGGGTGGCGTACGGGAGATTCTCGCAACCGAGATGCTTGAAGCGCTGGGCGTTTCCACTTCGCGCACTTTCTCGCTCATCGAGACAGGCGAGGCGCTGGAGCGCGGCGACGAGCCGTCTCCTACACGCGGCTCAGTTCTGGTGCGGCTCAGCCACAGCCATATCCGCATCGGCAGCTTCCAGCGTCTCGCGGCCCTCGGCCAAACCGAGGAGCTGGCGCGTCTCGTAGATTATACATTGCGTGAACTGCTTGTCCTCGATCCGGGCCCTGATCCCGCCGCCACGATGATGAGCGCTGCCGTTGAGCGCTGCGCCGACCTCGCCGGCAGCTACATGGTCGCCGGCTTCGTGCATGGCGTGCTCAACAGCGATAACATTAACGTGACCGGCGAGAGCTTCGATTATGGTCCCTGGCGTTTCACCCCGCGCTGGGAGCCGGGCTTCACTGCCGCCTATTTCGACCGGACGGGCCTTTACGCCTTCTCCCGGCAGGCCGAAGCGATCCACTGGAACCTCGCCCAGCTTGCGATGAGCCTGCGCCCTTTGACGGAGAGCGATCCTTTGATCGCTGCGCTCGAGAGCTTCCCGGCGCTCTACGAAGCCAGCCTCGTCCGCCGCTTTCTTTGGCGCCTCGGCCACGTCGCGCCGGACGAACCAGCCGCGCACGCTTTCGTCTCCGCCGCCCTCCGCGCGCTGATGGGGAGCGACATCCTCATCGACCGCTTCTTCCTCGCATGGCGACGCGGCGAGCACGATCATCCGGATTTTTCCGGCGAAGCATGGAATGCTGCGCGAGGATCATTCCTCGCGCTCACCCCCGTCCCCGACCACCTCGATCATCGCTATTGGTCCGACGACGCGCCATGTTCGATGCATATCGAAGAGGTCGAAGCGATCTGGTCCGCCATTGACCGCGACGACGATTGGGCGCCGCTCATGGAAAAGGTTGAGGCGGCACGTCGCATGAGGGCTGCGCTGGGTGCGCCGCCCCGCCCTTCGTTCATTCTCAGGTAAGCGCCCGGAGCGATAAGCAGTCTTATGACAGAACGCCTCATTTCCATCGAACCGGCGACCGGACACCAGCTCTGGCAGGGTGCGGCGAGCGATGTGGAAGCCGAAGTCGCCCGTGTGGTCGAGAGCTGGCCCGCCTGGGCCTCAACGTCGATCACGTCGCGTATCGAGACGATGCGCCGCTTCGCCAATGTCGTGCGCGCGAAGGAAGAGGCGCTGACCGATCTCATTGCCCGCGAAACCGGCAAGCCCCTCTGGGACGCCCGGACGGAGGTCGCGGCCGTCATCAACAAGGTCGATATCTCCGCTGCGGCTTATTCCGAGCGCACTGGTCACAGGCGGCTCGAAGGCGCAGTGGGCGCCAAGCAGGCGCTGCGCCACAAGCCCCACGGCGTCATGGCCGTGCTCGGCCCGTATAACTTTCCGGCCCACCTGCCCAACGGACACATCGTCCCGGCGCTCATTGCAGGCAACGGCATCGTCTTCAAACCCTCGGAAAAGACGCCCGCCGTCGGTGAAATGCTCGTTCAGCTCTACCACGAGGCAGGCGTGCCGGAAGCCGTGGTGCGCTGCGTGCATGGAGGGCCGGATGTCGGCCGGGCGCTAACCGCTCACCCCACCGTACGCGGTATCCTCTTCACCGGCTCTGCCCAGACCGGCATCGCGATCAACCGCGCTTTCGCCGACCAGCCGGACAAGATCCTGGCGCTGGAAATGGGCGGCAATAATCCCATCATTGCGTGGGACACCGGAGACGTGGCGAGCGCCGTGGCGCTCATCGCACAGTCGGCCTTCCTCTCCGCCGGCCAGCGCTGCACGGCAGCCAAGCGACTGATCGTGCGCGACACACTCTATGACCGGATCGTTGGCGACCTCAAAAACCTTGCCGATCGTCTCGTCATTGATCATCCCCATGCGGACCCCGCGCCCTATATGGGTCCGGTGATCGACATGCGGGCGGCCGACAGCCTGACCGACAACTTCATTCACCTGATGAGCAATGGCGGCAAGCCGATCAAGCATCTGGCCCGGCCGCGCGACGGCCTGCCCTTCCTTACGCCCGGAATTATCGACGTTACCGATATGGAAGAAAGGCCCGACATCGAGCTTTTCGGCCCCGTGCTTCAGGTCGTTCGGGTCGAGACCTTCGAGCAGGCGATCGCGGAAGC
This sequence comes from Sphingobium sp. CR28, assembly GCF_052327305.1. Lineage (GTDB taxonomy): Bacteria > Pseudomonadota > Alphaproteobacteria > Sphingomonadales > Sphingomonadaceae > Sphingobium. The sequence continues at coordinate 2,608,855 of NZ_CP182486.1, read as the reverse complement.
GAACAATACGCGCTATGGACTTTCGGCGGCGCTCATCGGCGGTTCTCCCCAGCAATATAACCAGTTCTGGGCCAATGTTCAGGCCGGGATCGTCAACTGGAACCGGCCAACCAACGGCGCCTCTTCGTCCGCCCCGTTCGGTGGTGTGGGCATATCGGGTAATCATCGGCCCAGCGCCTATTATGCGGCCGATTACTGCGCCTATCCCGTCGTCTCGTCGGAGGCCGAACAGCCCCGCGCGTCGATTGAGGTCGGTCTCCGGTCGGAGCCGATCATCGCTGACCGCTAGATCGCGCTTCAGCGATGCTGAAGCGGAGCGGGCCGGTGCGGTGACCGGAAATTTGCCAAGGGCAAATTTTTAAACAGACCCCGCACAAGTTTCGCTAGGCATCGCTAAAGCAAGCGTCGGTTGCGGATTGATCGGCACGGTCGCATCTAGCGCTCATGGGCACACATGATTCACGCGCGCCCGGCACCGTCTTTCTGGTCGGCGCCGGCCCTGGTAGTCCGGATTTGCTGACCGTCCGTGCCGCGACCCTGCTCGCAGGCGCGGATCTCATTGTCCATGACGGCCTTGTCGATCCTGCAATCCTCGCTCTGGCCTCGGCGGATGCGCAGCGCATCTCCGTGGCGAAGAGCCGCGCCCGCCACTCCATGCCGCAGTCGGAAATCAATGCTCTGCTTGTGCGGGAGGCCCAAGCCGGGCGGGACGTCATTCGCCTGAAGGGCGGCGATCCCTTTATCTTCGGTCGTGGCGGCGAAGAAGTGCAGGCCTGCCGCGAAGCCGGTGTGCCGGTGGAAGTGGTGCCAGGCATCAGCGCGGCACTCGGCTGCGCGGCGGAGGCTCTGCTTCCTCTAACCCATCGCGATGCCGCCAGCACGGTCAGCTTCGTCGCCGGGCAGTGCAAGGGGCTTTCCGAGCAGGACTGGTCCGGCCTTGCCGGTCATGGCCGCACGCTCGTCATCTACATGGGGGTGGCGACGGCGCACGACATTGCGGACAAGCTCATGGCGGACGGCGTTTCGCCGATCATGCCGGTCGCGATTCTGGAAAGCGGCACGCGCCACGGCTCGCGCGCCATCCGCACCTTGCTTGCCGATCTCGGTTCGGTCATGGCCCGCGAGAATGTGAAGAGCCCGGCGCTGATCGTTATTGGCGAGGTCGCGGGGCTCAGCGATGCGCAGGAGCGCTTCGCGGGCTATGCCGCGCTTGCGGCGCTGGAGACTGAGGCATGAAAATTCTGACCGGCAACGACCTTGCGACCGGGGACGTCATCTGGTGGACCGGCTCGGGCTGGTCCCGCCATGTGCATGACGCGGCGGACGTGGGCGCGGACGGCGCGGCGATCCTTGCGCGGGAAACGGCCGAGCGTCACGTCAATGCCGGCTATGAGATCGAGGCGGAAGCGACCGCATCCGGCCCGCTGCCGCTGCATATCAAGGAGCGGATTCGCGCGAGCGGTCCCACTGTTCGCACCGATCTCGCGATCGACACCAGCATTCCCATTGTGAGAGCCTGAGACCCAACATGACGACTGCCACGGCCACACGTCCGAGCATGTATCGCTACGATAGCTACGATCAGGCGATGGTCGAGGCGCGCGTCGCGGAGTTCCGCGATCAGGCGGAGCGGCGCCTCGCTGGCGCCATGACGGAGGACCAGTTCAAGCCACTTCGGCTGATGAACGGCCTCTACCTCCAGCTCCACGCCTATATGCTGCGCGTTGCGGTGCCCTATGGCACGCTTTCGGCCGTGCAAATGCGGATGCTCGCCCATATCGCGCGCAAGTACGACAAGGATTACGGGCATTTCACCACCCGGCAGAATCTTCAATACAACTGGATCAAGCTGGAGGACGCGGCAGATATTCTGGCGGATCTCGCCAGTGTGGAGATGCACGCGATCCAGACGAGCGGCAACTGCATCCGCAATATCTCGGCCGATCAATATGCCGGCGTCTCCGCTGACGAGGTGACGGACCCGCGCCCATGGGCCGAACTGCTGCGCCAGTGGTCGAGCTTCCACCCGGAATTCACTTATCTTCCCCGCAAGTTCAAGATCGCCGTGATCGCGAGCCCGGAAGATCGCGCCGCCATGCGTCTCCACGACATCGGGCTGGAACTGGTCGAGCGGGACGGAGCCATTGGCGCGCGCGTGTTCGCAGGTGGCGGCATGGGCCGCACGCCGATGATCGCGCCGGAAATCCGCGACTTCGTGGCCGAGAGCGAGATCATCTCGTACCTTGAGGCCTGCCTGCGCGTCTACAATCGCTACGGCCGGCGCGACAATAAGTACAAGGCGCGGATTAAGATCCTCGTCCACGAGATCGGCGTCGATGCGTATCGCCATCAGGTCGAGGAAGAGTTCGCCCACATGAATACGCTGGGGCTCGATCCGCCGCCCGCCGAGCTGGAGCGCATCCGCGCCTGCTTCGCACCACCCGCCTATGAGGCTGGCCTGCCGACCGAAGTCGATCGCAGTGATCCGGACTTCGCCCTCTGGCATGACACGCAGGTCGCACCCCACAAGGTGCCGGGCTACGCGATCGTCAATGTCAGCCTCAAGCCCGTCGAGGGCATCCCCGGCGACGCCACCTCAGCGCAGATGGACCTGATGGCCGATCTCGCGGAGCGCTACAGCTTCTCGGAGCTGCGCGTCACTCATGCGCAGAACATCGTGCTGCCGCATGTGCCGGTGCGCGATCTGCCCGCGATCTGGGCAGCGCTCGATGAGGCGGGCCTGGGTTCTGCCAACCTCGATCTCATCAACGACATCATTGCCTGCCCCGGCCTCGACTATTGCAGCCTTGCCAATGCCCGCTCGATCCCGGTCGCGCAGAAGATCGCGAAGCGTTTTGCCGATCCTGCGAAGCAGCGCGACATCGGCGAGCTCAAGCTCAAGATTTCCGGCTGTATCAACGCGTGCGGCCATCATCACGCCGGGCACATCGGTATTCTCGGCGTGGACCGGAAGGGCGTGGAGAATTACCAGCTGCTCTTTGGCGGATCAGGCGCGCAGGACGTGAGCATCGGCAAGATCATCGGCCCCGGCTTCGATGAGGACGGCGTGGTCGATGCGATCGAGAAGGCGACCAACCTCTATCTCAGCCGGCGCGCCGAGGGCGAGCGGTTCGTCGACACCTATCGGCGCATCGGTATGGAGCCGTTCAAGGAGGCGATTTATGGCTGAGTATATTCGCCTGCGTGACGATCAGCCGCACGAAGAGCCGGCAGTGACCGTAGATGCTTTCCTCGGACAGTCCAATGCGACGGCTGTCCGGATCGAGCCCGGCGAGGATGTGCGCGTGCTGCTGCCCTTCCTTGATCGGCTTTCGCTGGTCGAGGTCGCCTTCCCTGTCTTCGGTGACGGTCGCGGTTATTCGGCGGCGCGCATCTTGCGCGAGTCGGGTTACACAGGCGAGCTGCGCGCGGCTGGCGACGTGCTGATCGATCAGATCAGCCATATGCGCCGCTGTGGTTTCGATGCGTTCGCGCCGAACGCGCCGCTCGACCAGACACTTGTGGAAGCGGCCTTCGCGCGCTTCCCACACCCTTATCAGAAAGCCGCTGATCCAGCCCCGCCGGTCTGGGCTCTGCGGCATGGAGCCACATATGGCTGAAGCTGCCCGCAAGATCGACTTCATCGACGTGCGCCCTGCCTTCACGCAGGCGGATGCCGATGCCCTGAACGCCCGTTTCGAGGGCGTCAGCGCTGGAGAGATGCTCAAAGCTCTCTTCGCAGAGGGCACGCTCGGCCATGTCGCTGTCGTCTCGTCGTTCGGCACCGAAAGCGCCGTACTGCTGCATCTGGTTGCGCAGGCGGACCCAAGCGTGCCGGTGATCTTCGTCGATACGCTCAAGATGTTCCCGGAAACCCTCGACTACCGTGACACTCTGATCCGCCGGTTCGAGTTTACCGACAGCCGCACGGTCACGCCCCTGCCGGACGTGATCGCTAAGAAGGACGAGACCGGCCTGCGCTGGTCTTATGACCCGGATGGCTGCTGCGAAATTCGCAAGGTAGAGCCGCTCGCCCGCGCCAAGCACGGCCTTGATGCCTGGATCTCGGGCCGCAAGGCGTTCCAGTCGGTCACTCGCAAGAACCTGCCCCGCTTTGAGATCGAGGATGGCCGCCTCAAGATCAATCCGCTTGGCGACTGGGACAAGGCTGCGCTCGAAGCCTATTTCGAAGCGCACGACCTGCCCCGGCATCCGCTGGAGGCGCAGGGTTATCTCTCCATCGGCTGCGAGCCTTGCACCAGCAAGGTCATGCCGGGTGAGGACCCGCGCGCCGGACGCTGGCGCGGCTGGGACAAGGTGGAGTGCGGCATCCATACCGTCTCCACGCCCGTTGCGGACCCGGACGATCCGGCCAACCAGCCGGCGTTCTAAGCCCGGCGCGCATTTGCAAGCCGTCAGGGCTGAATACCGGCCGTCTTATTGAAGCGCGATGTCGGTCGGCACCACGTCGTAACCCAGCTCCCGTGCCACGGGTGAGCATGTCACCAGCCCGTTCCAAACATTGAGGCCGTCCAGCAGATGCGGATCGCGTCGCATCGCCTCTTTCCAGCCAAGGTCGGCGATCCGCAGGGCATGAGGCAGCGTCACATTGTTGAGCGCATAGGTGCTGGTCCGGGCCACAGCACCAGGCATGTTCGCCACCGCGTAGTGGACGATCCCGTCGATAATGTAGGTCGGGTCCGCGTGCGTGGTTGCATGGCTGGTCTCGAAGCAGCCGCCCTGATCGATCGCCACGTCGACCAGCACGGCGCCCGGCTTCATCGTCGCCAGCATGGCCTTGCTCACCAGCTTGGGCGCGGCCGCGCCCGGTATCAGTACCGCTCCAATCACGAGATCCGCCTGCGCTACGCAATCGGCGAGGTTAGCCTTGTTGGAAAAGCGAGTCTTGGCGCGCGCCTCGAAATAGACACCCAGCTTTTCCAGCACATCCGGATTTCGATCGAGGATGGTCACATCCGCGCCTAGTCCCGCCGCCATCTGCGCCGCATTGAAGCCCACTACGCCGCCGCCGATGATGGCAACGCGCGCCGGCAATACGCCGGGCACGCCGCCCAGCAAGACCCCCCGGCCCCCGTGCGCCTTTTCGAGCGCGGTGGCGCCCGCCTGTATGGACATGCGACCAGCCACCTGACTCATCGGCTTGAGGAGAGGCAGTCCCCCGCTCGCATCCGTCACTGTCTCGTAGGCGATGCAGGTGGCGCCGGATTTCACGAGGTCGGCCGTCTGCTCCGGGTCAGGAGCGAGATGAAGGTAGGTGTAGAGGATCTGGTCCTTGCGTAGCATCGCCCGCTCCGCGGGCTGCGGCTCCTTCACTTTCACGATCATCTCGGCCCGCTCGAATATCTCGGCCGCCGACTGGACGATCTGCGAGCCCGCGCGAATATATTCCTCGTCGGACGCCCCGATGCCGAGACCCGCGCCGCTCTCTACCAGCACGGTGTGTCCGTGCGCATGGAGTTCATGAGCGCTCTCGGGAGTCAGGCCAACGCGGTACTCGTGATTCTTGATTTCCCGGACAGTGCCTACAATCATGGCTGGAACTCCAAGGTAACTATTTTATTGCCTCAGTCATAATCAAAGCATGGCCAGGTTACAGGTTACTTTTATTCGTAGGGCGATGCGCCTATCGCACCACGAAAGCACCGGGAGCGCGGCATGAGCCCACAAGATGAGACCATCGCGCTGGTGAAGCGCTATTATGAGGCGTTCAACGCGGGGGATGACGAGACCATGCTCTCGCTGCTCTCCGAAAATGTCGTGCATGACATCAATCAGGGCACGCGCGAGACCGGCAAGGAAGCCTTTCGGCTCTTCCTCGTCAAAATGGGCCACGCCTATCGCGAGCGTCTGGAGGATATCGTCGTGATGGTCAGCGAGGATGGCACGCGGGCAGCGGCCGAGTTCGTGGTCCACGGCGAATATCGTCGCGCCGAGCAAGGGCTGCCGCCCGCCAGCGGCCAGCCTTATGTCCTGCCTGCCGGCGCCTTCTTTGAGGTGCCGGACGGCGCGATCAGCCGCGTCTCCGTTCATTATAATCTTGCCGACTGGATCGCGCAGGTCAGCGCAGCGGATTCCGCCGAAGCATGACCAGCATCACCGTCGAGACATTGAGCGATCCGGCCGCGCGCGCCGCGGCCCTTCCTGCTCTTGCGCGCCTGCGGATCGCCGTGTTCCGGGAGTGGCCCTATCTTTATGAAGGCACCATGGAGCATGAGGCGGACTATCTTGCCGCGTTCGAGGCGGAGCCGGGCTCGGTGCTCGTGGTGGCGCGCGACGGCGACCAGATCGTGGGCGCGGCCACTGCATCGCCCATGAGCGGCCAGAAGCCGGCAGTTCGCGATCCGATGCAGGCGGCGGGCCACGATGCGGCCACGCTCTTCTATTTCGGTGAGTCCGTGCTCCTTGCGGACTATCGCGGCCACGGCATCGGCCATGCCTTCTTCGATCATCGCGAGGCGGCGGCACGCGCTGCCGGCGCCATGGCTGCCTGCTATTGCCGGGTCGTCCGCCCTGCCGACCATCCCCTCCGACCAGCCGACGCCCGCGACCTCGGCCCATTCTGGCGCGCGCGCGGCTATGCGCCCGTCGAAGGCGCCCTCGCCACCTTCACATGGCGGGACATCGACCAGTCGGCGGAAACCGCCCACCCTCTGCAGTTCTGGGCGCGGACCTTCTGAGCCGCCTATGCCTCCGTTCACCCTCGCCCTCGCCCAATATCCCATCGAGAAGCTGCACAGCCTCCCCGCGTGGAAAGACAAGATCGCGCACTGGGTCGATCAGGCCGCAAGCGTAGGCGCGAAGCTCCTCGTCTTCCCCGAATATGCGAGCATGGAGCTGGCCTCGCTCGATCCGCAGGGCATGGGCGATCTCGGCGCGTCCCTGCGCTTCGTCGCGGCGCTTCGCCAATCGATCGACGGGCATCACGCCATGCTCGCTGCGCGGCACGGCGTTTATATCGTCGCTGGCTCCATGCCGGTGCCGCTCGAGGATGGCCGCGTCGTCAATCGCGCGCGGATCTTCGCTCCGTCGCGCGGCATGTCCTGGCAGGACAAGATCGTGATGACGCGCTTCGAGCGCGAGCAATGGGGAATCAGCGGCGGCGACACGATCCGCGCCTTCCGCACGTCACTGGGAACTATCGGCATTTCGATCTGCTACGATGTCGAATTTCCGCTGATAGCGCGCGCACAGGCCGAGGCAGGCGCCCGCCTCATCCTCGCGCCGTCCTGCACGGATACGATGCACGGCTATCACCGCGTTAGGATCGGCGCACAGGCCCGCGCGCTGGAGAACCAGCTGTTCGTTGCGCAGACGCCGACCGTTGGCATGGCGCCATGGTCGCCAGTGCTCGACGAGAATTATGGCGCGGCCGGGCTGTTTGGCCCGCCGGACGGAAACGTTCCGCAAGATGGTGTGATCGACATCGGCCCGATGAATGAGGGGCGCTGGTTGCTGACCGACGTCGATCCGGAACGCGTGACTTCATGGCGAGAGGACGGTGCCGTCCGTCCCTACGCCCATTGGGCCGAGCAGCTCGGGCAGTCATCTCCACCGCCCGCACTGCCCGTCGAACTCGTCAATCTTACCTGAAAGCCGCCGGCAGCGAGAAGAACAGCTTGCGGAAGCTGAGCCTGAAGCTGCGGCCGATCGCATCCTGATAGAAGGGCTGATAGGCAAAAGGCGTCGTCCCGTTGCCGTCCGTCACGCGCTGCCGCTGATCGAACACATTGTCGACGATGAAGGACACGCGCGATCCGCGCAGGAACGGCACCTTCTCGACCAGCTTCGGCATCTGCCCGAGATTGGCGAACAGACGCAGGTCGGCAGTCATGAAATCGCCGAAATTGAGCGTCGTCGAGGGGAAGCCCGTCACACCGTCCACGCGTGTTCCGCTCTGCCAGTTGCCGGTCAGGCGGAAGCCGAGACCCGCCTGCGAGAAGCCGCTCTGCACTTCGATCTTGTGACGAGAGACGCCGCCGCTGCTCGCGCCGATGGTCCCCCCATTCAGCAGGTCGATTTCAGGCTGGCCATCCCGCAGCACCGCGCGATCGGAAAGAACCCAGGTATGGAAGACCGCGAAGTTCAGGCGACCACCGCCGCCACCTCCGCCGCCGCCGAAGCCGCCAAAGCCACCCGGACCGCCTCGCCCGCCGGGACCACCACCCGCGCCCGGACCACCCGGTCCGCCTGGGCCACCGGGAGCGCCTCCTGCGCCCGGACCACCTGGCGGCGGCGCTGCGCCATCAGCCGGCGGTGCACCCGCGCCACCGGCCGGAGCGGCCTGACCACCGGGTCCACCCGCGCCTGCTGGACGCCCACCCTGCCCTGCGCCCGGCCCGCCCGGAACGCCATTGGGGAAGCGACGCTGCATGGCTTCGCGCATCGCATTGATCTGCGACTGAGGCGTTCTGAGCTGCTTGGTGAAGTTGAAACCCCAGCGCAATTGCTGGCGGTCTTCGCTTTCGATGTTGATCGGCCGCAGGTCCACGGAGGTGAGATTACCGCCCCCATCGCGCTGGAACCGCTCCGGAAATGCCGCGAGCACCGCCGGTGTCGCGCCCGGAAGCGCGGTGATCTGACCGCGCTGCCAAGTCCGGTTATATTCCACATTCAGCGTGATGTTCGGCGTTTGCATGCGGTAGGTGCCCGCGATGCGCAAGTTGCGTAGCGACGCCTCATTAAGACCGGGATTGCCGCCCGTGATCGCCGTCACTCGCACCGATTGACCGCGCGAATAGTCGAACAGATCGAAATTCGCTGTGGTCAGCACTGGTTCGGCAAGCTGCGCGGCAGTCGGCGCGGTCTCGTCGTCGCGATACTGCGTGATGACGCTGAGCTGCTTGGTCGGGTTCCAGTTGAACCCGCCGCCGAAGGTGCGCAGCGTACCGATGTCGGAGATACGGCGAACCGCCGCGTTGCCGTTGAGCGACAGTCTGCCGAGGATGCCGAAGAGCGGAATCCGGTCATTCGAGATCGGGATATCGATGTTGATCGATCCCTCGCCCACGTTGCGGGAGATGTCGGACGTCTGGAAAAGACCCTGCCGGATCGCCGTGCCATTCAGCTTGTCGAACGAGCCACCAACCTTGATCGTGGTGGTGAGGTTGCCCGCAGGCAGCGTGATCGGGGAGCCGCTGGCAATGAACGTCGCGTCGCCCGCATTGGTGGTGTTGCGGTTCTGATCCGGGGACGGAAACGCAATGAAAGCGTCGTCGAGCGGCTGGGAGGGATCGGCGAGCGGATCGCCGGAAGCGACCGCGGCGGCATAGGTCGAGAGGTTGAGCGGACGGCCCGCGATGGAACGCGAGCGGCCATAGTCATAATTGCCCACCAGCGTCCACTGCCAGCCGGGGCTCGACCCGTTGATCGACACGCCGACATGCCCGGTCTGCGCGCTGCTCGTCCGCCGGAGCGCCGGTATGTCCGTCGAGGGGTAAAAGATACTGTCCGCAGCGCCCGTCGAATAGGGGCTGCCGCCCGGAATAAGTACCCCCGGCGTCGCGATGCCGCGCAGCGCCTGGCTCTGGTTGGAGGTAAGCTCGCCGTTGATGCTTGCGGACCAGATATCAGTGATCGGCTTCGCCCATGTCGCGGTCAGCGTCGTGACCTGCGTCGCGGGGGTCAGCGTCCGGTCCGTGCCGTCGCCGCCCCGCGAAGCTATGCCGCGGTCGGCCTCGCTGATTGCCGCCGTGTCGGTATGTTCGACGTTGAGGTTGATGCGCTCACCGCGACGAATGCCGAGGAAGCCGCCTTCTCCTTCCAGAGAAATGCCGTCGCCCCGCGTGCCGATCCCGCCTGTGCCCTCGGTGGTGAAGCCATTGAAGCGCTGACGCAGCACGATGTTCATGACCTTCTGGGTGGCCGAATAGCCATATTTGAGGGCCACTTCCTCCGGCAGGATGTCCACCCGCTGGATCGCTTCCGCCGGAATGGTGCCGATTTCACGGAAGCTCGAGACCCGGCGCCCTTCCAGCAGGATGACCGGCCGTCCACCGCCCGCGCTCTGCACCTGCGGGCCGAGCTCAGCGAGCAGTTCCGACACGCTGGAAACACCGAGCGCCCGCACATCGCCTGCATTATATTGCAGTTCGGGCTTCACATCGCCCACCACTGCGCCGCGCTCGCGGCCGCCGGTGACGACGATCTCTTCTTCTTCCATACCGGCAACGTCCGGCGCGACAGCTGCACCGGCCCCACCAGTGGCGGTCGACTGCTCATCCTTCTGTTCCTCCACCTGCTGGGCAAGAACAGGCGAGGTGGCGAGCACGGAACTGGCAAGCAGGCAGAGACGGATGCGAGTCATGAGCAAGGGTTTTTCCTGAGCAGATGATTGTTTTTGGATGTCGTCGGCGAGGTAGCCGGGAATATCTTGCTGCTAGATGAGCAGATCGTCGAAAACAGCCATGAATTCGCGACTGTTACAATTGATTACAGGGCCACGACATGTGCCCGACATTCGCGCCTGTTCGGCACGCCGAGGCTGCTTCAAAGCAGCACTGACCGGATCAGCATCGCGATGATCCGGCCAGCATGACCGTATGGCAGCGCACAGGCGTCAGGACGAACTGTCCCGGGGCAACCGTCAGCTCAGAATGAACTCCACGCCCGCAAGTGCATGGATCGTCGTCCCGTCATAGATCGGCAGCACGTTCGCGTTGATGTCGACCACTAGTTCCAGTTCGGTGGCGGCCAGCACGACGGCCTGCACATCCTCCTTGGTGATGTCGGTCAGTTCCGACTTCATATAGCGCTCGGATTCGCGCGTCACCTTCCCCGCTGCCAGCTCCTCGTAGATCATCTTGTCGATGCGCGCGGCGAGTTCCGGATCGGCGGGAAGCAGCGTCACGCCTCCCTTGGCGACGAGGCGCTGCCGATAGCTGTTGTCCATCATCACATTGCTGGTGCCTACGATCGCCACGGCGCGCACCTTGTCCTGCTTCAGCTTCTTGCCGATCTCGTCGACGATGTGGACGACCGGCACGGAAACCGATCCCGCTACGGCATCATAGACCCGGTGTACGGAGTTGGCGCAGATGAGGATCGCCTCGGCGCCCGCAGCTTCCAGCCGTCGCGCTGCGCCCGCGATCTGGCCGGTCGCGCAATCCCAGTCATCCGCTGTCACACAGCGCGCGACTTCGGCAAAGTCCAGGCTCTCGATCAGCAACGGCGCGCTGTGCAGCCCGCCAAGGCGGCGCTGAACGGCCGCGTTGATGATCTCGTAATAGCGTGCGGTGGAGGTCCACGAGAGACCGCCGATAAGGCCAAGTTTCTTCATGAGAGGCGTTGTGAACAATGCGGCTGCGATGGGCAAGCCGCAGTTGCGACTGGCGTCTGCCCGTCGGGCATATTCCGTGAGAGGAGCTGGCAAACAATCTGCTTCCGCAGCAAAACCTTATCCAAACACTGTCGTTGAGTGCCGGACCTCGTTAAGCCAGCCGGACAAAAGCGCGTCTTCCGGGAAAGAGAAACGATATGCGATCATGGCTCGGCACATTTGCGGCCACGGCCCTGCTCATGCAGGCGCTTCCGGCCGGTCTTGCGCGCGCGCTGGAGCCCCAGGCGCTTGGGACGATCTCGGTCGAAGCCACGCCGGTCGATCCCGCCCTTGGCGCCTCCATCTCGACCTTCCTCGATGAAGTCGGCAAGGCACTCACTGAAAAGGGCTATACGACCATCGAAGGAGCAGGGCATGCCCGCTTCGTGGCCGATCTCAGCCTTATCCGCACGAGATCGGCACCACTACTGCCAAGGTGCCGGTTACGGGCTCGCAACTTATCCCCGGCGGCGCGTCTTCCCAGGTAGGCGGCGGCGCAACTATCCTGCTCCCTACATCCAAGACCAGGAGCCTTCCGCTTCAGGAGACCCGGCTTGAGGTTCGCATCAGAAGACGGGGCGAGGATAAAGTCATCTGGCATGGCGCCGCCCTGACAATCCGCGCGGCCGGGCAAGACAGGGTAGTCTCCGCCAATCTGGCGCGGGCCGTCTTTCAAACCTACCCGAACCAGCCTGACGGGATCGTCAGCATTCCCTGACGCCCCGGCCTGAGCGCTTCCGCCCCGGAGCGATCGTCCCTAGTGCGCCATCGCCTTGACGATATCCTCCACCATCTTCTTGGCGTCGGCCAGCAGCATCATGGTGTTGTCCATGTAGAAGACGTCGTTGTCGACGCCGGCATAGCCCACGCCACCCATGGAGCGCTTCACGAACAGCACGGTCTTAGCCTTCTCTACGTCCAGCACCGGCATGCCGTAAATCGGTGACGTCTTGTCCGTCTTCGCGGCCGGGTTCGTCACGTCATTGGCGCCGATCACGAAGGCGACATCGGTCTGTGCGAACTCTGAGTTGATGTCCTCCAGCTCGAACACTTCGTCATAGGGCACATTTGCCTCGGCCAGCAGCACGTTCATGTGCCCGGGCATGCGGCCCGCGACGGGATGGATGGCGTACTTCACCGAGACGCCTTCCTTCTTGAGCATGTCGCCCATTTCGCGCAGCGCGTGCTGCGCCTGAGAGACGGCCATGCCATAGCCCGGCACTATGATGACGCTGTCCGCCTGACTCATCAGGAAGGCCGCGTCCTCCGCCGATCCGCGCTTCCACGGGCGCTGTTCCTTCGCTTCGCCACCAGCGGCGGAAGCCTCGGCGCCGAAGCCGCCTGCGATCACCGAGATGAAGCTGCGGTTCATCGCCTTGCACATGATGTAGCTCAGGATCGCGCCAGAGGAGCCGACCAGAGCACCCGTAATAATCATCGCGCTGTTCGAGAGTGTGAAGCCCATCGCCGCTGCTGCCCAGCCCGAATAGCTGTTGAGCATCGAGACGACGACCGGCATGTCCGCGCCGCCGATCGGCACGATGAGCAGGAAACCGATGATGAAGCTCAGCGCCACGATCAGCGGGAAGAGCCAGGTAACGGCGCTCGGCGCAGGCATGGCATAGAACCAGCCGATCAACGCCAAAATGGCGAGGAGCGTGCCAAGATTCAGCACATGACGGCCCGGCAGCAGGATCGGCTTGCCGGACATGTTGCCGTTGAGCTTGAGGAACGCGATCACCGAGCCGGAGAAGGTGATCGCGCCGATTGCGACGCCTAGCCCCAGTTCGATGCGGCTGGCATTGTGGATCTGCCCAGTCAGCGGATCGAGAATGCCGAAGGCAGCGGGATCGAGATAGGCCGCCGCACCCACCACGACGGCGGCAAGGCCGACGAGGCTGTGAAACGCCGCGACGAGCTGCGGCATTGCCGTCATCGCAATCTTGCGGGCAATGAAGAAACCGATGACGCCGCCGATGACGATCGCGGCGAAGATATCCGGCAGGCCCACGGCGTCATGCGTCACCAGCGTCGTGCCAATGGCGATGGCCATGCCTGCCATGCCGAGGCGATTACCGCGACGGCTGCTCTCGGGCGAGGAGAGGCCGCGCAGCGCGAGAATGAAGAGCACGCCGGAGACCAGATAGGCGAAGGCCGCGATCGGCGAGACGGCAAGCGGTCCGCTCGCCGCAAGGAGAGTCTGAAGCGCGCTCATCCCTTGCGCTCCTTCTTCTTGTACATTGCGAGCATGCGCTCCGTAACCGCGAAGCCGCCGAAGATGTTGATGCTGGCGAAGACGATGCCGGCCAGCCCCATCCATTTGGCAAGGCCGTCAATGGACTCCGCCGCCGCAATGAGCGCACCCACGATGATGACCGAGCTGATCGCGTTGGTCACCGCCATCAGCGGCGTGTGCAGCGCGGGCGTCACCGACCACACGACATAATAGCCGACGAAGCACGCCAGCACGAAGATCGACAATATGGCGATGAAGTCCATCGTTCCTACTCCCTGTTGGCCCTGCCATCCGGCATGGCCCAAATGCCGCTCCCCAGCGGCGCTGTTCTTGTCAGCCCAGCAGCCGTTCGTTGACGACCTTGCCATCCTTCGTCAGGCGGATGGCGTTGCCGATCTCCTCGTCGAGCACAGGCCCGCCAGCGTCCTTGTCCCAAAAGGCCGAGAGGAAATTGAAAAGGTTGCGCGAGAAGAGCGCCGAAGCGTCCGCCGCAAGCCGGCTCGGCACGTTGCGGTGGCCCACGATTTTCACGCCATGCCGCTCGACGATCTCGCCGACAACAGCGCCTTCCACATTGCCGCCCTGCTCCACCGCGAGGTCGATGACCACGCTACCCGGCTTCATGCTGGCCAGCTGCGCGTCGCTGATAAGGCGCGGTGCCGGGCGGCCGGGGATCAGCGCCGTGGTGATGACGATGTCCTGCTTCGCGATATGGGCGGAGACGAGCTCGGCCTGCGCGGCCTTATATTCGTCGGACATTTCAGTGGCGTAGCCGCCCGTGCCTTCGCCCTCGATGCCCTTTACGCTCTCGACGAAGATCGCCTTTGCGCCCAGGCTTTCGATCTGTTCCTTGGTGGCCGCCCGCACGTCCGTGGCGGAAACCTGCGCGCCCAGGCGCCGCGCGGTCGCGATCGCCTGAAGGCCCGCCACGCCCACGCCCATGATGAAAACACGCGCAGCAGAAACAGTACCCGCCGCCGTCATCATCATCGGAAAAGCGCGGCCATATTCGCTCGCGGCATCCAGCACTGCCTTGTAGCCGGAGAGGTTCGACTGGGAGGACAGAATGTCCATGGACTGCGCGCGCGTGATGCGCGGCATGAATTCCATCGCCAGCGCTTCCAGTCCGGCCGCAGCATACGCATCGACACGCGCACGTTCGCCGAAGGGGTTGAGCCCCGCCACGACCATCGCGCCTTTCGCAGCGCCAGTGAGGGATGCCGCGTCCGGACCCTGCACGCCCAGCACAATTCCGGCGCCCTTGAGCACGCCCGAGCGGTCGGCGATCACCGCGCCCGCCGCGGCATATTGCTCGTCGGCTATCGACGCGGACAAGCCGGCGCCCGTCTCGACGGCAACGTCCGCACCAAGGCCAATGAATTTCTTAACCGTTTCAGGAGTCGCGGAGACGCGCCGTTCCCCGGCTGCGCTTTCGCGCAGGACCGCGATTTTCATCGTGGATCGCCTTTTAGAATCAGGAAATGATGAGGACGACGAGCGCGCCCACGATCAGGCTCGCGATCGTGCCCCACTTCATCAGGGTGATGAAGCCGTCATAGGTGCCCTGAGCGGCCTTGGGAACTTCGTTGCTTGCCATAGTCAAACCCTCACGCCTGGTCATGCCGCCTGCTCCGAGCCGGGCGGCGACTTCGCTTCCGCTCTCAGCATGGCAGGGCCGCAAGGTCAATCACGCGATGCGATTCCTTGGCATTTGCGGCGGGGGACGGGCTTAATCCGGTCTTAACTTGACTGTCCTATTCCGGGTCATCGGGACGACGGAAAGATTTTTGATGATGATCGAAGCTGAACCGCCGCTTCTAATGTTGGTGGACGACGAGCCGGCCCAGCGCCGGCTCACCTCAGCGCTCGCCGCCCGCGCCGGCTGGCGCTCTCTCTGCGTCAACACTGGCGAGGAAGCGATCGCGATGCTCGGCACGCGCGAGGGCATGCGGCTCGCGGCGGTCCTGATCGACGACTGGTCGCAGAAGCTGGAGACCGCAACGCTTATCCGCAAACTGCGTGTGCGCCGGCCGCAACTGCCGGTTCTGGTTCTCACTGCCGGAGGCAGCTTCGCTCTCGCGATCGAGGCCATGCGCGCGGGCGCGAATGATTTCATCGCCAAGCCGATCGCGCCGGAAAGCCTCATCGCGGCGCTGCAGGCGGTCGTCAGCAATCCGCATGACGCTGGCGAGCTACGACCGATGAGCGAAAAATTCCCGGCTGCGCTGGGTTTTGACGAAATTATCGGCGCCTCGCCGACATTCCGGGCGGCACTCGCCATCGCCGCAAAAGCTGCGCGCACGCGCGTTCCTATTCTGATCGAGGGCGAACCTGGCGTCGGCAAGGAAATGATGGCCCACGCCATCCACGCCGCTTCACCGCGCGCCAAGCTACCGCTTGCTACGGTCAACTGCTCGGCCGTGCCGGCGAACCTTATCGAATCCGAGCTTTTCGGCCATGAACGCGGCGCCTTCGCTGGCGCGTTCGACCGCAATCTTGGCAAGATCATCGGCGCCAGCCATGGCACCGTCTTCCTAGACGAAATCAGCGCCTTGCCGATGGAAGCGCAGGCAAAGCTGCTGCGTGTTCTCCAGAATGGCGAGGTGGTGCCGTTGGGGGGGCGTGGGGCGGCGCAGGTAGATGTCCGCATCGTTGCGGCAAGCAATGTCCGCCTACTTGGCGAGGTGGAGGCCGGGCGCTTCCGCGAAGACCTCTATTACAAGCTCAACGTCGTCCAGCTCACGATTCCGCCGCTGCGCGAACGCATGGCGGATCTGCCCGCCCTCGTCCGGCATCTTCTCGCGCGTATCGCTCTCCAGCCGGGGCTCAGGCCCCTCGACATCACGGCCGATGCTGTCAATCTCCTGATGCGGCATGCCTGGCCCGGCAATATCCGCCAGTTGCAGACGACGCTGTTCCGTGCAGCAGTAAAGTGCGACGGGGATACGCTCACGCGGCACGACTTCCCTCAGCTTAGCGCACTGGTCGCCGCCAGCGACAATGGCGCGTCTCTCGCCACCGTATCTCCGATGAAGTCGGCTCAGGAAGACGGGATCGGCGTGACGTTGTACGAAGCAAACGGGCACTTGCGGGCGCTTGCGGATATCGAGGCGGATGTCATTCGCCTCGCCATTGGCCATTATCGCGGCCGCATGACGGAAGTCGCGCGCCGGCTCGGCATTGGCCGGTCGACCCTCTATCGCAAGCTGGCGGAACTGGGCATCGACACCGCTGCCTAGGCAGTCGCCATCAGCCCTTCAGCTAGCCCCTCGAACAGGCGGCGCCCGTCGGTCCCGCCCTGCGCGGCTTCGATGACCCGCTCGGGGTGCGGCATCATGCCGAGCACGTTGCCCGCTTCATTGAGGATGCCCGCGATATTGCGCGCGGACCCATTCACCGGCTCGCCATAGCGGAAGGCCACGCGGCCCTCCCCTTCCAGCCGGTCCAGCGTAGCCGCGTCCGCGACATAATTGCCGTCATGATGCGCGACCGGCACGCGGATGTCTTCCCCCGCCACATAACGGCTGGTGAACGCGCTCTGGCTATTCTCCACCGTCAGGCGCACGTCGCGGCACACGAAATGGATGCCCGCGTTGCGCATCAGCGCTCCCGGCAAAAGGCCGGTTTCGGTCAAAACCTGGAAGCCGTTGCAGATGCCAAGGACGAACACGCCTCGCGCCGCAGCCTCGGCTACAGCGCGCATTACGGGCGATCGCGCAGCCATCGCGCCGGAGCGCAGATAGTCGCCATAAGAGAACCCGCCCGGCACCGCGATGAGATCGATGCCATCGGGCAGCTCGGTTTCCCGATGCCAGAGCATCACGGGCTTGGAGCCGCTCACAGCCTCCAGCGCGACGGCAAGGTCGCGGTCGCAGTTGGAACCGGGAAAGACGATGACCGCGCTTTTCATGGGTTCCGTTCCTTTCAGGCGACCTGCTCGATGCGATAATTTTCGATGACGGTGTTGGCGAGCAACTTGCGGCACATGTCGTCGATCTCCGCTTCGCTGGTGCCATCGGCCAGATCGAGCTCGATCAGCTTGCCGGCGCGGACGTCGTTCACGCCCGCGAAGCCAAGACCGTCCAGCGCGTGCTGGATCGCCTTGCCCTGCGGATCGAGCACGCCGGTTTTGAGAGTGACGAAAATGCGCGCTTTCATGGGGTGCCAGTCCTGTCTGGGGAAGTGCTGGCGCTCCCCTAGAACATGCCCACGGCAGCGGCAAGGGAGAGCCGGACATGAATTCAAGATGGCTCTGCACCATTTTGCCGCTCATGCGTCTCGCATCTGCGGCGTAACGGCGGAAAAACGCGACCTTCATCAATCGAATGTGTCATTAATACAACAAAATCAGTTGTTTATCTGGGGTTCATGTGAACCGCGTTCGAACGCACTACTTACGCCTTCCCGCCACGGTGGGATTATGAATGCTGTCCCGCAATGCGGGATTGAAGAATTGGAGTTTGTTATGCGTAAGATTATCCCCGCCCTCCTCGCCGCTGCCCCCCTCTTCGCGACGCCGGCTTTCGCCCAGGACGGAACCGCCTTCAACGGTCCTCGCATCGAAGCGCTGGTCGGCTACGACCATCTTGGCGCCGGCAGCGACACCGACACCCGCAACGATGGCAAGATCGATGGCGTCACCTACGGCGTCGGCATTGGCTATGATGCGAACCTCGGCAGCGTCGTGCTCGGCGTCGAAGGCGAAATCACCGATTCCTCGGCCAAGACCAACTACGGCCCCCTCACCAGCAGCTTCGGTTTCGGTCGGGTGAGCGCTGGCCGTGATCTCTATGTCGGCGCACGCGCCGGTTTCCTCGCTACACCTGAGACGCTGGTTTACGCGAAGGTCGGCTACACCAACCAGAAGCTGGGCGTGCTCGCCGGTGACCTCAACCAGCGCACCGATACCAGCTTCAAGCTGGACGGCTGGCGCGTTGGCGGCGGTGTCGAGCGTCAGTTCGGCTCCAACGTCTACGGCAAGCTGGAGTATCGCTACTCCAATTATGACGAAGCCCACATCAACTATGCCAGCGGCGCGCAGAGCGCACGCTTCGGCATTGATACCGACCGTCATCAGGTCGTCGCCGGCGTCGGCTATCGCTTCTAAGGCTCAGGCCTGAATCGGAAGGGGACGGCCAATGGCCGCCCCCTTTTTCCTTCTTGTCCTACGGAAAGCGCGAAGAAGAGCTACTTGCCCTTCTTCTTGCGGTGCGTCTCGAGGTCTAGCACGGCATTGTCGAGGCCCTCGGGCAGCAGCCCCAGCCGCCGCGCGACCTCCTGATAGGCTTCCACCTCACCGCCCAGATCGCGGCGGAAGCGGTCCTTGTCCAGCTTCTGGCCCGTTTCGATGTCCCACAAGCGGCAGCCGTCTGGCGAAATCTCATCCGCTAGGATCACCCGGCTGAAATCGCCTTCCCAGACGCGGCCGAATTCGAGCTTGAAGTCGACGAGACGGATACCGATCGCCGCGAACAGCCCGGACATGAAGTCGTTCACACGGATGGCCATGTCCGCGATGTCGTGCATTTCCTCCTGCCCGGCCCAGCCGAAGCAGGCGATATGCTCTTCACTCACCAGCGGATCGCCGAGCGCATCGTCCTTGTAGTAATATTCGATCAGCGTGCGCGGCAGCTGGACGCCTTCCTCGATGCCGAGGCGCTTGGAAATCGAGCCCGCTGCCACATTACGTACCACCACCTCGATCGGAATGATCTCGACCTGCCGGATCAGTTGCTCGCGCATGTTGAGGCGGCGAATGAAGTGCGTGGGAACGCCGATGTTGCCAAGCAGCGTGAAGACATGCTCGGAAATGCGGTTGTTGAGCACGCCCTTCCCGGAGATGGTCCCCTTCTTCTGCGCGTTGAAGGCGGTCGCATCGTCCTTGAAATATTGGATCAGCGTGCCGGGCTCCGGCCCTTCGTAAAGGATCTTCGCCTTGCCCTCGTAGATCTGGCGACGACGGGACATAAGCTGGGGCCTACTCGTAACTGGAAATGAGAAAAAGGAGCCCGACGCCAGCGAATCGCATGGATCGCCAGTGCCGGGACCGTTGCGGCGTCCCATAGCCCAGCGCGAGAGCGGACGCAATTTTGAGCAGGGTCAGATCGACTCCGTGCCGCGCCGGATGATTTCCGCGAGGGCCTGCACGCTCTCGTCCGCTTCTGCTTTGGGGTGCACGGCGCACCGCACTTCGATGGCCGGGATCCGCCCTGCATAGGCAAGCCGACGGATGCCGGGCATGACGGCGGTCTGCGCCGCTGTCGGCCCGAACAGGGGCAAAATGCCCTCTCCGGCCCTGCATCGCTCGACGAGCCGCGCGTGATCGTCCAACTCCGCGGCGACCTGCAGATTGCCGAGACCGCCCTGCACCAGGCATGTATCAAGCAGCAGCCGCAGCCGGTTCGTTGGCGAGGAAAGCAGCAAGGCCTCCTGCGCAATATCCTCAAGGCGCACTACCTGTCGCGCAGCCAAAGGATGGGAGCGCCCCACGAACAGCGACCAACCCTCGTTCCACAGCTTGTGGGACACGAAACTGCGCGTCTCGCCCAGCGCATAGAAAAGCGCGAGATCGGTACGTCCTTCGGAGAACGCCAGCGCCACCTGCTCTACGATGAAGCAGTCGAAGTCCACCGAGAGCGGACGGTCAGAAAATTCGTCCTCGAAGGCAGCGAGTTCCTGCTTCAGCAGCGTGAAGATGGACGGGTGTGTTCCCATCACGATGCTGGTGACGGCGGCCGGCACGCTCTCCACTGCAGCGAGCAACGCATCGCTCTCCGCCAATATGCGCAACGCGCCGGGCAGCGCCGCCTCGCCATGCGCCGAGAGATGAAGGTCATCCCCTTCCCCCGGCGCGAAAAGCGCGACGCCAAGGTTCGATTCGAGCGTTCTCACAGCCTCGTCGACCGCATCGCGGGCGAGGCCCAGATCGCGTGCCGCTGCCGCCACGCTACCAGTGCGCGCTATCGCATCGAAGGCCTCGAGTTGGCGCGGTGTGGGGCGATCCATGGGCAAAGCAGTAGTGCCTTGCCCTCGCTCGGGTCAATGCGGTGACGCTGATGAATGACCGGAGAGACCTGGAGCGGGTAGCGGGGATCGAACCCGCATCACAAGCTTGGAAGGCTAGTGCTCTACCATTGAGCTATACCCGCCCGGTCGAGGCGGTCCCTGCCATCCCGCTCCTTCTTTCGTCAAGGGCGTTCGTCACCGAACAACCCATCGTGCCGCATCGTCGGGGCGTGCGGATCGAGCGAGAAGCGCCTGTGACGACAGACATTTTGATACAAGTTCATGGGCCTCCGACAAACTCTCGCGACAATGGAGGCATAAAAGGGCTTCAGATGCCGCAGTGGCAGAACAGATGGAGCCCCCACCTCATGTTCATTTCCGCACCCGTCGCACGTG
This sequence comes from Sphingobium sp. CR28, assembly GCF_052327305.1. Lineage (GTDB taxonomy): Bacteria > Pseudomonadota > Alphaproteobacteria > Sphingomonadales > Sphingomonadaceae > Sphingobium. Next base: position 2,587,883 of record NZ_CP182486.1, on the reverse strand, counting down.
ACCTGATCGTCGGCTCGATCGCTTTCGCAGTGAGCCTGAGCACTCAGGCCGGTGCCCAGACGGCGCCCCAGGGCCGGGATGCGATAACCCGCGCCGATATCCAGAAGCGCCTCGAAGCCCGTTTCGATGCGCTGGACACCAACAAGGACGGCGTGATCTCGGCCGACGAACGCAAGGCCAATAGTGAGAAGAGCCGCGCTCGCATGTTTGCTCGGATCGACAAGGATGGCAACGGATCGATCAGCCGCGAAGAGTTCAGTGCGCAGCGGCGCGGCCCGGCGAGACGCGGAATGGGCGGACAGGCCATGACCGGACGGAGTGCCAATGCCAGCATGTCGAAGGCGGATTTCGTCAACAGGCGCCTCGCGATGTTCGATCGGGTCGATACCAATCATGACGGCATCATTTCGCCGGAAGAGCGCGGCGCCGTGCGTGGAAAAATGCGTCAGCATCGCGGTGCCGGCGCGCCGCCCGCGCCTGCCTCCGGCGGTTAAAGGATCGTGGCCGGTCCCTCGCTCCCACTGGGGGCCGGCTGCGTATTTTCATTTCATTCCCCATTGTGCATGTTTCCGGCGCGCTTCATCCCACAGAAGCGCGCCGGCTCTGCATTTGACGCGAACGAGCAGATCCGGCCATGATCGATGATGACGAAGAGGCAAATATTATGTCGGCCCGGCCCCATCTCCTGCTCGTCGATGACGAAGCCGCGATACGCGAACCCTTGGGCCAGTATCTCCAGCGTTCGGGTTTTCGCGTGTCTTCGGCCGCAAATGCCGCGGAGGGCCGCAAGCTGCTCGGATCGAGCGCTATAGACCTTGTGGTGCTGGATATCATGATGCCGGGCGAGGATGGCCTCAGCCTCTGCCGCTCCATCCGTGAACAGGGTGAAATGCCGATCATCCTGCTCACCGCCCGCGCTGAAGAGACCGACCGCATCGTCGGGCTGGAGATGGGCGCGGACGATTATGTGCTGAAGCCCTTTTCCCCGCGCGAGCTTGTGGCGCGGATCAAGACCATTTTGCGCCGCGCAGGGACGGGCACGCAGCGCGAGGCGCCCAGCGACGGGACGGTCTATGCGTTCGAAGGATGGACGCTCCGCTCGGACGACTGGACGCTCACCGGGCAGGACGGCGTCGCCATCCCGCTCTCCACCGCCGACTTTCGCCTGCTCATTGCCTTCGTGACGCGGCCACGACAGGTTCTGAGCCGCGACCAGCTGCTGGACCTCACGCAAGGACGCGAGGCGCATGCGTTCGATCGGTCCATCGATAATCAGATCAGCCGCCTGCGCCGCAAGCTGGAGGACGACGCGCGCTCACCCCGGCTCATCAAGACGGTCTGGGGCGGCGGCTATATGCTGAGCGCGGACGTGGAGCGGTCGTGAGGCGCGCCCTCTCCGCTCTTTTCCAGCCGCTCCGCCCCCGCACTCTGCCGGGGCAGATTGTTCTGTTCGTCGCCGGAACGCTCTTCGTCGTCCAGACCGTGGGTTTCGCGCTCTTCTATCTGGGCCAGCGATCCCAGTGGCTCACGGTCACCGCTGCGCCGGGCGTGATCCGCATCCTGGATGCGCTTGATCCGCGCGAGCGTGACCGGGACATGCCGTGGCTCTCGTTCACCGCGCCACGCAGCGTCGAGATCAGCGCAACGCCGCCGCCCATGCGGGGGCAGTCCTCGCCCGAACTCGCCGTCCGCGCGCGCGAGATGTTCGGCAATGCCGGGATCAGACCTCTCGAAGTGCGCGCGGCAGTCTCGGACGAGCCGCCCGAGAAAGGACGCTTGCGGCAGATCGTCAAAAACGGCCGCGTGGAGGCACAACCGCGCTTCCGCGTTCAGCTCGCCGTGCAGACCGCGCCCGGCCGCTGGTACACCGTTCGCACTCGCTCCGCGCCGATCGCGCGTCCGTTGATCGGGCGTATGATCATGCAGACCATTTTCATTTACGGCGTCATTCTCATTCCGCTGCTTGGCTTTGCGCGCCGCCTCGCCGGGCCGCTCTACACGCTGACCGCGGCGGCAGAGCGGCTTGGCACGCGCGAAGGGGCGCCGCCGGTGCCGGTCCGTGGATCGGACGACATCGCGCAGCTCATCACGGCCTTCAACGCCATGCGGGAGCGTATCCGCGCCAATCTGGAAGAGAAGGACCAGATGCTCGGCGCCATTGGGCATGATCTGCGCACGCCGCTCACCGCGCTGCGCCTTCGGGTCGAATCAGTCGTCGACGATACTGACCGCGAGAAAATGGTCGCCACCATCGACGACATGCAGAACATGCTGGACGACATCCTCTCCCTTGCCCGGATAGGCCGCGATCGCGAGCCGCCCCAGCGCGTGGACCTCGCCTCGCTGGTCGAAGCCGTGGCCGAGGATCATGAAGATACCGGCACGCAGGTGGTGCTCGCACCGATGCCGCGCACCCTCGTTGTCGTGCATCCCCGTGCGATCCGCCGCGCGATCGGCAATCTGATCGACAATGCCGGCAAATATGGCGAGCGCGCGCGCATATCGCTCATGCGGGGCGTGGACGAGGTCGGTGTCGTCATTGAGGATGACGGACCGGGTATCGACCCGGACCGCATTGATGAGATGCTCCAGCCCTTCACTCGCCTCGAAAGCTCCCGCAATCGCGGAACCGGTGGAACAGGGCTCGGCCTCGCCATCGTGAAGGCAATCGCGGCGGCGGAAGGAGGGACGTTCACGCTGGAGAACCACCCGAAGGGAGGCCTCCGCGCCATCCTCCGTCTGCCGACCGTGGCTCCGGCCTGAAGATCCGCCTTATTCGATCGGGAGCTGTTTCGGCCGATTGGCCGTCGCCTCCGATTTGCCCGGCGGCAAGCCCCGATTGGGCTTCTGCACCGAATCGGCGTTCTTGATGATCGCCCCATCCGGCAGCGCCGTTTTGCCCAGATTCAGCATCCGCGCTTCCTTGACAAGGCGGGCGGCCGGGTCGTCCCTTGCGTCCTTGCGGAGCGCGGCGCGGGCATCATCCGCCGGCTGCGTGTCTTCCTGAGCCGCTCCGGCCTGCTCTGCGCCCCGGCTCCACGAGAGGATGACCGACATGCGGCGATTGCGGGGGTCATAGCGATCGTCCGCGATGAACGGCTCGCGGTCCGCGACGCCCTCGATCCGGGCGAAGCGCTCCCCTCTCACGCCGTTCGTCGCCAGCACGGCGCGCGTCGCTTCAGCGCGTGATGTGGAGAGCATCCAGTTGTTCATGTTCCGGCCGGAGGCATAGGGCAGCCCGTCCGTGTGGCCGCGCACGATCACTTCGTTGGGCACGTCCGCAATGGCGTGACCGACCTGCACGAGCAGCGACCGCGCTTCGGGAAGCAGCCGGTCGGTGCCCATGCCGAACATCGCGAAGTCCGCCTGATCGATGAGGTCGATGCGCAGCCCTTCGCGCGTCTCGGTGAAGCGGACATTCTTTTTGAGGCGGCGCAGGGCGGCATCGCGGTCCATCTTCGCCTCGATCTCAGCCTTCAGGCGCTCGAACTTCTGCCGGTCGGCATTTTTGAGGTTGTCGCCGCCCACATCCTTCACGCCCGTCGCGTCGCGAGGAATGGTGATAGCCATGTTCCCCTGCCCCCCAGTGGTCGGATAATTTTCCTTGGAGATGAGGCTATCACCGCCGAACATGCCGGTGGAGCCGGCGCTATCCTGCTTCATCTGCACGAGCGTGGGTGTGAAATAGTCGGCCAGCCCCTTGCGCTGCTTCTCGGTCGTCGCGCCGAGCAGCCACATAAGCAGGAAGAACGCCATCATTGCGGTCACGAAGTCGGCATAAGCGACTTTCCAGGCGCCGCCGTGATGGCCGCCATGGCCGCCATCGATGATCTTCTTGACGATGATCGGCCGCGGTTCCGGCTCGTTCGCGCGCTTGGCTGGTTTCGATGCCATGATGCTGGTCCCCGGTTCGTGCGCTTAGCGGCCGCGCAGGCCGTCGAAGACCTCCGCGAAGGCCGGCTGGTTCGCATGACTGAGGTTTGATCGCGCCGCCTCGATCACTAGCGGCTGCGGGTGACCGTGGAGCGATGCGATGATGATCTGCTTGACGACATGGTACATGGAGCCGTCCGCCTCGATCACTGATTTGCAGCGATTGGCGAACGGATTGACCATGCCATAGGCGAGAAGCACGCCCAGGAAGGTGCCGACCAGCGCCGAGCCGATCATCGCGCCCAGAATTTCCGGCGGCTTGTCGATCGAGCCCATCGTCTTCACCACGCCGAGCACCGCCGCGACAATGCCGAGCGCGGGCAGCGCGTCGGCCAGACCCTGAAGGTTGTCGGCCGGCTTGATCGCCTCATGGTGGTGCGTCTTGAGCGCATTATCCATCACGTCTTCCACCGCGTGCGGATCGAGCGTGCCGGAAGAGACGACCACCAGCCGCAGGGTGTCGCAGATCAGGTGGACCAGCGCGCTGTCCTTCAGCAGCTTGGGATATTCCGCGAATACGGAAGAGCTTTTCGGATCCTCGATGTGCGGCTCGAGTGCCACCGGCCCTTCGACGCGCAGCATCTTCATTAGCTTGCTCACCAGGAAGATGCAGTCGAGATAGTCCTGCTTCTTGTACTGCGGCCCCTTGAATACCTTGGCGAGGCCCCCGCCCAGCGCTTTGAGGTCCGATCCTGAATTGCCGATGATGAGCGCGCCGACAGCAGCGCCGCCGATGATGAGCATTTCGTGCGGAAGCGCGTGGAGAACCGGCCCGATGTCGCCGCCCGTGAAAATAAAGCCGCCGAACACCATGACGATAAGGACGACGAGGCCGATACCTGCAAACATTTATGATCCCCGCGAGGCTAGTGGTCCACAGGCCGGATGGCAGTCATCCGTCCCGTTCCTGCCCACCCTAGAACGGCTCCACTGAAACAGGGTTTAGTCGCAGGGTTATTTTCGGCTTAACCATCATGGAAAGACCACAATGTCTCGAGTTCGACGACAAAAGCCGCCTGTCCGGATACGACGACATTGCGGACGTGCAGCTTGCTCGGCATCATGCGCTCATGAACGTGGCCTGCTTTGTCCCAGCTGGATTTTTTCTTACTGGGATCGTCTTTCTCGCCGTTGTGTGTTTTGGCACTGGCGGTGTGATCGGGATCGCAGCGGCGTTTGCTGCAACCGTGCCGTTCTCCGCGTTGATCATGTTTGGAATGAAGTGCCCGCACTGCGGCGTCAGTTATTATTTTGCGCCATCGAAAGGCGGCTCCAATGTGACTGGAGTGAACATGTTTAAGCCAGTCGCCGGGCAGTGTCGCAAATGCGGCTCCATCCGTTAGGCCACCCGCGCTGCCCGCTTCCCCGACATTGAGTAGCAGTTCGGTTGCCCAAAACGAGACTGTCAGGACACGACGATATTGTGGACATTCAGTTACCATGTCACGCTCGGCTTGATGAGCGCGGAAAGGTAAGATGCGGATACCCATACGCAACAAGGGCAACAAACCACTTACAGTGTTCGTAGAGTTGCAATGCGATCAGTACGAAGTTCCGATCGGGGGTGAAGCGATTGTTCGTCTCGCCGACGGTCGTCCACACTCAATTGATGTGGATAGTGATTGGGTCACCATCTGGGACGAAAGGGGGTGACGCATCGGTGGAGGTAATCTCCGATAGCGACAAGCGGTGCGACGACGCGCTGATGCTCGCAAGGGTCTGGCTATATAGAATGGGCGCGAAAGCTGACGCGTTGATACTAGACGACACTGTGGAAGATCTTGAACCAGTTGTCGGTTATCTCGCCGCGCGAGAACTGGTGTTTAAGGCTTTCCATGCTGGCTTTGCAGGTGATGATGCGCCTTCCATGAAGGATAAAACAATCACTGCATGTTGGCGCGCTGGAGCGACCGCGGCCCAGCTTAACGAGGAAGCTAGCAAGGCCCGGAGCTTTCCTGAGTTGAGCGCGGCCCCCTTCGACACCGACAGCGCACGCACGGCCTTCAATCGGGCTTTGGGCAACGCCAGCCAACCCTGACATTTCGGACGTTCGGCTGTGACGCAGCGGGCCGAAACCAGACCGTCAGGACACGATGACATTGCGGACGTTCCTCTTGCTGCCTAGCATCACCGCATGAATAGCAAGCTGGTCTTGGAGTATGCGTTTAGTCGCGATGATGACGATTTTGGCTGGCTGATCGCCAAAGTCCAAACCCCACATTTTAGTGGGAGCAATGGCATGTGGGTTCAATGGCAGGATGTCGGCGAATTCGCCGCCTCGCTCCTCAGATATCCAATAGATGTCGATAGTCCGGTAACCGGCGAATGGGGTTTTCGCGAACAAGAGGAGTACACCGAGATTACCAAGATCAGCATCGCCGCAACGGTGCCACAGATGCGCTGCTCGCCGCTGTCTCACTTGCGAATTACTACGAGCCTACAAACCGATGTAGCACGTGCTTCAAGACGGATTATCCTGCTGCCGATCGTTTTCGCGCGGAAATCGAACGGATGATGACAGACCGAACTGGAAGCGCCGTCCTTCTCGGTTCAGCCGATGTCCGCTCCCCCCGACATATCCGACGTTCCATGTGACGACGGCGCTGCCCAAAAGCGGACATTCAGCTAGGCAGAATTCATCCCCGTGAACTATTAACTCAGATAATCAAACAGCGACTTCTGGGCGACGCGAGCGAAGGCGGCTTGCGCGGCTTCTAGCGTCGTGAGCTTGCTCTGCAGCGTCATAGCCGCCTCGGTCACATCCGTGTCCTCAAGACCCGACCGCCGCTCCACCAATTCGACATTATTGTTGATGATGCGATCTTCCACCTGATCCAACCGTTCCGCACGAATGGCCTGTTTGGACTGGGCGACGATCACATGGTCGAGTGCCTGCTTCGCCTCACCAATGCTCGCGGTCCGATTGGCCGGAGCTCCCGCTCGCACGGCGTTGATCGCGTCGGTCAGGATCTGGTCGAGGCTCTTCGTCCCGATGACGTTCTCGGCAATGCTCTCGCGCGTGCCCACGGCCTCCACCGAGAGTCCCCGGCTGACCGGCACGTTGACTGTCGCGCCGCTGTCAAAAATGGGCGTGCCCTGATAATCGGTCTTGTTGAGGATTTCCGTGATAGAGGCGCGAATGCCTTCCAGCGAGAGCGCAATCGCTTCCGCTCCCGCCGAGCCCGCGCCGTGCGCCGTCGCCTGAACGAGCAACTCGTTCACGTTGGTCATCAGGTTGTTGACGTCTCCCAGACTCGAAGAAGCCTGGGCGGCGCGCGATTGCGCATAGGCGACGTTGCTCTTCCACGCGGCGTTCATCGACTGCTGCCTGCCGATTTCGGAAATCTGCACCCAGTCCTGCGGATTGTCGGACGGCGCAATTAGCTTGTCTCCGGAGGAGATCTTGACCTGCTCGGTAGCGATCTCACGCGCGAGGCGCTGCTGCCGCAGGATTTCCGCCTGTGTAGACTGATTGGTGATGAAGACCATGGGCTGCCTCGCTACGCGTTAGAAGATGGAAAAGATGGTCTGCGAGAGCTCGCGCGCGACCTGAATGATACGGGCCGACGCCTGGTACGCCTGTTGCAGCCGCATGAGCTCAGCGGCCTCGCGGTCCAGATTGACACCGCTCACGTCCGCCTGGGCCTGCAAGGCAAGCTGCAGGCGATTGTTCGTCGCGGTCCCTTCCTGCTCGGCGCCGTGAACCATGCTCGCATGGTTGGCGATCAAGGCGGTCCAGCCCTGCTCCACGGAGCCGTTGCCGCGCAGGCTGTTGATGGCAATCAGATTTCCATTGATGACGCCCGCGCTGTTCGCGCCGGCAATGTCCGCCGGGTTGGTGATGAGCGTCTGGATCGTGCCGGCATCAGCACCGATGGACAGCATTGCCCCCCCTGGATTGCCGGCGGCGGTTTGTCCCTGCGCGTGCCAGCTGTTCACTTGCGTCACATATTGCTGAGCAAGCTGGTCGATGGATGCGATGCGATCACGCACGGTCTCGCCATTCTGCGCGAGGCCGCCAAGCGTGCCACTGGCGGGATCGGCGACGCTCACCGCGTTCACCGTGAAGTCCAAAGTGCCGTCGGCATTTTGAGTTACGGCGACCGTGCTCGCCACGCCCTGCACAACAAGATCCTGACCATCGTAGCTCAGCTGCGCGACGCCCTTCTCGTCGAAGGTCACAGTGGCGGGCAGTCTCTTTGCGACCTCAGCCAGTGCCTGATCGCGCTCGTCGAGCAATTGCGCCTGCCCTGCAGTTCCATCTCCCGCTCGCCGCAGGCCGAGATTGGCGTGGGCCAACTGGTCGAGCGCGTTGTTGAGCGCGGTCGTCTCGTTTGTCGCCTCGGTGCCGATACCGGCACGGACGGTCTTCAGGTCAGTGCTGGTCTGGCGGAAGGCGGTGTTGACCTGCTCGAAGCTGAAAAGCACATTCATGCGCAGCGTCGCATCGGTGGGATTGGCCGCCAGCTTCTCCACTGCGTTGAACATGCCGGTCATTGTCTGACCGATGCCCAGCGGCCCGTCGTTCAGCGCGGACTGCATGTCGGCAAGCCATTTGAAGCGCTGCTCGGCGCGACCGGCCAGTGTCTCGGCCTGACGCGCTGCCTGATCGAGATAGCTATCGTTCGCTCGCACGACTCCGCCGATGTCGGACCCGCCGAAGCTCGTCGATGATCGATAATAGATCATCGGCGAGGAGGAGACCGGCGATTCCTTGATGTTCAGGGAACGCCGGTTGTAGCCGGGCGTCGTCGCATTCGCGATATTATCGGAGATGACGCCCATCGCGGCCTGATGCGCGCGCAGGCCCGATGCCCCGATGATGAAAAGATCGCTCGGCATCAGCGCTTGTCCAGCTGCTTCAGGAGCATCGCCGCAATGCCGAAGCCACCCTTCTCTGCAAGGCCATCGGCCATGCGCGCATCAGCCATTTCCTGGAACTGGTCGACAGCGGACGATCCGTCGATGCTTTCGCCCAGGCTCGCGCCGCGCATCGTGCCGACCATCTGCCGCACGAAGATCGCCTCGAACGCCTTGGCGGCCTTGGCCAGCTCCTCGCGCCGTGCGGCAGGCGCCGGACTGGCGCCGCCGCCCGCGACTCCTCCGATGCCCTGTGCCGTTCCCGCAATCTGCGTCATATCACTACCAGCTCCGCCGTCATTGCACCGGCCTGCTTGAGCGCCTCCAGTATCTCGACCAGGTCGGACGGAGCGGCGCCGATCGCGTTGACGGCCCTGACTATATCGGACAGCGAGGCGCCAGCTTTAAGCTGGAACATCGGTTTCTTCTGTTCCTCCACGGCAATCGCGCTGCGCTGCTCCACTGCGGTCTCGCCTCTGGAGAAGGGCGCGGGCTGAACCACGCGCGGCGCTTCTTGAATGGAAACAGTGAGTTTTCCATGGCTGACCGCCGCCGGCGCGATCCGCACCGCGCCATTGATGACGACCGTGCCCGTGCGGGCATTGACGATGACCTTGGCGGGCGCTTCCGCCGGCTTCACCTGAATATTCTCGATGAGCCCCATCATCATCATCCGGCTTTCCGCGCCCGGAGGCGCCGCGACGCTGATCGAGACCGCGTCGAGCGCCTTGGCCCGGCTGTCGCTGAAAGCAAGGTTGATGGCGTCGGCGACGCGCAGTGCCGTCGTTACGTCTGCGTCGGCAAGGTTGAAGGTGATCGCCGGGCTGGTGTCGAAACCGGTCGCAACCGCCTGCTCCACCGTCGCGCCCGATGGGATGCGTCCCGCTGAGGGCACGTTGACGGAGAGCTGCGATCCGTCCGCGCCGGTCACGCCCAGGCCGCCGACGGCAAGGTTGCCCTGCGCCATGGCATAGATCTGCCCGTCCGCGCCGCGCATCGGCGTCATCACCAGCGTGCCGCCCCGCAGCGACTTCGCTTTGCCGAGCGCGGACACGGTCACATCCAGCCGCTGGCCGGGCTTGGCGAATGGCGGCAAGTCCGCCGTCACCAGCACCGCCGCCGCGTTCTTCAGCGCGGGGTTGACGCCCGCCGGCAGATTGAGCCCGAAGCGCGAGATGACGCCCTTCATGCCCTGCGTGGAATAGTCGAGATTGTCGTCGCCCGTTCCTGCCAGACCCACGACGATGCCATAACCAGTGAGCTGGTTGGCGCGCAGACCCTGAAAGGCGCCGAGATCCTTGATCCGCTCCGCATGGGCCATGGACGGAGCGAGGAGTTGCAACCCGGCGACGAGAGCAAGCGCGACAGACCAGCCGGCAACGCGGGTCGTGATCCTGAGCAGACGGTGAGCCATGAGGAAACGCGTCTCCTGCGCTTAGAAAGGGCTAATCATGGAGAAGAAGCGCTGCAGCCAGCCCTGGCGGCTGGCGCGGGCGATTTCCCCCTTGCCGGTGTAGGTAATGCGGGCGTCCGCCACGCGCGTGGAGAGCACGCGGTTGTCCGGGCTGAGATCGGCCGGGCGGACAAGCCCGCTGATCTGGATATATTCATCGCCCCGGTTGAGCACGAGCTGCTTTTGTCCACGAACCATCATGGTGCCATTTGGCATAACTTTCGCAACCGTAACGGTTATCTCACCGGAAAGCTGGTTGGACTGCGCGGCCCCGCCCTTGCCTTGAAAGGCCTGCGTGCCCGATGCGCCAACGTCGCTGGGCGAGAAGAGCTTGCTGAGCGGCCCGGTCGTGGGCGGCGTCAGGCCGATGTTGCCCGCGCGATCGGTGTTGGCGCTGTTGCTCTTGGTCGCCTGCGTGCGCTCTACGAGGAGGATGGTGATAACATCGCCCACTACTGCCGCACGGCCCCCGCTGGTGAGCGGCGCATAGCCCTGCCCGCCCTGAAAGATCGATCCGTTGGCGACCTGCGTGGAGATTTCCGGCGCATATGTCACTTGATAGGCAGGGTCTGCGAGCGGGTCCTGCTTCTTGCCGAAGAGGCCGCCCGCGCCAGCAGGCGTCGCGAAGCCGAGCGCAATAAGGGCGGCGATGGTAACACGCATGCTCATGCCTCAGAGCTGCTGATTGACATATTGGAGCATCTCGTCAGTCGCCTTGATCATCTTGCTGGCGACCTCATAGGCACGCTGCGTCTCGATCATGTCGACCAGCTCCTCGACGGTGTTGACGTTGGAGCCCTCCAGCGCGTTCTGGCGGATCGTACCCCTTCCTTCGAGGCCGGCCGCGCCCACCTGGGGCACGCCGGATGCCGCGGATTCCGACAGCAGATTGCCACCCAGCGCCGTAAGGCCGGCGGGATTGACGAAGCGGGCCGTCTCGATCTGGCCGACGACCACGGGCTCGGTCTGGCCCGGCACATTGGCGGAAACCGTGCCGTCATTGCCGATGGTGATGGCGCTCGCGCCTTCCGGCAGCTGAATTTGTGGAATAAGCGGCAGGCCATCTGCCGAGACAATCACGCCTTCCGGAGACGACTTGAAATTGCCGGCACGGGTATAGGCGATCGTGCCGTCCACGCGCTGAAGCTGGAAATAGCCCTGCCCCTCGATCGCGAGGTCCATCGAATTGCCCGTCGTCTGGATCGTGCCGGGCGTGTCGATCCGCTCGGTGCCGGTCAGTTGCACACCGGTGCCCAGGTTCAGGCCAATGGCGAGCTTGTTCTGGCTGTCCGCCTGCGCGCCCGCCGCGATCACCTGCTGATAAGCAAGCGTCTCGAAATTGGCACGGTCGCGCTTGAAGCCGGTCGTGTTCACGTTCGCCAGGTTGTTGGCGATGACGCGCATCTTGACGTCCTGGGCGTCCAGGCCCGTGCGGGCGACGTGGAGGGCGCTTGTGCTCATTATCTGGTCCCTTGTTCTGCTTTATCAGTCCAGCCGCATCAGGCTGGCGCCGCCGTTGTCGATGTCCTTGGCGGTATCGATCATCTTGATCTGCGATTCCCAGGCGCGGCTCGCCTCGATCATCTGCACCAAGGCGCTGGTCGCATTGACGTTGGACTGCTCCAGCGCTCCGGACGTCACTGAGGCAACCGGGTCCGTCGGCAGCGCGCCGCCATTCACTTCGCGGAAGAGATTGTCGGTGCCCTTGGCGATCACGGATCCGGTAGCATTGACCAGCTTCAGCGTGTCGACCTGCTGCATCAGCCCGGCTTCGCCGCCCTGTGGCAGCACCCAGATGCCGCCATCCTTGGCGATCTTGATGCTGTCGGCCGGCGGCAGCGTAATCGGGCCGCCCTCACCGAGTACGGGATGACCGTCACCCGTGGTCAGCAAGCCACTCTCGCTCACGCGCAGATCGCCTCTGCGTGTATAGCCTTCCGATCCGTCGTTGGCCTGCACTGCCAGCAGTGCATCGCCGTCCAGCGCCACGTCGAGTGGGTTGCCGGTCTGCGTTACGGCGCCCTGCTTCATGTCGGCGGCGATCACCTGCCCCACCTGCTCGGCGCGGCTGTTGAAGGTCGATCCGCCGATCCAGCGCGTCGACGCATTGGCGATCTCCGCGCGAAAGCCGGTCGTGTCGGCGTTGGCGAGATTGTTGGCGATCGCCGACTGGCGCGCCATCGTGCCCCGCATCGCCGTGCGCGCAATGTCGATGAACCGATCCATGGAAGCCTATCTCCGCGCTCTACCTGTCCTCAGGTCCGCATGTTCACGACGGTCTGAGTCAGCGTGTTCGCCGCTTCGATCGCCTTGGAGTTCGCCTGGAAGTTGCGCTGGGCCGAGATGAGCGAAACCAGCTCCTCGGTGATGTCCACGTTCGAGCGCTCGAGCGAGCCGGAGCGCACCGCGCCGAAGAGCCCGCTTGCCCCCGCGCCATAGACGGCGGCACCGCTGGTGTTGGTAGCGCTCCAGTGGGCATCGCCGTTCTGGCGCAGGCCGTTCTGGGCGGGGAAGTTGGCCATGGCCAGCACACCGAGATTGACGACGCTGCCGTCCGCGAAGGTCGCCGAGACCAGACCCTTCTCGTTGATGCTCACGCTGGCAAGCTGCTGGGTCGGGTCGAGCGGGCTCACGGTCGGAATCGAGAGGTCGGTCAGGTCGCCAGCGGCCGTGCTGTCGGGCAGGCCGTCCTGATCGGTATCGGGCAGCACCTGCAGACGCGCGCCGGTCTGATCGACCACGAACCGGTCCTTGTCGACGCCGAAGGCACCCGCGCGCGTGTAGTTCACGATGCCGCCGGGGCCGGTGCCACGCACAGTGAAGAAGCCTTCGCCGGTGATCGCGAGGTCGAGCGTCTTGTCGGTCGTCTGCAGGGTGCCCTGCGTAAACTGCTGCTCGACGCCCTGAAGGCGCACACCCTGACCGCCGAGCGGGCCGCCGGAGGATGCGAAGATGTCGCCGAAGGTGGCGCGGCTCTTCTTGAAAGCCGAGGAGGAGACGTTCGCGACGTTGTTCGAGGTCACGGAGAGCTCGGACTGGGCCGCCTTGAGGCCGGAGAGCGAAATGTAGAAGGACATGGGATTTGCTCCTTTTGAAGTGCGTCAGCCGAGCCGCAGGGCGTCGGAAGGGGAATAGTTGCCCAGGGCTGTGATGAGCTGGGTATCGGCGCCGCCTGCGGGCGACTGGACGGCCGCGATGCTCGCCCAGGTCGCCACCTTGCTTGGCGTGGCGCCCCGCACCTTCACCTGCAGCGCGCCCGAGGCGATGCTTTCTTTCGCTTCGTTCAGCCCATCCCAGTAGAAGGAGACAGCGCCGGCCTTGCGCGCGCCGAGATCGATCGTCTTCACCACGCCGCCGCTGGCATCCACCAGATCGACCGAGAGCGCGTCTGCGTCCTTGTCGAGCGTCAGTTCGCCGGCATACTGGCCGTAGCGATCGGGCGCCGCGATGTTGCTTTTCACCAGCATCGATTTGCCGATCCAGCTCGCCGCGTCGGAGAGGCGGGAGCCCGAGACCGACTGCGCGATCGTGGCGAGCAGATTATTGGAATCGTTGCTGGCCGCCAGCTGAGAGAACTGGGCCATCTGGGCAACCATCTGGCTGTTGTCCATCGGCTCGAACGGGTCCTGGAACTGCATCTGGGCCGTCATCAGCTTCAGGAAGCCGTCGACTCCCACGGTGTCGTTCGCCTTGGTCGTCGTTTCCCTGAGGTTGCGGTTGGTCGTCGCCGTCTGCGCGTCGACCGTCCAAGGACTGGTGACTTTATTGTCTGTAGCGGTCGTGGTCATTTGCCGAGCCTGATCGTTTCGAGCATGAGGGATTTGGCGGTCTGCAGAACCTGCACATTGTTCTGGTACATGCGTGCACTCTCCACCATGTCGACCAGCTCCTGGCTGCTATCGACACCGGCTTCCCAAACGTCGCCATTCGCATCAGCGAGCGGATGACCGGGATCGTGACGGCGCGTGGCCGGAGTCTCGGAGGAGACGATGCGGTCGACCTTCACGGTCGAGACGCCCGGCTGATCGGTCACGGAGCGGAAGACGGGGCGGATCGCGCGATAGGCGCTTTGCTCGCTTCCCGTTACCGATCCCGCGTTCGCCATATTGGAGGCCGTGGTGTTCAGGCGCACGAGCTGCGCGGACATCGCGCGCCCGGCGATGTCGAAGATGGTCATGGGCTTGTCCATGCTCATTCTCCCCGCAGCGCGCGTGTGATGGTGTTGAGGCGTCCTTCAAGGAAGGAGAGCGTCGTGCGATACTTGACCGCATTCTCCGCGAAGAGCGTCTGCTCGGTCGACATCTCGACCGTGTTGCCGTCGGCTGTCGGCTGGAGCGGGATGCGATAGCCCATCGCGTCCTTGATCGCGCCGCTGACGCTGCCCTGACTCTGCGTGGCGTCCGCCAGCGCCTTGTCGAAGTCGAGGTCGCGGGCCTTGTAGCCGGGCGTCGATCCGTTCGCGATGTTGGAGGCAATAAGCTCCAGCCGCTGCGACCGCAGCGCCAGTGCCTTGCCATGGATGCCGAACAAACTGTCTTCGAGGGACATTTTTTCGCATGCCTTCCTAAAGTCCTGGCTGGCCGCGCCGTTCTGACCGGTTGAAAAGGTCCGGCCTCGTGGCGCGTCCATGCCCGCATGAACTAACTGCAAACGCCGTGCCAATTGGACCGACTGCCTGTTTGCCGGTTCTTATATGACGCATTTCCGCGCCTTTCGGGCGCAGGAGCGGCAAAGGCGGCAAGCTTTTGCCGGTCGGCGGCAATGCGTTGCCGGTATGCGCGGCGTTGGGGGACCGGGGACATGACTGAACTTCTCGCAGACCTTCTTCAGCCCGGCCCGATCGCCATGGTCCTGGCCGGATCGGGCGCGATCGCGATGGCGCAGCAGGGCATTGGCGGCACCTTGAGCGCACTGAGGGCGCTACATCCGCTTCTTCGCGCGCGGCCGGGTGCGGACCGCGACGCGGCACGTGCCGCGCTCCATCAGGTAGACGCCGTGGTTGAGCTCTATGGCCTCGTCCGCACGGATCGCGTGAAAGCGGCGCATCCCTTCGTCGCCGATGCGCTCGTCACGCTCGCCAATGCCCGCGATGTTGAGCATTTCGCCCGCTGGGCAGAGGATGCGCTCTGCGACCGGTCGGAGCGGCATAATCGCGCGATCCTGTGGTGGACGACCTTAGCCGACACTGCGCCAGCCATGGGCATGGCGGGCACCATTTTGGGACTCATCGCGATGTTCCGGGCCATGAGCGACCCTTCGGCGGTCGGGCCGGGCATGGCGCTTGCCCTCCTCACCACGCTTTACGGCGTGATCGTCGCCAATGCCGTCGCCGGGCCGATCGCGAGCCGGCTGGCCCAGCTTTCCGCTCGGGAAATCGGCTGGCAGCGCGCGCTCGTCGAGCGGATGACGGTGATCGCCCGGCGCGAGATCGAGCTGCCGGTCGCCCAGCCATTGCCCGCACCGGTGCCAATCCGTCGGCCGTCTCCGCGCGAGGCCGCGTGAACGGTCTTCCGCCCGCGTCCATCCAGCCCCGGCGCGCGCGCTGGGCGCTGAGTTTCGCTGATCTTGCGCTGCTTCTGCTTGGCTTCTTCGTCCTTCTTCAGGCCAGTGGAAGCAGGCGGGATCAGACGCTGCGCGGGATCGGCGCGCAGTTTGGCGCAAGCGCATCACCCTCGGATATAAATCTTCCTTTAAATCCGCTGTTCGTGCCCGGTGAAGCGCTGCTCTCACCCGAAGGCCGTGCCCGCCTTGTTACCACCGCTCTGCCTCTGGCCGGGCAAGGTGAAATACTGGAAATTCAGTCATTTGGCACGGAGCCGGGCCAGCGTCGCTTCGACGCGTGGGATCTCGCCGCCGCTCGTCTGGGCGCCGTTGCGCGGGCGTTGCAGGAGGCGGGCGTCCCTCAGGATCATTTGCGGATCGCCGGCCTTGCCGAAACGCCCGATCAGGCTGGCCCGGCCGGCAAAGGCCAGACCATCCGTATCGTGCGGCGCGCTCAGCCGCGATAATCGGATAACTGGCACGAGCCTTGCTTCTTCCAGGTGATACGATCCGTGACCTCAAAAGTCGCGGTTGTTGTTGCCGGGAGTTTTCGATGTCGATGATCCGAACCTGCCTTCGCCCGCTTTCCGCGCCGTTTCTGGTGCTGTTTGCCCTGGGCTGCCTCGTATCGACGGGGGCTGCGCAGACCCAGCCGCGTTTCGAGAATCTGGACCGGATCGACGGCCTTGTCGCCACCACCGTCGGCGCCGGAATCGGTCAACCGGGCGGCGCTGCGGCCCCTGTCGACCGCCGCCTCAAGCTCGCGCCATGCCCCAGCCTGCCGCAGGTCGATACGCCCGCGATGGGCGCCGTGACGGTTTCTTGCCCTGCACTTGGCTGGCGGCTGCGCGTCGCACTCATTCCCGGCGGCGAGCTTTCTTCGCAGATTTCCGCCGTTTCTCCGCGCCGTGCAATCACTTCTGCTCCCGCTCAGCCGGTCATCCGCAAGGGCGATCCGGTCCAGCTTGTCGCGGGAGACGCGAGCTTCATGGTTTCACGGCCGATGGTCGCCGATGAGGACGGGGCGCCAGGCGCCTCGATCCGCGTGCGGGAAGGCCCGCGCGCCACGCCGGTCACCGCTCGGGTGGAATCTGCTGGAGTAGTGCGGATTCCGGGTGTTTAAGTTTTTCTGAACCTGGCCGTTATAAGGGCCGGTACAGGAAGGAAGAGCGTGATGATCAAGTCTGTTGGCCAGGGCACATCTGCCGCGATCGAAGCAGCCAAGCTGCGCGAGAGCACGAAGACGGCTGCTCCGACGAAGGCGAGCACTGACGCGGCACGCAGCCCCACGGCAAACGTCGCGAGCCCGACTGCGCGCATGGCCGCGCAGGGCGCCCCGATCGACACGGCTCGGATCGAGCGCGTTAAAGCGGCCATCGCTTCCGGCAACTATCCCGTCGATGCGGAAGGCATTGCGGAAAAGATGCTGGACCTCGACCTTCCCCCCGTGAAGCACTGATATGGCCCTTGCCGCTGTTAAAAATCTTTCGTCCGTCACGTCACGGCTGAGATCGGCCATGGAAGCCAGCGACGCCGCCCGGATCGAGGCGGCGATCGACGAAATGCGGCAAGCAATAGATCAAGTGAAGGAAATCGGTGCGGTTCGCGCCGATCCAGCAATCAGGAAGCAGCTCGAAACATTGCTTCCTCAGCTCGATTCCTCGCGCATGCTCGCTTGCCTTCTGGGCGATCTTGCGGGCCAAAAGCTCGCAACGCTTTCCTCCGCGAATGGCGATATTCCCCATCCGCTGTACAGTCGCTCGGCCTAAGCCCCCGTCTCCTGCGTGGACGGGAATCGACCAGCTTCGATCTTTTCCCTCCGGGCGGCTGAACTCGTCGCTCAACCGCGCTTTACGGCGGTTTTCCATCCTTAATTTCTGGCACGATCCTTGCTAACTGACCCTTGGTACCAACCGGGGTTTCAGTCTTCATGTCCACCAATGCCGTCAATTCGCTGACGACAGCACTCGGCACCGGGAGCACGGGCAGGGTTACGCAGGCTATTGCGACGGCCAGCCGACGCACGGGCGTCGACTTCGGCTACCTGATGGGCCAGGCGAAGATCGAGAGCAGCCTGAACCCTGAGGCGCGCGCGCGCACCTCCAGCGCGACAGGCCTGTTCCAGTTTCTCGACCAGAGCTGGCTCAAGGTCATCAACGATCATGGCGATCAGCATGGCATGGGCTGGGCGGCCGACGCGATTCAGCAAAGCCCCGGCGGCCGCTACTTCGTCTCCGATCCGGCAACGCGCAAGCAGATCCTCGATTTGCGCACCCATCCCGAGACCGCATCGGTCATGGCGGCAGAGTTCGCGGCAGACAATCGCGCGTTCCTGGAGCAGCGGATCGGCAGGCCAGCGGACTCGACCGATCTCTATCTGGCGCACTTCCTCGGCGCGGCCGGCGCGTCGAAATTTCTTTCCACCATGGCTTATGCGCCAGATACCGCAGCGGCTGGCCTGTTCCCGGCAGCGGCGCGGTCCAATCCCTCGATCTTCTATGATCGCTCGGGCGAGGCTCGCAGCCTCTCCGAGATCCGCACCCTCTTCGCCAGCAAGCTCGCCAACGGCACGAACAGTGCGGGGGCAGATGCCTTCGCCAGCCCCGGCAGCTTCGCGGGCGGCAATTATGTCCAGCCGGCGGATTATGTCCGCATCGAGCAGCAGCGGCTTGCCCAGAACGAGGCGCTCGCGAGCGAGGACAGCCCCTATCCAGAACTTCAGGCGACCCCGGCAGCTGCCCGCCTCGCCTATCTGACTCTCGCAACGCTGGGACGATAAGACAAGATGACCCGCACCCAAGTGAACGGCAAAGTCTGGATGAGCGCAGCCAAGGGAGCGGTGTTGCCGCTCGCTATCCTGCTGCTCGTCATGTTCATGGTCGTGCCGGTGCCAGCGCTGCTGCTGGACATCGGCTTCGTCACCAACATTCTTGTCAGCCTCGCCGTGCTGTTCGTCGCATTGAACGCCGCCCGGCCCCTCGATTTCTCGAGTTTCCCCACGGTGTTGCTCTTCGCCACTCTGCTCCGTCTCTCCCTCAACGTCGCCTCGACGCGCGTCGTTCTGGTGAACGGCCATACCGGGTCCAATGCTGCCGGCCATGTCATCGAGGCGTTCGGCAATTTCCTCATCGGCGGCGACTATATCGTCGGCATCTTCGTCTTCTCCATCCTGATGATCATCAATCTCGTGGTCATCACCAAGGGTGCAGGGCGCGTGTCGGAAGTGTCGGCGCGCTTCACGCTCGACGCCTTGCCCGGTAAGCAGATGGCCATCGATGCCGATCTCAACGCTGGTCTGCTCACGGCCGAGCAGGCGCGCGTGCGCCGTCAGGATGTCGCGACCGAGGCCGATTTCTACGGCTCGATGGACGGTGCATCCAAGTTCGTGAAGGGGGATGCCGTCGCTGGCATTCTCATCCTCGTCATCAACATCATCGGCGGCATCCTGCTTGGTGTGGTCAGCCATGGTCTCGACATCGGCACGGCCGCCCGCACTTATGTGCTGCTCGCCATTGGTGATGCTCTCGTCGCGCAGGTTCCTGCCTTGCTGCTTTCGATCGCCGCTGCCGCGATCGTTACGCGCGTCACGTCCGAGCATGATCTTTCGGGCCAGATTTCCTCGCAGTTCGGGGTCGGTCGCGCATGGGTGCCGGTTGCCGCTATCCTCGCCTTCCTTGGCATCCTGCCGGGTATGCCGCACCTCATCATCATGCCCGCCGCGGCCGTCGCCGGCTTCGTGGCATGGCGTCTGCGCAATGCGGCCAAGGTGGCAGCGAGCGCCCCGGTGGAAGCGCCGCCGCCCGAAAATCCTGCCCATATCGAATGGAGGGACGTTTCGGATCATGCCGTTCTGGGCCTGGAAATTGGCTACGGCCTCATCGCCCTTGTCGATGAGCGCAAGGATGCGCCGCTCATGGGCCGCATCACCGGCATCCGGCGCCAGCTCAGCAGGGAGCTGGGCTTTGTCGTGCCAATGATCCGCGTGAAGGACAATCTCGCTCTTGCGCCGAATGCCTATCGCATCACTATCAGCGGCGTTGCCGTGGGCGAGGACGAAATCTGGCCGGACGATCTCTTGGCTCTGGACAGCGGCGCGCTCGATGGCACGGTGGAGGGCCGCCACACCAAAGACCCGACCTTCGGGCTGGACGCTGTGTGGATCTCTCCGGATAAGCGCAACGAAGCGGTGATCGCAGGCTACACGGTGGTCGATCCGGCCACGGTGGTCGCGACTCATCTCAACCATCTCATTGTCCACAACGCCGCCGAGATGTTCGGCATGGATGAGGCCCGCAAACTGCTCGACGCCCTCAAGGAGGCCGCGCCGCAACTGGCCGAGGGGCTTCATCCCCAGCCGCTCAGCCTCGTCCACATCATGTCGATCGGCCGGGCGCTGCTGGCCGAAGGGGTGCCACTCAAGGACTTCCGCAAGATCGCGGAAGCGCTCATCGAAGTGGCACGTCCCGACATGTCGGTCGACGCCACGGTCGAGGCTCTTCGCCAGCGCATCGGCTCACTCATCATCCAGACGCTGGTGCCCGTGAAGATGCCGCTCCCGGTGATTACGCTCGACGCCGAACTGGAAGGGCTGCTGGCGCAGGCAATGCGTGTCTCAGGCGATGCCAAGCATCCCATCGAGCCGGCGCTGGGTTCCCGCCTTATCGATCAGGTGACCGAGGCGGCGCGTCCGCTCATGGCGCAGGCGCGCAGCTTTGCGATCGTGACCTCGCCCATGGCCCGACGAGCGCTGTCCCGCCTTTTCCGGCCGCACTTGCCGGAAACGCCCGTGCTTTCCTTCCTTGAAATCCCGGACGGCAAACCTGTCGAGGTGGTCGCGGTGGTGGGCAACGAGGCCCGTATCGGCCGACCCGAACGGGTCGTGGCGGCATGACGAGGACGAGGCGGACGAATATGCTTAATTTTGCCCAATCCTCACGGAAGCAGCTCTTTAATGCTTTTCACATAGGGCGCTGATGATGCAGCACGCGCGCATAGAAACGGCCGGCCTGACTTATGGGCGAACGGCCATCGTCACGCCCGATCAGCTCGCGCGGCAATATATGCCGCTCGTCCGCAAGATCGCCTGGCACGTCCATGGCCGGGTCTCGAGTGCGATCGAGATCGAGGATCTGCTACAGATCGGCATGGTGGCGCTCGTCGAAGCGGCGAACAGCTTCGAAGATCGCGGTCATGGCTTCGCGACCTACGCGCAGATGCGGGTGCGCGGCGCGATGATCGATCATCTCCGCCGCCACGCCACCATTTGCCGCTCAGCCATGGCGCGCCGCAAACAGATCGGCAATGCCAGAAGCGCAGTCGAGCAGCGGACCGGGCGCGCGCCCTCCGATGCGGAAACCGCGGCCGAACTGGGCCTAGACGCTGCCGAATGGCTCGCTTTTACCGACGGCACTGACATGGTTCAGCACCAGAGCATGGACGAGGTTTATTCGGACCAGTCCATGTGGTTTGCCGATGTCGCGGATCGGGCGGACGACGTGTTGGAGCGCGAGTCGCTCAAACGCGCTATTGCAGGATATATTGGTGAGCTTCCGGAGCGCGAAGCCATGGTCCTCCAGCTCTATTTCGTCGAAGAAATGAACCTTGAGGAAATCGGTCTCACGCTCGACATCGGAGCGGCGCGGGTCTGCCAGATCAAAAAATCTGCATTGGACAAGCTGCGCGCGCGCCTCATCGCTTGGAACTGAAATAGTCGCCAGCGATTTACCCTTCAGGTTTTGAAGGAATAATCGTGGCGCGTAGGCCAGATAAATCCCCGTTTTTCGAAGAACGCTCTTCAAGTGGTTCAACACGCGTGGTTATGATGCTCATGATCGCGCTCGTGTTGGCCGGCGCCTATGTTCTCGCCACCACTGCCGTTCAGGACGATACGCGGACGACTGCGCAATCCGAAGCATCGCATAGCTGACTCCAGTCCCAGCCACAGGCCTGATCGGCTAGGCGTGCAGCCTATCATCCGCTAAGAGCCACGCATGTCTACCTACACGATCGATACTGCGACAAGCCGAGCGACCCCCACGCCCGCGCCGATGCGGCGACTGACCATTCCTGCACTTCGCGCCCGCAAGCATGACGGAGCCACTGCCGAACCCATTGTGATGCTTACCGCCTATACTGCGCGGCAAGCTCAGCTTCTCGATCCTCATTGCGACGTGCTTCTGGTCGGAGACTCGCTGGGGCAAGTCATTTACGGCCTGCCCTCGACCATTCCCGTAACACTGGACATGATGGCCGCTCATGGCGCGGCAGTCATGCGCGGGAGCTATCACAGCGCCGTGATCATCGACATGCCATTCGGCAGCTATGAAGCTTCGCCGGCTCAGGCCTTCGAGAGCGCCGCACGGCTCCTCAAAGAAAGTGGAGCTGCGGGGGTGAAGCTTGAGGGCGGTCAGGCAATGGCGGAGACGATTGCCTTTCTCGGCGCGCGCGGCATTCCGGTGTGTGCCCATGTCGGGCTTACGCCTCAGGCGGTGAACGCGCTCGGCGGCTACGGCGCCCGTGGTCGTGACGATGCGGAGGCCGCGAAAATCCTCGCAGATGCGCGAGCCGTAGCGGATGCCGGATGCTTCGCGATCGTCGTGGAAGGCGTCATGGAAAACCTCGCGGACGCAATCACGGCCGCCGTCCCCTGCCCGGTCATCGGGATCGGCGCCTCTGCGGCCTGCGACGGCCAAGTGCTTGTTACAGAAGACATGATCGGCATGTTCGAGCGCACGCCGCGCTTCGTGAAGCGCTATGCAGACGCCGCCGGCCTGGTGAGCGCCGCCGCCGCCGCCTACGCAGCAGAAGTCCGTTCTCGCGCCTTTCCCGGCGAAGAGCAGGTCTATCGTCCCAAAAAGTGATTTGCCGGTGGGTTCAGCGGTCGCTAATGATCGCGCCCGCATTCCTGCCGACCAGTCCGCAGTCAGTCTCGGAGAGTAATCCCTTGGCCCTTACGCCAGCCCAGAACGAAGCCCTGATCCGCGAGGTCGATGACGCTGTCCGTCAGGACGATTTGCTGCATTTCTGGCAGCGCTGGGGCAAGGCAGTTATCGTCGTCATCGTTTTGGGCCTCGCTGCTTTCGGTGGCTGGCTGCTTTGGCAGAGCCATCGCCATAGCCAGGCCGACCAGGCTGGTGAACAACTGTCCGTGCTGCTGAAGGCCGCTCAAGGCGCGCCGCTGGACGCACAGCTTCTCGAAACACTCCGCAACTCCGGATTCAGCGCTCAGACGGCCGCCGCCAACACCCTCCATGCCGGCCTAACGAGCAGCAGGGACGCAAAGGCCGCTACGGCTGAGTTCGATGCCATTCTGGCCGACAAGGCCGCTCCGCAGGCCTATCGCGATCTCGCATTGCTTCGCCGTACCACGCTGGCCTTCGATACGACGCCGCCTGCGAAGGTGATCGAGGCGCTGGCGCCGCTCGCCGTGCCGGGCAAGCCTTTCTTTGGCAGCGCTGCGGAGGTTACTGCAGCCGCACAACTCAAGCTGGGCCAGACCAAGGCCGCAGCCAATACCTATGCCGAAATCACACGCGACAAGACAGCGCCTGTGAATATTCGCGTGCGCGCGGCCCAGATGGCAAGCGCACTCGGCGTCGACAGCGACCGCATCGGCACGATCGAAACCATGGAGAAACCGGTTGCCGCGCAATAATAGAGCGTTTTCAAGCAGCTTCAGCCTTCGCCCCATGACGCGAGCAGCCTTCGTGCTTGCTCTTGCCGTCTCGGTGAGCGCCTGTGGCGTGATCGGCGGCAAAAAGGGCGGACCCAAGACGCCGGTCCATGGCGAACGAGCATCCATCCTCGGCAACAGCGATACGGTCACGGCGGACGAGACGCTTTCGACCGTTGCCGTCACGCTTCCTGCGCCTGTCGCCAATGCCGACTGGCCCCAGCCAGGCGGCGATGCGACCAAGACGATCGGCAATGTCGCGCTTGGTGCTGCAGATACCAGAGTCTGGACCGCGCAGATTCAGGGTTCCAGCCCCCGCGCCCGGCTTGCTTCCGCGCCTGTCATTGCCGGTGGCAAACTCTTCGCGATCGGCACCGATGCCGTGGTCAACGCGTTCGACGCCAAGACCGGCGCTCGCCTTTGGTCCAAGAGCATTCGCGCCGCTGACGACAGCGGCAAGGTGGTGTTCGGGGGCGGCGTCAGCGTGGAAGGAGACCGTGTCTACGCGTCGACCGGCATCGGAGATGTCGTCGGACTTGTGGCTACGGACGGCAACCAGCTTTGGAAGGTCCGTCCCGGCGGCCCGTTGCGCGGATCGCCCACGCTGGCGAACGGCCATCTCTATGTGATGAGCCAGGACAATCAGATTTTCGCGCTGGATCAGACCAACGGCTCTGTGGTGTGGACCGACTCGGCGACGCTCGAGTCGACCGGCGTTTTCGGCGTCGCCGCTCCTGCCGCGGGCCAGAGCACGGTGATCGCTGGCTTCAGTTCGGGCGAGCTCAGCGCCTATCGCTATGAGAATGGCCGCGTCCTCTGGGGCGATGCGCTCTCGCGTACTAGCATCGCCACCTCGGTCGCGATGCTGACCGACATCGACGCGGACCCTGTCATCGATCGCGGTCGTGTCTTCGCCATCGGCGAGGGCGGTCGCATGGCGTCTTACGAACTGCTGACCGGGCAGCGCCTTTGGGAGATCAACATCGGCGGTATCGCCACTCCCGCCGTCGTGGGGGATTGGGTCTTCGTCGTCACGGACAAGGCGACCCTGCTTTGTATCGCGCGCGCCACCGGCAAGGTCCGCTGGACGAGTCAGCTTCCCGCGTGGCGCAAGCCCAAGAAGAAAGAAGGAACGATCCGCTGGTACGGTCCGGTGCTGGCCGGAGGTAAGCTGGTGCTCGTCTCGACCGAAGGCGCATTGGCGAAAGTCGATCCGACGGACGGCAAGATACAGGAAGAGCAGGACATCAAGCACACGATGAGCCTACCTCCCGTGGTCGCTGGCGAAATCCTGTATCTCCTCGCCGACGACGGCCAGATTATCGCGCTGCGATGATACGCGTCTCGATCGCCACGTCCTGATGTCTCTCCGTATGCTCCCTAGGGTCGCGATTATCGGGCGCCCGAATGTCGGAAAATCGACCCTGTTCAATCGGCTCGTGGGCAAGAAGCTCGCGCTGGTGGACGACATGCCCGGTGTCACGCGCGACCGGCGGGAGGGTGACGCCGATCTGCTGGGCCTCAAGTTCCGCGTCGTGGATACCGCCGGCTTTGAGGAGGATGACCCACAGTCCCTCCCCGGACGCATGCGCGCGCAGACGGAGGCGGCTGTTGAAGACGCCGATGTTGCCCTTTTCCTGATCGACGCGCGCGCCGGTCTCACGCCGCTGGACGAACATATCGCCCGCTGGCTGCGCGAGAGCGCAACGCCCGTTGTGCTGGTCGGCAACAAAGCGGAGAGCAATGCCGCGCAAGATGGCCTGATGGAAGCCTATGCGCTCGGCTTTGACGAGCCGATCGCCTTTTCGGCCGAACATGGTCAGGGCCTCGCCGATCTTTTCCAGGCGATCCGTCCGCATCTTGAGCGGGATGACGAAGAGGTCGAAACCGACACACAACCCGGCGACGAGGAGGAAGCGGACGAAAGCGCTCCACTCAAGCTCGCGATCGTCGGCCGTCCCAATGCTGGCAAATCCACTCTCATCAATCGCGTTCTAGGCGAAGAGCGGCTCATCACCGGTCCGGAAGCCGGAATCACGCGGGACAGCATCGCGATCGACTGGATGTGGACCGCGCCGGACGGCGTGACGCGCCCCGTGCGTCTCATCGACACGGCCGGCATGCGCAAGCGGGCCAAGGTGCAGGACAAGCTGGAGAAGCTCTCCGTCGCGGACGCGCTGCACGCAGTCGATTTCGCGGAAGTCGTCGTGCTGCTGCTCGATGCAACCAAAGGGCTTGAAGCGCAGGATCTGCGTATCGCCGACAAGGTCTTGCAGGAAGGGCGAGCGCTCGTCATCGGCCTCAACAAGTGGGACGTGTCGGAAAACGGGTCCGCGCTTTATCAGGGCGTGCGAAAGGCACTGGACGAGGGGCTGGCTCAGGTTCGCGGTGTGCCGCTTCTCACTGTGTCCGGCGCAACAGGCAAGGGCATCGACGATCTTATCGCCGCCGCCTTTCAGACGCGCACAGCCTGGTCACAGCGCGTATCCACCAGCGTGCTCAACCGCTGGTTCGACGCCGCGCTGGAGGCCAACCCGCCCCCCGCACCGGGTGGCCGCCGCATCAAGCTGCGCTACATCACCCAGGCGCGCATTCGCCCGCCGACGTTCGTGCTGTTCGGCACGCGCCTCGATGAATTGCCGACAAGCTACACCCGCTATCTGGTGAACGGCATCCGCAGGGAGTTGGGTTTCGGCGCCGTGCCCGTGCGCCTCAATCTTCGCAGCGCGCGTAATCCCTTTGACCGCTCGAAGGGCTGACGCCGCACCGGTCTGCATCGACACGCGCGGTCTAAAATGCCCATGGCCTGTGCTGCGCGCAGCCCGGGCAATGCGCGAGGCTCATGCCCTCATGCTCCTTGCCGACGATCCGGTTGCCCTCACTGACGTGCCCGCTCTTGCCCAGGCACGCGGCTGGTCGAGCCGCACTGAAAAACTGAAAGATCATTTCGCCTTCCATCTGACCGATGACCAACCGAATGAAATGGAACGACCGCGTTAAGACGCCTTTTACTGCGAGAGATGCATAACCGCACAACCCAGCGTGTTGGCAGGCGATCTTTCCAATGTCGCATTACTACACCCTTCCCCTCTTCGACACAGCCGAACTTACAGAAGCCCGGCGCGTGACCGGGCCGGGCTTCGCCCGTATCGTGCACTACTTCCATGAGGATGGCGTAAAGGCGATCGTCGCGATCGAGCATGCAATGCATGTGCGATCCGCAACCGCGATGGTTCTGCCAGCACATACCCTCAAGGGCGAGGCGCGCCAGCTTGGCGCCGTTCGTCTGGGAGAGATTGCCGAAGCTATCGAGATGACGGCGCGAGACTGCATCGAG
This sequence comes from Sphingobium sp. CR28, assembly GCF_052327305.1. GTDB lineage: Bacteria > Pseudomonadota > Alphaproteobacteria > Sphingomonadales > Sphingomonadaceae > Sphingobium. The sequence continues at coordinate 2,561,087 of NZ_CP182486.1, read as the reverse complement.
AAACGGAGTCCGCCACAGGATATCGCCGTCGAGGTCTCCATGCTGCGCAGTTGCTTCGCTGAGACGCTGCAGCACCTCGACCCCGCGCCGGCTACTGGCGCCCCGTCGGCACTGCCCGCGCTCGCCACCTCCGCAACAAAGTTGCGGCGGACAGCGCACCGTCCGGCGATATTCGGCCGGCGCACCTGACTTCGTGGCCCACCCTCCCTTTGCAGGGCGCATCTTGCAGGGGAGGCACCGGCCGGGCTAACCGCGTTCCATGCCCGCAACCCCCGCCTGGCCGCCGCGCTCCACACCGCGACTTTTCGTCGAGACGCCGATCGGACCGGGGATCGCCGTGCCGGTGGACGGCAATGCCGCCCACTATCTCCTTTCGGTCATGCGCCTTAAGGATGGCGATCCGGTTCTCCTGTTCGATGGAGTATCGGGCGAATGGCTCGCGACCGCCGCGAATGTCCGCAAGAGGGATCTCACTCTCCTATGTGCGGAACAAATCCGGCCGCTTGAGCCGGTGCCGGATTTCTGGCTCTGCGTCGCGCCAATCAAGAAGGGGCGGATCGACCTTGTTGCGGAGAAGGCCTGCGAGCTAGGCCTCGCTCGCCTCTTGCCTGTCCTTACGCGGCGCAGCGTGGTGGACAAGCTGAACGCCGATCGGCTTCGCGCCCATATGATCGAGGCCGCGGAGCAATGTGGCCGCACGGCGATCCCGGATATCTCACCCATGGTCGATCTGCCCGCTCTGCTGCGTGACTGGGCGGACGATCGCATCCTGTTCTTCGCCGACGAAATGACCAGCGAGGGCGGCGGCGCGCCGATTCGGGAGGCCTTTGCCGCCCATCCCGGCCCGGCGGCGTTGCTTGTGGGCCCGGAAGGCGGCTTCACCGATGAAGAGCGGACGGCCATTCGCGCCTGCCCCGCCGCCGTGCCTGTGTCCCTTGGCCCCCGCATCTTGCGCGCGGAAACCGCCGCCATCGCCGCGACCGCCTGCTGGATGGCCGCAAATGGCGACTGGGCAACCGGGAAAGTTGCGGATTGAAATGCATTTGCCAGCCGCCCTGCCAGCCCCTATGGCGCCCGGCATGAGGGGCAGAAGCGCGCCATGAGCACGAAGACCAACACCCACGACGACAGCCCCCCGATCGAATCTCGGGCCGACTTGATCTCCGTTTTCGCTGCGGGGGAGAAGCCTGCCGAGCGCTGGCGCATCGGCACCGAGCACGAGAAATTCGTCTATCGCACCGCCGATCACCGTGCGCCCTCCTATGACGAGCCGGGCGGAATCCGTGATCTGCTCGCCGGGCTGACCCGCTTCGGCTGGGAGCCGGTCATCGAGGGCGACCATGTCATCGCGCTTTCGGGCAAAGACGGTGCGATCAGCCTGGAGCCCGCTGGGCAGCTTGAGCTTTCCGGAGCGCCGCTCGACAATCTGCACGAGACCTGCACGGAAACCGGTCGGCACCTGAGGCAGGTAAAGACCGTGGGGGACGAGTTGGGTCTCGGCTTCCTGGGGCTCGGCATGTGGCCGGATAAGAGCCGGGCCGAACTGCCGATCATGCCCAAGGGGCGCTATGCCATCATGCTGCGGCACATGCCTCGCGTCGGCACGCTTGGTCTGGATATGATGCTGCGGACCTGCACCATTCAGGTCAATCTCGACTATTCATCCGAAGCCCGCATGGCGAAGATGTTCCGCGTGTCGCTCGCGCTTCAGCCACTGGCGACGGCGCTGTTCGCCAATTCGCCGTTCACGGAAGGGAAGCCGAACGGCTATCTCTCCTTCCGCAGCCATATCTGGTCCGACACCGATCCCGCGCGCACCGGCATGCTGCCCTTCGTATTCGAGGACGGCTTCGGCTACGAGCGCTATGCGGACTATGCGCTCGATGTGCCGATGTACTTCGTCTACCGCGACGGCAAATATATCGATGCCGCAGGGCAGAGCTTCCGCGATTTTCTTGACGGCCGACTGCCTGCACTGCCGGGCGAGAAGCCTCGCATTTCGGACTGGGAAGATCATCTCTCGACTGCCTTCCCGGAAGTTCGGATGAAGAGCTTTCTGGAGATGCGCGGCGCCGATGGCGGCCCCTGGAACAGGATTTGTGCCCTCCCCGCTCTGTGGGTCGGGCTTCTTTACGACGATACCGCGCTCGATGCCGCATGGGATCTGGTCAAGCACTGGTCGATGGAAGAGCGCGAAACGCTGCGCGATTCCGTTCCGCGCCTCGGGCTCTCCGCTCCGATTAGCGAAGGTCGGACGCTCCAGTCGATCGCTGGCGAAGTGTTGGCAATTTCGCGGGCTGGCCTCAACAGGCGAGCGCGTCTCAATGGCAGCGGCGACAGCGAAGCCGCTTTCCTCAATCCGCTGGAAGAGGTGGTGGCCTCCGGCCGCACCCATGCCGAGCGACTGCTGGAGCTCTATCGAGGCGAATGGGCGGGCGATCTCTCCCACATTTATGCAGCGGAAAGCTACTGAGGGACGTCGTCAGAGCCCAACTACCGCATGCGAGTGCGAGCCGTTCTAGCCGCCTAATATGTTGATCGTGAAGGCGATGATCCCGAGGTTGAAGACGAAGGCGGCGAGGCAGTGCGCCAGCACGACCTTCCGGATCGCCCGGTGAGTCACTGCGACATCGCTTGTCTGGAAGGTCATCCCCAGCGTGAAGGCGAAATAGGCAAAGTCCCAATAGTTCGGCTCGCGGACATTGGGGATGTCGAGCCCGCCCCGGTCCCCTTTGGCGCCCTTCGCGTCCTTGTCCTCCGCGTAGAAAAGAAAAGCATAGTGGAGCGTATAGACGAGGTTCGAGAAGAGCCAGGCAATCGACAGTGTGCCGAGAACAAGCGTAACGCCAAGGGCGTCCAGCGCCTGCCGCTGCCCGAGTTCCAGCGCGACCGCGACCAGCACTACCGCGCTGACGATTGCGGTAATAAGCAGGATCAGCGTGCGATTGGCGTCATTTTCGCGCGCTTGCTCCCGGATGCGGGCACCATCATGAGCGAAGAGCGGCACGAGACTTGCCATGAAAACCAGCGCAGCAAGATCGAAGCCGATCATCAGGCCTTTCGGAAAGTCCGTGAGAACCCCGGCGGGGATGGTCGTGGCAAAGGTCAGCAGGAACAGACCGTAGCGCCACGGCAGCAGCCGCTTCCTTTGTCCGCCCGTCCCTCTCGCCATCATCATACCTTTCGTGCCCTATGCAGCGCCGGAACGGTTGCGCGGACGGATCGTTGATAACCGGATCACAAGCGATTTTGTGAAGGAAATTCATCATGGCGAACGAGCAGCATATCAAGTCAGAAGAAGCCCGTTCCGGCTCGACTCCGGGCATTGTGCGTTATGTTCTAGGGATCTCCCTCGCGCTGGCGGTCATCGCCCTAACGCTGATTACCGTCTTCTCTTACCGGACCGGTCCGGATGCTAAGGTCAATGGAGGCACAGCTGCGCCCGGCGGCACGACCAATCAGTCCATCCAATAGCCCAAGAGCTCTTGTCCCTCCGCCCGCTTAGGAGCACATGAAAGGGAGCGGCCTGATGGCTGCTCCCTTCTCGCGTTCTTCATCAGGGATGCTTATCCATGCGCTATAATCGCCTCGGCACGACAGGGTTGCGGGTCTCCGAGCTTTGCCTGGGGACGATGACTTTCGGGACACCCGAGAGTGGCCGATTCCAGCATGTCGCAGGACTGGATCAGGCAGGAGCGGACGCCATCGTGCGTCGCGCAGTGGATGCAGGCGTCAACTTCATCGACACGGCGAACGTCTATTCGGAGGGCGCATCAGAGGAGATTACAGGCCGGGCGATCCGCAATCTCGGCCTTGCGCGCTCAGACGTGGTGCTCGCCACCAAAGTGATGGGCGGTATGGGGCCCGGCGTAAACGACAAGGGCGCGTCACGCGGGCACATCATGGATCAGGTGAAGGCCAGCCTGCGCCGTCTGGATACGGACTATATCGATCTTTATCAGATCCCCGGCTGGGATCCGGTCACACCGATCGAGGAGACCATCCGCGCGCTCGATGATCTCGTCCGCCAAGGGCATGTCCGCTATGTCGGGGTGTCGAACTGGGCCGCCTGGTAAATCGCGAAGGCACTGGGCATCGCTCGCGAGGAGCGTCGCGCCCGCTTCGAGACCGTGCAGGCCTATTATACCATTGCCGGGCGGGATCTTGAGCGCGAACTGGTACCCATGATGCGCTCGGAAGGGCTGGGCCTCTTGGTCTGGTCGCCGCTTGCCGGAGGGCTGCTCTCAGGCAAATACAGCCGGGAAGGCGGAGAAGGTCGCCGCGCGAATTTCGACTTCCCTCCGGGCGACAAGACCAAGGCATTCGACATTGTCGATATGATGCGGCCCATGGCGGAGACTCGCGGGGTATCGGTGGCGCAGATTGCCATTGCCTGGCTGCTTCACCAGCAGGTTGTCACCACCGTGATCGTGGGCGCTAAGCGTATCGATCAACTCGACGACAATATTGCCGCCTGCGCGGTGATTCTCAGCGCAGAATATCCCGCATGGATGTTCGCGGTCCAGGGCGCCTATCGCGTCCTTGACGAAGCCAGCCGCTCCCGCTGGGAGGACTAGCTCCCCGGATCAGCCTTCGCCGCGCTGCCCCAGCAACCGCAGACGCAGGGCGTTCAGCTTGATGAAGCCGGCCGCGTCGCGCTGGTCATAGGCGCCCGCGTCGTCTTCGAAGGTCACGACCTTCTCGCTGTAGAGCGAATTGGGCGACTTGCGGCCGACGACATACACGCCGCCCTTGTAGAGCTTGAGACGCACCGTGCCGCTCACATTCGCCTGGCTGTAGTCGATCGCCGCCTGCAGCATCTCGCGCTCCGGCGCGAACCAGAAGCCGTTATAGATGAGCTCGGCATAGCGCGGCGCCAGCTCGTCCTTGAGGTGGGCGGCACCACGGTCGAGCGTGATGGATTCGATGCCGCGATGCGCGAGATGATAGATGGAGCCGCCGGGCGTCTCGTACATGCCGCGTGATTTCATGCCCACGAACCGATTCTCGACCAGATCGAGCCGCCCGATACCGTGCTTGCGGCCAAGATCGTTGAGCGCGGCAAGCAGCGTGGCGGGACTCATCGCCGCGCCATTTAGCGCAACGCCATCACCCTTCTCGAAATCGATCGTGATATATTCCGGCTGATCGGGGGCGTCCTCCGGGTTGACCGTGCGCGAGTACACATAATCCGGTACTTCCTGCCACGGATCTTCGAGCACCTTCCCCTCGGACGACGTGTGGAGAAGATTCGCATCGGTCGAGAACGGCGCCTCGCCGCGCTTGTCCTTGCTCACCATGATCTGATGCGCTTCGGCGAACTCGATGAGCTTGGTGCGGCTCGTCAGATCCCATTCGCGCCAGGGGGCGATCACCTTGATGTCCGGGTTCAGCGCGTAAGCGCTGAGCTCGAAGCGGACCTGATCGTTGCCCTTGCCGGTCGCGCCGTGGCTCACGGCATCTGCACCCACTTCCTTGGCGATCTCGATCAGACGCTTGGAAATGAGCGGCCGCGCGATCGAGGTGCCGAGCAGATAAAGCCCTTCATAAAGCGCGTTTGCGCGCATCATCGGGAAAACGAAATCCTTGACGAACTCCTCGCGCAGATCATCGATGAAGATATGCTCCGGCTTCACGCCTGCATTGAGCGCTTTCTGGCGCGCCGGCTCCAGCTCCTCACCCTGCCCCAAATCGGCCGTGAACGTCACGACCTCGCACTGATACTCCTGCTGAAGCCATTTCAGGATCACGCTCGTGTCGAGGCCACCCGAATAGGCAAGGACGACGCGTTTGATCTGATCGGACATTGGCGGGACTCTCTTTTGTCGAGGCGTTGCAATTCGTGCGCGCCGCTATCAGGCGCGAGGCGCGGGGGCAAGTTTGCAGCGTGGTTTACGTCGCACGGCGCGCGCTAACCGCACCGAGATCCATTCTCCGGCGGCTCGCGCAGCCTTGGGTCGCAGGTCAGGCCTTGCCTGGTCCGGCAGCCAGCCTCGCCAGCTCCGCACCCCGGTCCCGCGCTGCACGCAGCGTCGCCTCAATGAGCGGCGCAAGTCCATCCGCACGGTCGAGCACATCCAGTCCCTCGCGGGTCATGCCGCCTTTGCTCGCTACCGCGTCGGCTAGCGCGCCGGGCGCATCCTTCGAGACAGCGGCGGTCAGCGCCGCACCCTCGACCGTCGCCAGAGCCATGTGTGCAGCAATCTCGGCGCTGAGACCAACGGCCTCACCGGCCTTCGCCAGCGCATCTATAAACCGGTACACATAAGCCGGACCACAGCCGGCCAGCGCCGTCGCCGCATCGAACAGTGCTTCGTCCTCGAGCCAGGCCACCAGCCCAAGCGGACGGCAGAGCAGGTCTGCCACGTCCCGAACATGAGCGGGCACCGAGGGATCGACGAAGAGGCTCACGACGCCGTGCCCGCTCCGCACCGGCATGTTAGGCATTGCGCGCACATGAGCACCAGCCTGCGGTATGACCGCCGCAAGCTGCGTGGTGCTCACGCCGGCGAGGATCGAGAAGATCGTCGCCCCCGCCCCCAGCCGCGCCTCAAGCGGGGGCGCGATATCAGGGAGTTGCTGCGGCTTATGGCCAAGAAGTACGAGCGTATCAGGCGCGATCACATCGGGCAGCGTGGTCATGACGGTCACTCCGTCAGCGACTGGCCGCCCGCTCGGCCGCACCACAGTCACGCGCTCTGGCGGCAGACCATATTCCAGCCAGCGCCCCAACATGGCGCCCGCCATGTTGCCGCAGCCCACCAGCAGCAGCGCCTGAGGCCAGTTCTGCGCGGCAGTCACCGACCCCGGCTCAGGCTTCGCCATGTGTTTCGATGAGGCTCGCGGCCAGCGCTTCTGCGGGGGTCTTGCCCCCCCAGAGCACGAACTGAAACACGGGATAGAAGCGTTCACTTTCGTCGATGGCGCTTTCCACCAGCAGTTGCGCCTGGTCGATCGTCAACGCCGCGTTCGCGCCCAGCATGGCGCCATGGCGAAAGAGCAACGCGCCACTTGATGACCAAAGCTCGAAATGACCGAGCCAGAGCTGCTCGTTGATGAGCGCGATTGTCTCGCAGATTGCGGTGCGCTTGTCGTCGGCTACGCGAATGTCCGGGAGCACGAGGAGCTGAAGCACCTGATCTTCGTCGCGCCAGATCGCACGCACTTCATATTCAGTCCAGCTTCCGCGATGCTTGGCGACGATCTCGTCGTCGCTCACGTGCTCGAAAGGCCATTCATGCGCCTCGAAATAGGCAGCAAGCATGTCGATGGGCTCCGCCTCATGCTCGTTGCCGGCATATTCGTCGTGGTCGATCATCAGTTCCGCAAGTCCCGGCCGTCGGTCGGCATTTTCTCAATGGCGCTTTAGCATGCCGTATTCCACGCGACCAGCGTGGCGACAGGGCGCACCTGTCCCAACTTCGTCAGCTTGTGGACGAATGGTGGAATAAGTTGTGGATAACCGCGCCGGGGTCGGCTGTCACTCGGGGGTTTGCGGCTTTCGCGGAGCACGGGGCTTGGCGGCTGCTGGCGCCGCTGCCGGACTGCCGGTTTCGAGCGCGGCCAGTCGAGCCTCTAGTCGCTCGACATCCTCACGCGCCTTGGCGGCCAGCGCCTTGACCGCGTCAAATTCTTCGCGGCTCACGAAATCCAGTCCGCCGATCCATTCCCGCGCCCGCTCACGCGCATTGGATTCCACTTCGCGGCTCATGCCCGCGATGGTTCCCGCAGCTCCATTGATGATGCGCGAAAGATCGTCGAAAAAGCGGTTCTCGCTTTGCATGATGGCTTGGTCCTCGTCTGGCGCCAGTGCGCAAGCACTGACTGTCCTTCTATATCTGGGTGCGGATCGCTGGCGCGACAAGAGCGTCGGCGCCGGGGTTCATCACCATGATCTGATAGGAGAGGATGCTCGCGAAGACCAGCCAGGCGAGATACGGAAGCATCAGCAGCGCTGCCCCTACCCGGATTCGCACGAAAAGCATCGTCGTGATCGTCGCGAGCAGGAGAATGGCGACACACAGGTAGAAAGCCACAGTCGTCTCGTGCGCCGCGAAAAAAACCGGCGACCAGGCGAGATTGCAGAAGAGCTGCACGAGGAACAGCGCGATCGCCACCCCGCGTCCGCGTGCGCCCCGCGCGTGGAGAATGACCGCGAGAGCTAATCCCATGAGAAGATAGAGGATTGGCCAGACGATGGCGAAGGCGATGCCGGGCGGCGTGATCGCTGGCTTATCCAACGCCGCGAACCAGGCATTTCCATAACCGGAATTGCTGATCCGGGCTGACACGATCCCGAGAAATTCGATGGCGGGCACTGTGAAGAGAGCCCAGCGCAAATACGACATGCGGAGTTGGGCCTTGGAGGCTATCTCGCTCATTCGCGCCCTCGCCCGTGCATGTCCATGGCAGTCGACTCCCCACAACCTCAAGGCAGGGAGATGTGCGGGGTTTAAGGGCGCTTCGCAAGCCACATTTGGCGAGCGGTCATGCGATTTCGGGACAAGGCATCGAGCTCGTACCGAGGCGCGCCGTGATCAGGAACTCCACATTGCCCTCCGGTCCGGTGATAGGGCTGGTGGTAATGCCGATCACATCCCACCCCTGCCCGCCCACCCACGCGGAAACCTCGTCGCATACGCGGGCATGCACAGCCGGATCGCGCACTACCCCGCCTTTGCCGACCTCGGCTCGCCCTGCCTCGAACTGCGGCTTTATCAGCGCCACGAGATGTGCACCCGGCGCAGCGAAGGAAAGTGGACGCTCCAGCACCTTGGCGAGGCCGATGAAGCTCGCGTCGCAGACAATGATGTCGACAAGCTCGGGTATATGGTCGGCAGTGAGGATGCGTGCGCTGGTCTGCTCGTGCACGATGACGCGATTGTCGCTGCGCAGCTTCCATGCGAGCTGGTTCGTTCCGCTGTCCACGGCGTAGACCCTCGCCGCCCCCCGCGTCAGCAGTACATCGGTAAAGCCGCCCGTGGAGCTGCCCACGTCCATTGCCGTCAGGCCGGTCACGTCGATCGCGAAATGAGCTAGAGCATGGTCCAGTTTGAGCCCACCGCGAGACACCCAGGGATGGTCACGCCCTTTGAGCACGATGTCGGCATCAGTGGCCAGCATCTGTCCGGCCTTGGCGCCCGCCTTGCCCGCTACCAGAACCTGCCCCGCCATGATGAGGGCCTGCGCGCGGGTGCGGCTCTCGGCCATGCCTCGCTCCACAAGCAACTGATCGAGCCGCGCCTTTGCCATCAGCCCGCGACCAGCGCCGTCAGCGTCCCCGGCGTGAGCACCTGGGGGAGCACCTGTGGCGCGCGTGCACCCGGCGCATAATAGAGGTAGAGCGGCACACCCGCCCGCCCGTTCGCTTCCAGAAAGCGCGTGATCGCCGGATCAGCATTGGTCCAGTCGCCCACCATCCACTGTACCCCGGCCTTGTCGAATGCAGCGATGACATCGCTATTCGCCAACGCACCCGCCTCGTTCACCTTGCAGGTCAGGCACCAGTCGGCCGTGAAATACAGGAACACGGGCTTGCCGTTCGCGCGGAGGGCCGCGAGTTTTGCTTCGTCGAAGGCGGCGTGATCGCCGACGGCGCGGATCGGCGCATCCAGCACGGGCGGCACGGCCAGGGCTACGCTGCCCAATGCAAGACAGCCGATCAGGATCGCGGCTGCATGCGTGCCACTCCCGCGCCGCTGGCGTCGCCCGATCATCACGAGCAGCACGGCAGCGACGAACGCCAATATCAGCCCGAGAGCAAGACCCTGCTCGCCGGTCTGCCGCCAGAGCAGCCAAAGCAGCCCCGCCGCCGTCAGTCCCATAGGGATGGCGAGAATATGCTTCAGTCGGTTCATCCACGCACCGGGTTTCGGCAGGCGTGACCGCGCGGCTGGAATGAAGGCGATCAGCAGGAAGGGGGCCGCCAGCCCAAGCGCGAGTCCTGCGAAGACGAGCAGCGCGAGCGGCCAGGGCAGCACCAGCGCCGCGCCCATCGCTGCGCCAAGGAACGGCCCGGCGCAGGGCGTCGCCACGAAGGCTGCGAGCGCACCGGTCCAGAACGCGCCGGACAAGCCGCCCCGCGCCGCCCGCCCCTGACCGGCGTCGATAACGCCGAGCTCAAAGGCGCCCACAAGATTGAGCGTGATCGCGGTCATCAGCACCAGCAGAAGTGCGATGACGCCGGGATGCTGGAGCTGGAACGCCCAGCCGATCTCTTGCCCCGCCGCGCGGATCGCCAGCATCACTCCGCCCAGCGCCAGACATGTAACGAGAATGCCCGCAGTGTAGGCGATCGCGTCCAACCGCGCCTGTCTCTCGTCACCGCCTGCTTTGGTGAGGCTGAGCGCCTTGAGACTCAGAATGGGAAAGACGCACGGCATGATGTTGAGGATGAGACCGCCAAGGAACGCGCCAGCCAGCGTCAACAGCAGCGCGATCGGGTCGATGCCCCCTGATGTCCGGCCCCCGTCCACAGGCTCCCCACCTGCCGGCACGGCGCCGGGCGTTGCTGTCACCGCGAGCGCAAGGCCGGGCGAGACCGCGAGCACACCCTCGATCGGGCCGGTGATGGCCGCCCCCTCTGGGATACCGGTGTCGATCACCAGACGGTCGCCCACGCGCCGCACTGCCTGCGGCTCTGCATAGGCGATGCGGTCGCGACTGACCGCGTAGAACCATGGCTCGCGCGTCTCGCCCGTCGCCGGATAAGGCACGGAAATGGCAATGCGATTGCCAGTGATCGCATAGCTCGCCTGCTGGTCGAGCGGGCGAGGCAGCGCCGCACGCCAGCCGTCGAATCGCGCTCGAGTCGCGGGCGTCACGGCCCCCGTGCCGATCGTGAGCACTGTCGCGATTTCACCCTCTTCGGGCACGCACAGGCTATCCGTGCAAACCAGCCACCGGCCCTTCGCCTGTACGGGCAGCTTTGTGCCAGCCTTGAGGCCGGCCGGCACTTTTAGCTCCGTCAGCACGGCATAGTCATGCTCGAAGACATGGTTCATCAGCCCGGCGATCACGAGGCGCTGCGGCACCGGATAACGCAAGGAGCCCACGCCCGCACCCGCAGGCAGCGTCCAGTCGAGGTTCATGCCGGCGCCCGCATCGCCGGGATTCTGCCAATAGCCGTGCCAGCCCTTGTCCGGCTGCATCAGAATGGCGAGCGTCACGGTCGATCCTGCAGCCGGGGTGGCCGTCTCCGCGATCAGACTCGCGCGCATGTGGCGCTGACCTGTTCCGAAGGCGCCCTGAGCATGAGCAGGCGCGCCGACAAACAAGGTCGCCAGTGCCAATATTGTCATCAAAAGGCCATTGAGGCGATGCATGGCGCGGTCCTACAGTGGAGCGCCACGATCTAGGCGCGCGCCGCGCCACCACAAAGGGGAATTTCATGCATCGGCTGGGTCGTCGTCTTCTTGCTTCTCTCGCGCTTGTCGCAGCGCCCGCCGTTGCCCAGACTTCGCTTCGCCCCGAGCCTGTCCCCGCACCCGCTCCGGGCCGGCCTATCGGTCCGCCCAAATTGCTCGTCGTCATCTCGGTCGACCAGTTCTCGGCGGACCTTTTCAACGAGTATCGGCCTACCTTCACTGCGGGTATGGCCCGCCTCGCCCATGGCGTCGTTTTCCCCAAGGGCTTCCAGAGCCACGCCGCGACCGAGACCTGCCCCGGCCACTCGACCATCCTTACGGGCAATCGCCCCGGTCACACCGGCATCATCGCCAATAACTGGATCGATCAGTCCGTTACCCGGTCGGACAAGGTCGTCTATTGCTCGGAAGACCCGTCTGTCCCCGGCACGTCCTCAAGCGACTATGCGCCGTCCGTCCACTATCTGCGCGTACCGACGCTCGGCGGACGGATGAAAGCCGCCAATCCTGCGGCAAAAGTCATCTCGGTCGCGGGCAAGGATCGCGCCGCGATCATGATGGGCGGGCCGACGCTCGATCAAATCTGGTGGTGGGGCGGCAAGACCTTCACCAGTTATCGCGGCGTGCCCACCACCCCGCTGGTCGACAGGGTCAATGCGGGCGTTGCGCAACTATTCAATGCCGATCGCGCGGCGATGGATATTCCCGCCAACTGTATGCCCAAGAATCATGCCGTTCCGGTCAGTCCTACGAAAAGCGTGGGCAATGGTCATTTTGCGCGCAAGGGCGGCGATGCCCGCGCCTTCCGGGCCTCGCCGGAATTCGACGCGGCGATCCTGGCGCTCGCCCAGAGCCTTATCGAGGATCAGAAGCTGGGTCAGGGTTCAGCGACTGACCTCATTTCCATCGGCCTTTCCGCCACAGACTATGTCGGCCATGGCTTCGGCACCGAAGGCGCCGAAATGTGCATCCAGATGGCTAATCTGGATGCCAGCCTCGGCAGCTTCTTCGATCGTCTGGATGCGCTCGGCATCGACTATATGGTGACGCTGACTGCGGACCATGGCGGGCATGACCTGCCCGAGCGCAACCGGGAGAATGCGGCAGGCGATGCGGAGCGCGCAGCCCCTGCGCTTGCGCCAAAGGCTGTCAACGCGCTGCTGGCGAGCCAGACGGCCCTTTCCGGCGACGACTTGCTGCTGGCGGACGGAGCCTCCGGCGACATGTGGGTCAACAAGCGGCTGAAGCCCGCCGAGAAAGCGAAGCTGCTCGCTGCCGCCACGGCATTCTACAAGGAGCAGCGACAGGTCGCCGCGGTCTTCACGCACGCTGAACTCGCCGCTGCACCGGAGCCTTCAGGTCCGCCGGAGAGCTGGTCGCTTCTGGATGAGGCGAAGGCGAGCTTCGATCCCCAACGTTCCGGCGATCTGCTCGTGCTTCTGAAGCCGCGCGTCACCCCCATCATCAACCCTGACGGCAACAACTCGGTTGCGACGCATGGCAGCCCATGGGATTATGACCGGCGCGTGCCGATCCTCTTCTGGCGCAACGGACTGGTGCCGTTCGATCAGCCGCTCGGTGTCGAGACAGTGGACATCATGCCCACGCTTGCAGCGCAGATCGGCCTCGCGCTCCCGTCAACGGGCTATGACGGCAAATGCCTCGATCTGATCGCAGGCCCGCAGACAAGCTGCCCGGCGAAATAAGCCGCCATCAGCAGCGATCCTCCCCCATTGATCCACGCTTGCCTTAGCGGCCAGCGGGGATCATGCTGATCGGTAGCGGCGTCATCAGGGCGCCGCACTATAGGCAGAGGAGTTTCGCTGATGTCGCGCTCCAATCTCGTTGCCGTCCTGTCATTAGTCGCTCCGCTCACGCTCACTGGCTGTATGGAAACCATGCCAGGGCCTGAGCGTCCGCGCCCGCCTCAACGACCGGTGGCCTGCACCATGAACTATGCGCCGGTCTGCGCCATTCGCCGTGGGCAGCAGCGGACTTTCAGCAATTCCTGCCTCGCCCGGTCCGAGCGGTGGCGGATCATCTATGAGGGGCCGTGCCGGGAGCCACGCTGAAGCAGCCAGCCGGAAGGCGGATCAGCGCACCAACGACGCGAAGCTGGAGAAGAGCCGCCGTGTTTCCTCGCGCAGCGAATCGGGCAGGGCATCACGCAGTGCGTCCGCAGGGCCGAGGCCGGCAAGCGGGGTCGTGCGCGCGGCCATGAACCAGGCCCCGCACTCGCGCCCTTCGACTGTCTCGCGACGAACGACGACGACGCCGCTGTGGCGGGGATCGTCCTTTATGCGGCCCAGCCGTTCCTCTACGGCATCCTTATCGCCTTCAAGCAATTGCATGAAGTTGAAGCCATTATAAGCCAGCAGCCCCGTAATACCACGGGGCTCGTTCTTCTCAGCAGCTTCACCGGCGAGGGTCTCGAGTTGATCCGGCGCAAGAGGTGTAGTCGCCGTGCTCACATAAATAATCGAATGCAAATTCTGACCTTCTCAGCCGTCCGTTACGACTTGTTATCAAGCCCGGAAGACCGCGCATAGCTTTTTGGATGCAGCACGTCTTTAATGTCGATTAGTCGAGATTGGGCCGCAACCAGCGCTCCGCGGTAGCAATGTCCACACCGCGGCGCGCCGCATAATCCTCCAACTGGTCGCGCCCGATCCGCGCCACGCCGAAATAGCTTGCCTGCGGATGCGCGAAATAGAAGCCGCTCACCGCTGCGGTGGGCAACATGGCGAAGCTCTCCGTCAGTGTGATGTGCGCATTGTGTGTCGCATCCAGCAGATCGAAGAGGATGGGCTTGAGGCTATGGTCCGGGCAGGCGGGATAACCCGGCGCCGGGCGAATGCCGACATATTGCTCGCGGATCAGCGCTTCGTTGGTCATATTGTCTTCGTCGGCATAGCCCCACAGCTCGCGGCGAACATGCGCGTGGAGCCGCTCCGCGAAAGCCTCGGCCAGCCGATCGGCCAGCGCCTTCAGCAATATGTCCGAATAGTCGTCGTGGCGCGCACGGAAGCGAGCCAGATGCGGCTCGATGCCATGACCGGCAGAGACAGCGAACCCACCGATCCAGTCGCCGTCCGGGCTGATGAAGTCCGCGAGGCAGGAGTTGGCGCGGCCGCCTTCGCTCTGGGCGCGCTTGGCGATCTGCTGACGCAGGAACGGCAGGCGAACATGGCGCTCATCTTCCAGATAGATGACGACATCGTCCCCCTCGCGCGCGCAGGGCCACATGCCTGCGACACCCTTGGCGACCAGCCACTTCTCGTCGATGATTTGCTTGAGCATTGCCTGCGCGTCGGCGAACAGGCTGCGCGCGCTCTCGCCAACGACCTTGTCGTCGAGGATTGCAGGGTAAGTGCCTGCCAGTTCCCAGGCACGGAAGAAGGGCGTCCAGTCGATATATTCGGCAAGATCGGCAAGATCCCAGTCGGGGAAGACATGGACCCCCGGCTGCGCGGGCGCCGGCACCTTCATGCGCTCGTCCATGGCAAAGCCATTGTCACGCGCCTGCCCAATGGTCAGCAGCTCACTCTGTCCCTTGCCCGCGCGCGCGTCGCGGATCTTGGCATATTCTCCCGCCGTCTGCTCCACGAAGGGCGCTTTTTGCGTATCGGAGACGAGAGCCGTCGCCACGCCGACTGCGCGGCTCGCGTCGAGCACATGGACGACGGGGCCAGTATATTCCGGCTCGATCTTGAGTGCGGTGTGAACCTTGCTCGTCGTCGCGCCGCCGATCAACAGCGGCATGGACATGCCGGCGCGCTGCATTTCCTGCGCGACAGTCACCATCTCGTCGAGCGAGGGCGTGATGAGGCCCGAGAGGCCGATCATGTCCGCCTCATTTTCATTCGCGGCCTCCAGGATCGTCGACCAGGGCACCATCACGCCCAGATCGATGACCTCGAAGCCGTTGCACTGCATGACAACGCCGACGATGTTCTTGCCAATATCATGCACGTCGCCTTTCACGGTCGCCATGATGATGCGGCCCTTACCCTTGGAATCCGCCGCTTTCTCCGCCTCGATGTAGGGCAGGAGATGCGCGACCGCCTTCTTCATCACACGAGCGGACTTCACCACCTGCGGCAGGAACATCTTGCCGGAGCCGAACAGGTCTCCGACCACGTTCATGCCGTCCATCAGCGGCCCTTCGATCACTTCGATCGGCCGCCCGCCCCGCTGCTGCACGTCCAGCCGCGCTTCTTCGGTGTCCTCCACGACGTAGGCGTCGATGCCTTTGACCAGCGCATGTTCCAGCCGACGCGTTACGTCCCAGCTTCGCCATTCCTCCGCCTGCTTTTCCGCGACAGCGTCAGTGCCGCGAAACTTCTCGGCCAGTGTCACCAGTCGCTCGCCCGCGTCCGGATCGCGATTGAGGACCACGTCCTCGCAGGCGGTGCGCAGTTCCGGGTCGATCGTATCGTAGACGTCGAGCTGCCCCGCATTGACGATGCCCATGTCCATGCCTGCGGGAATGGCGTGATAGAGGAACACGCTGTGCATCGCGCGGCGCACCGGCTCATTGCCACGGAAGCTGAACGAGAGGTTGGAGAGACCGCCCGAGATATGCACGTGCGGGCAGCGCGCCTTGATCTCGCGACACGCCTCGATGAAGTCGACGCCGTAGTTGTTGTGCTCCTCGATGCCCGTCGCCACCGCGAACACATTGGGATCAAAGATGATATCTTCGGGCGGAAAGCCGATGCCGGTCAGCAGCTTGTAAGCGCGCTCGCAGATTTCGACCTTGCGGTCCTTGGTATCCGCCTGCCCGGTTTCGTCGAACGCCATGACGACCGCTGCGGCGCCATAGGCCATGCACTTGCGCGCATGATCCAGGAACTGTTCTTCGCCTTCCTTCATGCTGATCGAGTTGACGATTGGCTTGCCGGATACGCACTTGAGCCCGGCCTCGATCACGCTCCACTTGGAGCTGTCGATCATCACGGGTACGCGCGCAATGTCCGGCTCGGCCGTGATGAGCTTGAGGAAGCGGGTCATCGCTTCATGGGCGTCCAGCAGGCCCTCGTCCATGTTAACGTCGACGATCTGGGCGCCGTTTTCCACTTGCTCGCGCGCAATCTCGATCGCGGCGGCATAGTCGCCTGCCATGATGAGCTTTTTGAACTTGGCCGAACCAGTGACGTTGGTGCGTTCGCCGACATTGACGAAGCTGGCGCCTGTGGATTGTTGGGTCATATCCTGATCTCTACGTCCGTTCGGGCTGAGCCTGTCGAAGCCCAGTCTTTATTCTTCAAAGTGCAGCCCTTCGACATTGGCACGAGTCACGTGCCTCGTGCCAACAGGGCGAACGGAGGCGTTGTCTCCTCCGACGATTCAAGCCGCGATGTGCATCGGCTCGAGCCCCGCGAGGCGCGTCACCACCGGCACGTCCGGCACAACGCGCGGCTTTCCGCCCGAGAGCGCCCGCGCGATCGCGCCGATATGCCCCGGCGTCGTGCCACAGCAACCACCGACCATGTTGACCAGCCCTTCCCGCTCCCATTCCGCGATCAGCATCGCAGTGGTCTCGGGCAGTTCGTCATATTGGCCCAGTTCGTTGGGAAGGCCGGCATTGGGGTAAGCGAGGATCAGCGTGTCGGCCGCACGGGAGAGCTCCGCCAGATACGGCCGCAGCTTATCGGCACCGAACGCGCAGTTGACGCCGATGGTCAGCGGCTTGAGGTGCCTTAGCGAATACCAGAACGCATTGATGGTGTGGCCCGAGAGGTTCCGGCCGGACATGTCTGTGATGGTAAAGCTCATCATCAGCGGCACATCCCGCCCTGCCGCCGCTTCGGCCTCCCGCGCGGCAAGCCCTGCAGCCTTGGCGTTGAGCGTGTCGAAGCAGGTCTCGACCAGCAGCATGTCCACCCCGCCCTCGATCAGGGCATCGCATTGCGTGCGATACTCGTCTCTCAGCGTGTCGAAGTCGATCTCGCGGAATGCCGGATCATTGACCTTGGGGGAGATGGAAAGCGTCTTGTTGGTCGGACCGATCGCGCCGGCCACGAAGCGCCGCCGGCCATCCCTTGCCTGCGCCTTATCCGCGCTTTCCCGCGCCACGCGCGCAGCCGCCAGATTGATCTCGCGCACGAGATGCTCGCAGCCATAATCGGCCAACGCAATCCGGGTGGACGAGAAGCTGTTCGTCTCGATGATGTCCGCACCCGCATCCAGATAGGCATCATGAATGCCACCGATGATGTCCGGCCGCGTCAGGCACAGCAGATCGTTATTGCCTTTCTGGTCCGCTGCCAGATCCAGCGATCCGCGATAGTCGGCCTCAACCAGGCCGTGCCTCTGGATCGACGTGCCGTATCCGCCGTCGAAGATGAGGATGCGTTCCGCCGCCAGCGCGCGGATCGCCTCGGCCGTGTCGTTCGGTCCGCTCATGCGACCTTCTCCTTGGATGCGACGCCTTCTGTGGGGCGGAGGCCGAGCAGGTGGCAGACCGCGTAGCTCAGCTCCGATCGGTTGAGCGTGTAGAAATGGAAATGCCGCACGCCTTCCACGGTCAGCTGCTGGCACAGCTCGGCCGCGATGGTCGCCGCGACCATCTGGCGCGTGCCGGGGTGGCTATCCAGCCCCTCGAACAGGCTGTCCATCCAGCCTGGGATCGTAGCACCGCACTGGGCAGCGAACTTGCGGGTCTGCTTCACATTCGAGACCGGCAGGATGCCCGGCACGATCTCGGCAGTGATGCCGGCCGCTGCCGCCGCGTCGCGGAAGCGCAGCAGGCGCTCAACGTCGAAGAAAAACTGCGTAATTGCCCGCGTCGCGCCCGCATCGATCTTGCGCTTGAGATTGTCGATATCGGCCTGCGCGCTCGCCGACTCCGGGTGTATTTCCGGATAGGCTGCTACGCTGATCTCGAACGGGTGCCGTTTGGTGAGCCCTGCCACCAGTTCGGCGGCATTGGCATAGCCCTGCGGATGCGCACTGTAGCTGCCGTCCACCCCCTGCCCGTCACCACGCAGCGCGACGATATGCCGAACGCCCGCTTCCCAGAAGCTGTCCGCCACTGCATCGACTTCATCGCGGCTGGCCGAAACACAGGTAAGATGGGCCGCGACCGGCGCACCGCGTTTGGCCAGCGCCGAGACCGCACCCAGCGTCCGCTCACGGGTCGTGCCGCCCGCGCCATAGGTCACGGAGACGAAGCTGGGATCGAGCGGTTCGAGCGCGTCGAACGTCGCCCAGAACTGCGCCGTTGCCTCGTCCGTCTTGGGCGGGAAGAACTCGAAGGACACCTTCGTGTCGCCAGGAAGATCGGCAAAAAGAGACGGCCGCAGACCCGGACCGAAAGCATAGGTCATCGTGCTGACGCCCTTGTTGATGTTGTGGACAGGATAATCACTTGCTCTTGATCTGCCTTATCCGCGCGCCCCGGCGCCGGCCAAGCCAGAGTTTCACGGTCAGCTCGCCGCCCTCCAGCGCGCGGGTCTCGATAAGGTCGATTCCCGCCGCGCGATACCAGCTTTCGATTTGCGCGTCGGAAAAACCGAGCCGCGCGTGGGCATTGAGCTGGCGCAGCTCCTCGCGCTCATGCGCGGCAAAGTCGGCGATCAGCAGCCGTCCGTCCTCTGCCAGCACCCGCGCCACATCGGCAATCACGCGCTCGGGCTCCTGCGCATAGTGCAGCACCTGATGAAGCAGCGCCGTATCGACCGACGCATCTTCCACCGGCAGATCGTAGAAATCGCCGATCTGAAAACGCACCTTTTCCGCGAGCGCTTCGGGCGTCTTGGCACGGGCCAGCCTCAGCATATCCGGGCTGCGATCGACCGCCATGACTTGGCTGGCCTTGTTCGCGAAGAGCGTCGCCATCCGGCCCGTCCCGGTGCCGATGTCCAGCAGTGCGCCGAGGGGCGTGTCCGCCAACATCGCCGCCATGGCCTGCTCGACCTCCGCCTCCGGCGCGTGAAGCGACCGGATCGCGTCCCAATGCTCGGCATGCGTGGCGAAATAATCCTCCGCCGCCCGTGCTCGCTCGGCCCGGATTGCGGCAAGACGGGCGCGGTCCGCCTCAATCCACAACAACTCGGCCGGATCGCGCGGAGCGACATCCAGCAGGCGGCCAAGCGCCCGCTCGGTCTCGTCCCGGCGAAGCGTCAGGAACACCCAGCTCCCCTCCCGCCGCCGCTCGACAAGGCCGCTATCCACAAGAATCCGGATGTGCCGTGAGACACGCGGCTGGCTCTGCCCGACCACGACGGCGATCTCGCCGACCGCCAGTTCCATCTCGCGCAGCAAGTGCACGACGCGCAGTCGCGTCGGATCGCCGAGCGCCCGAAACAGATCAATCTGGCTGAAAATCGTCATTGCCTCTTCATATAAAGATTCCTTTATATCCGTCAATCATGCATCGCGCGCAACGGCTCCGTCTGCGTCAAGCAGCGGGCATGATGAAGACGATATGTTGCAGTGCGGCCGGCAGGGATTGCCTTGGAATTAACTAGACTATACGATTTGCGCGCAGGCTCCCCGGGGTCCCTTTCCTCGAACCGCCTGCCGGTTTAGCAAAATAGGGGGTTTGCCCATGAAGAAGTCTCTTGCCTTTTCGTTCGTCGTTGCAGCTTCGCTCGGCCTTGCAGCTTGCGGTTCCAACGAGACCAACAACGCCGCAAACGACGCGATGAACGCCGCGAATGACGCTGCCAATGCAGCCGACAATGCCATGAACGCCGCCGGCAACGCCATGAACGCTGCGGGCAACGCGATGGACAACGCCAGCAATTCTGTCGACAACGCTCTCTGAGCGGTTCGCGCATCCCAGGCGGGTGCGAGACATGAAAGGGGCTGCTTCTCTCAGGAGAAGTGGCCCCTTTTCCTATGCGCGACTGCTGGAGCAGTCCCGGATGTCAGGCGAAGACCCAGCGCCGGTTGAGCACGAAGACGAGAGCAGGCGTCGCCACCGCCATGAACGGGATCGGCGCCCAGAGCGGCCATCCGAGCAGGTCCGTCGTAAGCCATACCCAGCCCGCGTTGAGCGCCAGGCTGGCGAGCGACACCGCGAAGAAGCGCGCCGCGCGATGCAGCGGCCGATCGCGTCCGCCATGACCTCGAAAGGACCAGCGCCCGTGGAGGACGAAGCCGCTCGCGACGGCAATACCATATCCCGCCAGATTAGCCAGCTGGGGATGCACGCCTGCATGGCGGGCCAGCAGCCAATAGGTCGCCGCTTGCAAAGCAGTCACGAACCCGCCGACGAGCCCATAGCGCAGCACCTGCGCCAGAAGCGGCCAACGCCGCTCTGCATCCTGCAGCGTGGATAAAATCAGCATCGCGTCGATCAAGGCCCCCGGATCATGCCGCGTCGAACAAGCGCGCTCTGAACTTGCGCTTTGCCGACGCCAGGCTAATCCCCTAGCTGATGCTTTCCCGCCTCGACAACTTTTCCCGCTCGCGCCCCGGCCGCCTCGTCGCGCTGCTCAATCGCTGGGCGCATCGCGAGTGGCACTGGATCGTCGCGATTGCCTGGCTCATCATCTGCGCGGTCTATCTGCAGCGCTTTGGCAGCGCGATGCATTACATGGCGCTGGGCGATACCGACGATAATATGCGCTATCTGCAAGTGCGGGACTGGCTGAACGGCCAGAGCTGGTGGGATCTCACCCAGCACCGCATGAACCCGCCGCAGGGCGCGAACATCCACTGGAGCCGCCTCGTCGATCTGCCGATCGCCGGCTTGATGCTGTTTTTCCGTTTTTTTGTGAGCGACGTGCGTGCAGATCAGCTGGCGCTCGGCGTCGCACCGCTGCTGCCGCTGCTGCCGCTCATGCTCTCGCTCGCTTTTCTGGCGCGCCGTCTCGCCAGCGGGGGGCATGCCTGGTTCATTGCCATGCTGCTGCCGCTCGGCGCGGAAATGGGCCTCTCCATGTTCATGCCAATGCGGGTCGATCATCATGGCTGGCAGCTCACGCTCACCAGCGTCGCGCTTGCCGGTCTGGTCGATCGCAAATGGGTGCGCGGTGGTGTCGTCGCCGGTGTCGCAAGCGCCGCATCAGTGGCGATCGGCATGGAAATGCTCGTCTATCTGGCCGGTGCGGGCGCGCTTGTCGCGCTGCGATGGATCTTCAAGGACGGCGCTGAACGGCGGATGCGCCCATATGCGCTGAGCCTGGGTGGCACAACCGCGATCGGCTATGCCGCGTTCGCCAGCAACGCCAATCGACTACCGATGTGCGATGCGCTGTCTCCGGTGTGGACCAGCATCCTCACGCTTGCCGCTGGTGTCCTCTTCGCGCTGACGCTTCTGCCGGTGCGCGGCTGGCCGCAGCGCTTTGCCGCCGCTGCGGTCGGTGGCGCGATCGTCCTCGGTTTCGCCTGGATAAGCTGGCCGCAATGCCTGACCGGCGCCTATCAGCTTTCGCCAGAGCTTCAGAACAAGTGGCTCATCTACATCCGCGAGGCCAAGCCCATCTATGTGCAGGCACACACCACGTGGGTGCCGGTGATGGCAATCCCGGCTGCGGGCATGCTTTGCGCCCTTGCGGGATGCTGGGCGGTCCGGCGGGATATCGAGCGGCTCTGGGCCTGGGGCACGGTCGCACTGATGATCGCCTTCTCGATCGGCCTATGCTTCTGGCAGATCAGGGCGGGACCGGCCGCGCAGCTCCTTGCCATCGCGCCGCTTGCCTGCGCGCTCTGGGCGTTCATCGTCTGGCTCTTCGCCGGACCGGGCATCTGGCGGCGCCTGGTCGCCATCCCTGGCCTTGCGTTGCTGGGTTCGGCGGCAAGCGCCTACCCGCTCTACCCCAAGGCCGTCGGCTATTGGCGGACCACCGTCGCCAACTGGATCGACGATGAGGAAGAGGAGGAAGAGGAGAGCCGCGAGGCCTCACGGCGGCTCACAGCCACGTCAGCAGCCTTGCCGCCTCGCCGCGTCGCTACAGCCTCATCCACCCAGCGCAAGGGAAGCGCGACCACGTCCGCTTCCGTCTCCGCCGCGTCGAATGCCGCCCAGTCCAAACCCAAGCCCAGCCCTGCGGGTTCGGCGAGCGGACGATGCCGCTCGCAGCCAGCGCTCGCCGCGCTCGACGAACTGCCCCCTGCCACGATCTTCACCATGGTCGATCTCGGCCCGCGCCTTATTGCGATAACTCATCATCGCGCAATTGCCGGCCCTTATCATCGCAATGAAAAGGCGATCCTCGACGTTCACCACGCGATGGACGGCGCGCCGGAGAATTTCCGGGCAATCGCCGCAGCGCATGGCGCGACCTACCTGCTCGTTTGCCCCGGTTTCCCGGAAGGAACCATCTATCAGCAGCGCAGCCCCAAGGGCTTCTATGCCCGCATGATGCGGGACGAGACGTTCCCGTTCCTCAGCCCCGTGAAGCTGAACTTCCCGACCGTCCTGCCATTCCAGCTCTATCGCATCACGCCGATGGATGCAGGCAAGGGAGCCTCACAGGCAGGGAAGTAACGCGCGGCAGCACCTTATTGGCGGAGCTTGAGGTGCCACCCGACATTGACACGCCACGCCTTTTCGAGTCCGCCATAAGGCGCTTCGATCGCCCGTGCGCCTTCCACGAAAAAGCTCGCCCGCGTGGCATAGTTCAGCCGGACACCGCCGCCAGCGGATGCCAGATCGTAGCGGGCACCAAGGAACCCCGTCCGCGCTAACACCTTGATCCGGGCGGCATCCACGAAGCCATAGACTTCCGACCCGGTGAATTTTTGAGGAAGGCCGGGTCTCACCGCCACTTCCAGTGAGGCGGCAGCGCCACGATCGCCGCTCAGCAAGGCGGTCTCGAAGGCCCGCCCGAATTCCGGCCCGCCGACCGCCAGCCGCTCGCTGCCCGGCAACCGATCCTGAGTATATTGGCCGACCATGCGCAGCCGACCAACGACGCGCTTGCCGAACACCCGGTCATAACCCGCCCGCCCAGTGACCCGGAAAAAGGTCGCGTCCGAAAAGCCAGCCATTGCCCGCGCACCCAGCGCATCGACGCCCTTATTGGCAAGGACACTGGCCGAAACACTGTCTCGCTTGCCCGTGGCGGAATAGCTCACAGCCCCGCGAAGCACGCGGATATGGTCGGACGAGATGACCGAGCCAAGCAGGGCAGCATCGCTGTTCAGGCCGTCAAAGCCCGCGCTGACGATGAGGTTGCGCTTGTAACCGCGAATGACGGGGTAGCTTAGCGTCACACCGGCGGTTCGCGCCTCGCCGGTGATCGGTTGGCCCTGAAAGCGCGTCTCCAGCGCCGAGGCCGAAAGGCCAAGCGTCAGGCCATCGCTGCCGATCGGTGTCTGATGACTGAGGCCGGCATAGCGATAGCGCTTGAGATCCGCGGCAGCGAGCAGCGTGAGATCCGTGCGGTCGCCGTCGCGCAACAGGCTATATCCCTGCGCCCCTGCCCGCCACTGGCCGTTGCCGAGGCCGCGCTGGGTGCGGTTATCGAAGCCGAAACTGAAGTCGCTGTGTTCGCGCTTGGGCGTGATGGAAAGGTTGACGCCTCCCGCCTGCTTTCCGCGCAGCAGGGCCACGTCGATCTTCGCGCCCGGAATGTCCCGCATGAGTGTGAGATAGCGCTCGAGCGAGCGCCGGGTGAGCGGCTGCTCCGCCTTCAGCCGCTCCGCATAAGCACGGACGAGGGGACTGGCGCCCTCGGGATAGATGATATCCTCGACGAACCCCTCCGCGAGGCGCACGCGGACAAGCCCGGTGGAAAGATCCTGCTGCGGGATCGCGACGGTATAGAGCGCGATGCCGCTGCGGGCATAGGCATCCGATATGGCCTTTGCGAGGCTGCCAAGGATTTCGCGGGACGCACTCTGCCCGATGAAGCCACGCGCAGCCTCCGCGACGCGCTCCGGCGCCTCTGCACCCAGAAACTCGATCCGCTGGATCGGGGCACCCGCCTCGCCGGCGTCCACGTCGATCAGCGCATTTTGGCTGGGTGGAGGTGCCGGCTTTGGCGTTTCGGGTTGGGGCACGGGAGTTCCCTGTTCGATCAGGGAGGG
Organism: Sphingobium sp. CR28; assembly: GCF_052327305.1. Taxonomy (GTDB): domain Bacteria; phylum Pseudomonadota; class Alphaproteobacteria; order Sphingomonadales; family Sphingomonadaceae; genus Sphingobium. The sequence goes on along the minus strand of NZ_CP182486.1, from coordinate 2,536,734 downwards.
CGCGAGTGGCCCGACAGCAGGTTGCGCTGCCAGCAGCAGCGGCATCAAGGCGGATGGATTCATAGAATGGCGCTTTCTTGAGAGCGATCGCCACGGGAGGACGGGGCGCGCGAGAGGTGCGCGCCCCGATCATGATGTCACTGATTGCCGAGGCCCAGTGCGCCGCCCAAGTTACTGACCACGCCCGTCACCGGCGCGAGCAGTCCGCCCGACGCTGCCGAGCCATCCGCGCCTGCATTGGCGCCCGTCGCGACGTTCACCACCCCGGTCACGGGTGCAAGCAGGCCACCTGACGACGCGCCTGCGTCTGCCGAGGCTCCGGCCCCGACGCCCACCGAGCCGAGCAGATCGCCGGTCCCCTGCTGCACCGAGGAGACCACGCCGCTCACGACACCGGTCCCCGTGCCACCCGTCACCGTGCCGAGCGCGTTGGTCACGGGCGCGAGCACGCCGTTTGCTCCGCCGGCCGTGGGAAGACCGCCGGGCAGGACATTGGCGTTCAGGAGGGCGGGATTGCCACTCCCAAGAAGTTGATTGCCGCCCACGGCGACGTTCAGCAGATTGTCGGCGATACCGCCCGTCGGCGCAGTGATGTTGGTCACGCGTACATCCGCGACACCGCCCACGTTCGCCAGCACGGTGTTACCCGCGTTGAGCACGCCGACGCTCGCTACCGTACCGACCGGCTGGCTGTTGCCGAGCACGCCGACGCCGACTGCGCCGGGCGTGCCGTCCAACCCGGTGATGACGCTATTGCTGCCGACATCGATGGACAGCACATCGCCGACCACGCCCTGCGCGCCCTGAAGGAGCAGAGTGCGGCCTTGCCCGGCATCGACCAGAACCGTGCCCGTATCATTCAGGACGCGCGTGATCGTTCCCGTCACCGGCTGAGCCAGCGGCAAAGCGGTCGCGACAGGCGTCGTGACCTGTCCCTGCCCGTTGGACACGCCCAGCACGGCATTGCCCGCGGTCACGAGAACAGGGGACACTTCCTGCAGCGTGCCGGCGATCAGCCCGGCTTGGGTGGCGGAGCCTGAGCCGCCGCCGTTACCATTACCGCTACCATTTCCGCCGCTGCCGCCACCGCTACCGCCGCCATTATTGCTACCGCCGCCGCTGTTGCCGCCACCGCCGGAGCCTCCACCACTCCCGTCCGATCCGGACGGGGGCGCGCCTACGCCGGAGAATCGCGTGCCGCCTGTGGTTTCACAGGCGCTCAGCAGCATTGCGAGCAGAGAGCAGGTCGCAACTGCCGCCGCCTTGCCGCGCTTTAAGGAAGAAAATCCTGATGTGTGTTCGTGTACCATTACGCCGTCTCCTGTCCTCATCCGGACGACAGGGGCGCCATGAGCGAAACCGCATGATTGGCGGACGGCGCAGGATCGGCAGAGTTACCAGTCCACATTTTTCGAACGGCTGTGGATCAGTAGAAGTGCTTCACCTGAAACCTCAATCCTTCGGCGGCCCCGCTACCTTGCACCCAAGGCCGGAAGCTTTGCGTCCCGGCGTCACCACCGGTTTGCCTTTATCGGGATCAACATGATCCTTCGCCGCACAACGCAGTCACGCCGAAAAGGTTCTCGAAAAATGCGATTAATCGTCAAGTAATGATATATTTGTTCAGAATACTGATCTGAATCAACGTCGCTTAGCAAAGAATGCTCTCAGTATATCACCTGATTCTTGTCCGCCTATGTCGCCGAGAACTTCCGGCCTGTGGTGGCATTGGGGCTGTGCAAAGACCCGTGCGCCATGTTCCACGCCGCCGCCCTTGGGGTCGTTCGCGGCATAATAGAGCCGGGCAATGCGCGCATGCGCGATGGCTCCCGCGCACATCGCGCAGGGCTCCAGCGTCACCCACAGATCGCAATTGGTAAGCCGTTCCGCGCCCAGCGAAGCAGCGGCAGACCGAATCGCGACGATCTCGGCATGAGCAGTCGGATCATGATCGCGGCGGTTGCGATTCTCCCCCGTTGCGATGACCTGTCCTCCCCGCGTGACCACGGCGCCAATCGGCACTTCGCCCGCCAGCGCCGCCGCGCGGGCGAGGTCAAGCGCGAGGCGCATCGGCTCGGGCAGAGGGAAAGGAGTTACCATAGCGCCCATGCGATACAATTTGTGCCGCCGGTCGCAAGCTTTCCCGGCCAATTGGCTTGACGATTCGTCTCAGCAACGCTATCGGCGCCGCTTTCCAAGCGAACTGGACAACGGGATTTTTTGATATGTCGCGCATCTGCGAGCTGACTGGCCGTGGCCGCCAAGTGGGACACAATGTCTCCCATGCCAACAACAAGACCAAGCGCGTGTTCCTGCCGAACCTGCAGAACGTGACGCTGATTTCCGAGTCGCTGGAGAAGAGCGTGAAGCTGCGTGTCTCCACGCACGGCCTGCGTTCGGTCGAGCATGTCGGCGGCCTCGACAACTGGCTGCTCAAGACGGCAGACGGCAAGCTCTCGCTCAAGGCGCGTCGCCTGAAGCGCGAGATCGTCAAGAAGGCTGTCGCTGTCGCCGCCTGATCGGCGCGACTGACGGATTGAAAGAGGGGCGGCCTTATGGTCGCCCTTTTTCGTGCGCGCGCGAGGTTCACGGTGCCCGCGCCTGCGAGACCCAGTCCTCCGGCAGCGCGAACTTCAGGAGCAGGCTGCGCTGAAGGAAGAGATGGTTGTCGTCCGAGGCGACCCAGAGCACCGGCTTACCCTTCTCGTGGCCGAGCGCCAGCGCCTCCAGATTATCCGTGAGGCGCGGCGGGCTGAAGTCGGCGATCTCTTCCCCCACCAGCCGCGCGCCCTCCACGAGAGGAGGCAGCCGCACCATCACCAGCTTGGCAGTGAAGCCATCGAACACCGTTAGCCGGCGATTGAGCACCAGCAGCCGGTCGCCACCCAGCCACAGGGCGTCGGTCGGGCGATAGCCGGTCGGTCCATAATATTGCAGATGAACGGGCGGCGGCGTCGCGGGGTCGGTCGGGTCTCCCTGCCAGAGCAGCACGTCATTGGCCTTGTCAGGCCCGTAAGTGCCTTCCGCGATTGCCATGAACCGCCCGTCCGAGAAGCGCACCAGACTCTCGATACTCCGCGTAATGTCCCAGTGCTTCATCTCCCGGGGGTGCTTGCACGCTTCTATCGCCGCAAAGCCGGGCGCGTAACGGCAGATGCGCTGGAGCCCCTCGAAGCCGACCCAGATGCGGCCGGTCGCGGGATCGGTCGTCATGCTCTCCGAGTCCCACTTCCAGCGCGGCACGTCCATTTCCTGAGGGCGTCGCGGAAGCGGCTCGACGAACCCCTCCCCTTCGCTCCCGCTGACCCGAAAGCGGAACGCCTCGCCGGTGTCGCTGAGCCCAATGAAGCCCCCATCCGCCCGCACCAAAAGCGAGGATATGCCGCCAAAGGCCGGATGATGGCTGGTGAGTTGCCAGGCACCCTCCAGTCGCAGCGGGCCATAGTCCTGCCCCGCCACCCCCCGATCGGCCATCAGCGAGCGTGCCTGCACCACGAGGCTGTCGAACGAGGCGGGTGGCTCGCTCGTGCCGTGCCGCCCGTTCATCAGAGCAATGAAGAGGATGAGGATGATCGCGATGCGCTGCATTCGCGAGATGCCATAATCGCAGGGGACTTCCTGCGCCACCGGCAATCACCCCGGCCCCTGTCAATCCGTTCAGGCCGATGAACGGGGGCTAACGGGCGCGTTCAGGCGGCACTCAAAGCGACTCGTCCATAAGGGCATCACTCACCGACGGTCCGAGTCCCATCTGGAGCCCGCGCCGGCAGAGGAAAGAAGGAGTTGACCCATGTTCAAGTTTTCCAAGCTCGCCAATATCGGTGCGGCTGTCGCCATGGGTGCCGCGAGCCTGACCCTCGCCGCCCCCGCCCAGGCCCAGCCCGGTGGCTATTATCGCGATGGCTATCGCGGCGACTATAACCGCGGCGATTATTATCGCGGCAACGGCTATCGCGGCGACTACCGCCGGGGCGATTACTATCGCGGGAACGGCTATTATGCCGGCAATCGCGGTGCCTATCGCGGCAACAACTATAACTACCGCTATCGCTGCCGCAACGACGGCGCGGCCGGCACCATCATCGGCGCGATCGCCGGCGGTCTGCTCGGCCATGAAGTCGCCGGACGCCGGGGTGACCGGACCACGGGCACCATCATCGGTGGCGCAGTCGGCGCGGTCGCCGGCCGGGCGATCGACAAGGGCGACGGCCGCTGCTGAGCGGCCTGACCCGACAGGCAGCATCTCTCCATGACGAAGGGCCGGCCCGGCAACGGGTCGGCCCTCTAGCGTTGCGGAGGCCAGCGCGGACAAAAGGCGCGCGAACAGCGTGAACGCAGCCTTCGGTGCAAGACTCAGGATGCGGGCGCCGGCCCCGCACCTGTCCGCGAAAGGCGCGGCGCCTCGCCGGAAGTTGCCAAAGTTGGCGCTACGTTCCGTCAACTTCCGGCTCCCATGGCCATCGCGACGGGCCGGACCAACCATGCCTGATGCGGAAGCGAATAGGGAGCGCGAGAGCAGCATGGCGGCATCGTGCCACTCCGCGAGGACTGTAGGACAGGGGAAAGTGTGAAGGGAAGAATGATATTCGAGCCATGATCACGTGGATAGAAAGCGGCTTCCTCACATTGACTTGATCGTCAGGAATAGCCGCTGCCCTTAAACGTCAGTGATCTCAGCGATGCCACCTTTGGGTAAGCCGCACTTTTTGGCAATGCTAAGGCAGTGGCTGAGGGCTTTACCGGCAGATACTAGCTGACAACCGTTGGAGCGCGCCACCGTGACCGCTTCGAAATGCGCGAAGCTGGGCATCCCGCCTAACAGGCTCGAGCCATGGGACTCCTGCAGAGCAGTGGCCGCCGCGTAACCAGCCATGCCGGTATCAACATACGTGCGTGGTTTGATGGTGACGAACTCCTTCCAGAGGTCTGGAAAGCCGTTCTTCAACTCGTTCTGCACCGACCGCATCACAAGCATTTCGCCAGACTGTATTGCATCACGGATGCGAGCCCTGACGGCATTGGAGCGGGTGGTGAGAGCTTCCTTTATGCCGTGTAGGTCGATCACCCACTGAGGCGTTGGTTTGCTCTTGGATTGAGCCACCATCCGTTAGGCAGCCTCAAATAATCTGTCTTGGTAGCGAGGCTTGAGACCGCACAACCTGTAGATGTCGATCTCGTCCAGCTTGCCCAACTCACGGGCTCGTCCAAGCAGGCGCAGGAGTGCAGAGCCATACTGAGTTCTCTTGTCCCGGATAGGGTCGGCGCTGCCACCACCTCCACCGTCGGATTGATCCCCAGACGGAACATGGTTTGTGTTTCCGAACTTAGCTTTCCACGAAACGTAGGAACTTCGTTCCAGATGACCCGTCTGAACCAGCCGTAAGAAGGTCGCTTCCTGGCTGAGGCCGATCTTTTTCGCAAAAAGGCGGATAAAGTCATCGTCTGGAATTGGTTTGTAGCCAAACCGTTGTAGGGCCTTCTCGATCAGCCGCTTCGGCGCCAGAAGTGAGGCTGCAAACCGGTTGCAAAACCGCTCGATCTTATTTTTCAGAACGGATGGGTTCGACGCACCTTCTGCACGGAGCAGGACATGCCCGAACTCGTGAGCCAACGTGAAGAGCTTACGCGCCTTGCTACTGCCGGTGGTGTTGATGACAATAGTGTGAGGGCCATCATCGATGTGAACGTACAGCCCAGCTGCCTCATCGGTTTTGAATTGCCGGTGCAGAACAAGGACGCCCAAATTCTCGATAAAGGTTCGGAGGCTGGTGTAGAGCTTGTTGGCATCCTGCCAATCAAGCTGCTCGCTATCCTTGATGCCCCACTTCTCGCGCCATTCCTTTGCGAGTGCGGCGGCTTCGTTTTCGGAGTAGGTCTTCGGCGTGAACTGCTTGACGCTCTTGTCGAGGCTTACGTCCATGTCGAGCGACGAGAGGGTGCTGGACAACCGTTCGACAAAGCTGATCGCTTGCAGCGTACCTTTCTCGAACTCGCCCACACCTGGAGTGGCGGTCCGAAAATCGACAGAGGCAAACAGCGGAATGCCGTGTCGCGCGAATAACGCCTGGATTGGGACTGCTAACTCATCCGTAATGGATGTAATTTCGTCTTCGTCCAACTCCCCTTCGCCGGCAGCAGCACTCTCCAGCTTGCGCCGAGGTATGCCACTCCGCTCAGCGAGGGTAGCTAGGTCAAGGCCTCTCGCTCTAAGAACATTATCAAGGGCGGCGGCGGGGATTTTCACGTGTGTATCGACATCTGGCCTTGGGAAGCGACGAAGACGGGGTTGACCTTCGCGCAGCTTGCGAATGTGCAGACCGTTGGCGTCGGGTTGTATCTAGCGTTGGCGGTTATTCAAGCGGTATCGACAACGGGAGTGGCAGGACTTTCTCGACGGTTAGCTACTTTGAAAAATGCCGTAACGACCAAGCGGATGCGCGCTGAAATCGACAACGTTCGGCGTCTCAGCGGCGAGGTCATTGGTGTGGAGATAGGCTTTCACGCCCTCAACCGGTTTTTGCTAGGTGTCGTGTTTGGCCTTTTTGCGATCAGCATCGCGTACTTCGCTTACTGTACCGTCAATCAGAACTGCGACGCTGGTCAGGATGGGCTGTGGTTCATTTTCGTGTTCTACCTCGTCCTACCAGTTGGGATTTTCCTAATTTCGACCGGCATCATCTGGAAGCGATGCCGGAGCGTAGCGGCCAAGGTAGATGAAGTCGAAAAGCGCGTTAAGCGCGCTCTGTTGGGGCTCTGATGGGGGCGATAGATAAAACGGATTGCGCTAACTGCCCCCACTCGGCCCGCATCGTCAGGTACCCCTTTCCCAAAGTCTTTCTCAATTGCTGCGCTTGCTGTCCGGCAGTTTAGGAGCGCCAGGCCGACAGCTACCATCAGATCTGGACATTCGAGCAAATACAGGCGAACGTCGTAATCTGGTCGAGAGCGGCGATGCGGACGAGCATTGATGCAACAGCGTCTCGCTCCACGGCAGACGCGCACCCACCCCGTCAATGGACGAAGCGCGCCACCACGTCGCGATAGGACCGGCTGACCTTCACCTGGCTGCCTGACTCCAGCACGAGGAAGCACTCGCCATTGGTGTGCGGCTTCACCTGCCGCACATGGCTGAGGTTGACGATGGTGGAGCGGTGTATGCGCTGGAAGTTGCGCGGATCGAGCCGCTTCTCCAGATCCTTCATGGTTTCGCGCAGGATGAGCGAGTTGTCCGCCGTATAAATGCACATATAGTCGCCCGCCGCGTCGATGCGCTCGATCGAGTCCACGTCGATGCGGAAGATCTGGCCACGATCCTTGATGTTGATGAGCTTCTCGTACCGGCTGGCCGCCGGGGTATCGGGCTCGCTGGAGAGGCCCTGCATGGCCTGCGGAGCGACTTCGGCAAGCACTTCGCGCAGGCGCTCCACTTCAGCCACGTTGCGCTTTTCGCTGAGCCGCTGGCGCACCCGCTCCAGCGCGTCGGCAAGCCGCTGCTCATCGACGGGCTTCACCAGATAATCGATGGCCTGCGCCTCGAACGCGCGAATGGCATGATCGCTATAGGCGGTCACGAAGATGAAGAGCGGCGGCTCGACCTCCATGACGCCCTGGACGACGGAGAAGCCGTCAAAACCGGGCATCTGAATGTCGAGAAAGACGAGGTCGGGCTTGTGAGTCTTGATGGCCCGGATGGCCTCACGTCCGTTCGTGCATGTCTCGATGATTTCGACATCCTCATGAGCCTGCAGGCGCAAGGTGAGCCCCTGGATCGCGAGGCTTTCGTCATCAATGAGAATTGTACGGATTGTCATGCGGCAACTTTCGATTGTTCACGGTTCGGGAGGGGGATTTCGATGATCACGCTGTAACCACCCTCCGGGGCAGAACGCGTTTCCATGCTCTGCCGTTCCCCGAAGGCCTGGGCCAGCCGTTCCCGGATGTTGACATGTCCCACACCCATTCCGATCGTCGACCGACCGGGATCGTCCTGCAATCCCGGCCCGGTGTCGGATACGACGATCCGGACGGATTCACCGACCGGCCGCGCTGAAATCGTTATCTCGGCTCCCTCTTCCTGCGGCGTGACCGCATATTTGATCGCATTTTCCACCAGCGGCTGAAGCAGCAGCGAAGGCAGCCGGGCGTCCGCCACCTCGGGGTCGATCTCGAAAATCGCCCGCAGCCGGTCCTCGAACCGCATCTTCTCGATATCGAGATAGAGCTTGAGCGTCTCGACTTCCTGATCCAGCGAAACCTGCGCGGTGGGCTCATTGATAAGCGTGTAGCGCAGGAAGGCGGAGAGCCGCGAGAGCATCGCATTGGCGCGCTCGGTCTGCTTTAGCAGCACCAGCGTCGAGATGCTGTTCAGCGTGTTGAACAGGAAGTGCGGATTGAGCTGATAGCGCAGCATCGCGAGTTGCGCGGCGCTGGCTTGATTCTCCAGCTTCTGAAGCTGATCGGCCTGCTCCTCGACAGTCAGGAAGAAGTTGATCGCGTAGTAGAGCGCCGACCACGCACCGAGGAGCGTGAAGTTGAGATAGAAAGCGCCGAGGAACAGCTTGAGGCTGTTTGCATCGCCCATCGGGTTGAGCGTCGCGAAAACCCAGGAATCGATGAACGCGGAAACCGCGCCCGCCGTGAAGGCCAGCGCGATGGAGATCGTCCAGGTGATGATTGGCCGCTGGGTCAGCAGCAGGCGGTAGCCCACCGCCATCAGCAGCGTCAGCGAATAGCCAGTGATCGTGGAGATGAGGATAGGAACGAGAAAGGACGCCGGCTGGCCATTGGCGACGCCGGAAATGGCGCGCAGCAGGAATGCGCCGCCCCAGCCGACCGACTGAAGGCTCCAGAAGGCCCGGTTCTTGTCATGGAAGAATGGCTGAGGCTGAAGGGGAATGACCGACATCGCGCGTGATCTACCGTCTTTCCGGGCGGGATTGAAGAGGGTCGCGGATGCCATATCAGGGGCGGCCTTCTCGCAGCTTCCAGCAGATTTCGTCCGGGCCGAGGGTGCGGCCGTCCTGCGCCTGTATGGCAATGGGGCGGATCGGCGCATAATCGCGCGCGTCCGCCAGCACCTTGTCGCACGGCGGCCCGCCGCCCCAGCGCTCGCCCCACTGCCGCAGGGCAATCATCGCCGGCAGGAGATCCCTCCCCTTCGGCGTCAGGCGATAGGCGACACGGCGCCGGTCTCCCTCGATCCGCTCGCGCGAAAGAATGCCGTTGGAGACCAGCCGCGACAGGCGGTTCGCCAGAATGTTGCGGGCAATGCCAAGCGTCGCCTGAAAGTCCTCGAAATGCTCGATGCCGTCGAGCGAGGCGCGCAGGATGAGGAAAGACCAGCGCTCCCCCATCGCCTCAAGCGCGATCGGGAGCGCACAGCCTCCCAGCCCTTCTTCGGCGCGTTGCATCGTCATTTACTCAATCTAGAGCGTAACCGCACGAATTGCACGCGTGAGGCATCCGCGCATCGCATGACGGAAATTGTCCGTTTTTCCGTGTCCTTCATGAGAAAGCTGTTGCACTTTTGACGCTGGCCGCTCCATCTTCCACATAATGTTGCGTCAGTACGAACTTCTTGAGCGGGTCCGCAGCTACGACCCGGAGGCGGACGAGTCCCTCATCAACCGCGCTTATGTGTTCTCCGTGGCCAAGCATGGCAGCCAGAAGCGGGCGAGCGGCGACCCCTATTTCAGTCACCCGATCGAAGTGGCCGGCATCCTCACCGACCTCTTCCTTGACGACAAGACGATCGTGACGGCTTTGCTGCACGATACGCTGGAAGACACGGTGACGACGCCCGAGGAAATCGAGCGGCTCTTCGGCAAGGACGTGCTCCAGCTGGTCGACGGGGTGACCAAGCTCTCCAAGATCGAGGCGCAGAGCGAAAGCGAGCGGGCAGCGGAAAATCTCCGCAAGTTCCTCCTCGCCATGTCGACGGACATCCGCGTGCTGCTGGTCAAGCTCGCGGACCGGCTGCACAATATGCGCACACTCCACTTCATCAAGAACCCGGAGAAGCGCAAGCGCATCGCGCGTGAGACGATGGAGATCTACGCGCCGCTCGCCGAGCGGATCGGCATGTACGACTTCATGCGGGAGATGCAGCTTCTCGCCTTCCAGCAGCTTGAGCCGGAAGCCTATGAAAGCATTACCAAGAGGCTGGATCAGCTGAAGGAAGGCGGCGAGGACAAGGTGACGCGCATTGCGCTCGGCCTCCAGACCATGCTCTCCACTGCCGGCATGCACATCACGGTCTCTGGCCGGGAGAAGCACCCCTATTCGATCTGGCGCAAGATGCAGGAGCGCCACATCAGCTTCGAGCAGCTCTCGGACATCATGGCCTTCCGCGTCATCGCGGACAGCACGGACGATTGCTACCGGGCGCTCGGCCTCATCCATCAGCGCTACAAAATGGTGCCCGGCCGCTTCAAGGACTATATCTCCACGCCCAAGCGCAACGGCTACCAGTCGCTGCACACCACCGTGATCCATGAAGAAAATGCCCGCATCGAGATCCAGATACGCTCGGAGCGGATGCATCGCGACAGCGAGTTCGGCCTCGCCGCGCACTGGGCTTACAAGGAGAAGGCCAGGCCAGACGGTCAGGCCGGCTGGCTGCGTGACCTCATCGAAATTCTGGAACAGAGCCAGGATCCCGACGAGCTGCTCGAACACACCCGCATGGCGATGTATCAGGATCGCATCTTCGCCTTCACCCCGCGCGGCGAAGTGCATCAGCTTCCCAAGGGGGCGACCCCGGTGGACTTCGCCTATGCCGTGCACACCAAGCTCGGCAACCAGACGGTGGGCGCCAAGATCAACGGCCGGGTGATGCCGCTGCGGACCCTCATCGAGAATGGCGATCAGGTGGAGATCCTGAAGTCGGACGCGCAGGAGCCGCAGCCGGGCTGGCTGGCCTTCGCCGTCACTGGCAAGGCACGCGCGGCTGTGCGCCGCTATATTCGCCAGAAGCAGCGGGCCGAGACGATTGCGCTAGGCGAGAAACTCTACGAAGAGATCGTCTCCCGCCTGCCCGAGGAGATCACCAGCAAGCTAGGCGAGAAGGCCATGAAGGCCGCCGTGAAGCGCCTAAAGCTGGAAGACCGCGCCGCGCTCATGATGGCGATCGCGACAAATCGCGTCACCGATGCCGAAGTGCTCAATGCCGTTGTTCCCGGCAGCGCGCAGGTGGAACCGGGCGAGCAGGACCGGCTTTCGCAGAACCACGCCATTTCCATGCTCGGCCTGACGCCAGGCATTGCCTTCACGCTCTCGGACTGCTGCCATCCGGTGCCGGGCGACCGCATCGTGGGCCTGCGTCGCCCCGGAGAGCCGATCGAGGTCCACACGATCGACTGTCTGGCGCTGGAAGCCGGGCAGGACGCGGACTGGGTGGACCTCAATTGGGACGACCGCGCATCGGGCGGCACCGCGCGCCTCTCCGTCATCGTCAAGAACCAACCCGGCGCGCTTGCCGCCGTGTCGAACATCTTCGGCGTCAACAAGGCGAACATCCTCAACCTGCAACTCGTGACGCGCGAGGGGCCGTTCCACACCGATCTCATCGATCTGGAAGTGGAGGATGCAGCGCATGTGGCGCGGATCATCTCTGCGCTGCGCGCGATCGATCCGGTTGTGCAGGCGGAGCGGGTTTAGGGACATGGATTTTGTAGCGTGCTTTGCGGGGCGGCAGCTATAGCACCGCTGGTCTCGAGAGCGGACAAAGCTGCCAAAGATGTCTCTCCAGATACGCCAACATTGCAATGGCAGTGAGGTCGGTGACATGCTGAGAGAGCGTTGCAATAGCTACTTCGTTATTATCGACGGACCAGCTAAATCGGAATGGCGTCATAGTCGAACTTGTCGAAACGAGGCCCGCGCTGTTCTCGGAGCACGCTCCAGTCGAAATCATACAGTTCAGTTTCTGACCAATCTCCAGGGTACTCAATGCGGAACAAGCCCCCTGTGGCTGGTTCCATTTCGTGATAGTCATAGCCGGACACTGCTAACCCGCGCCCTTCCGCGCCAAAGTCTTCACCCCTGAACTGGGCTGACATTACGATAACCAAAGCCGCTACCGCTTTGAGAAGGATGTCCAAGTTTGCCTTCTCAAATTGGAGATGTCTATCGTGCTTGGTGTCGTTATAGGCTTGATACCACGGCAGCGATGGGCTCGCGCCACTCGGTAGAGCTTGGCCTCGAAACCGCAGCCACTCGGCAAACGGCCCAATGATCAGGGGGACTTCGTCCCAAACCGGCAACATTACTTTGTAAGACGACAGATGATGGCTTGCGTCGATCTTGCGATAGTGGCGGATATCGAGCCGGCCGTTGGAGGGCAGCGTGAATAGATTTTCTTGCAGAATCGCCTTGAAGTTTGCCTCGATCTCGATGCACGTACGCATGATAAGTGCGTGTATTCTGTATGAATAGGCGGCCATGCTAAGTGTGCTAGGCTCGACGTACTCGAATATTTGTCGAAGTTCCCCCTGTATAAGCTGCAGTGCCCTGACATAGTGCACCGGTGCTTTCGCGTAGTCCGGATCGATAATGTAGCCCCAGCTACTGTAACCCGCATTTTCGTGAGCCGGGTTAACGGGGCGATGAACCCTATGAAATGGTCTGACCAGCACTGCTGTCTCCACGGGCTAAACAAAGAGTTGTTCACCGGCGTGAACACTCAGTGGGGGCGCATTTTTACTGGCTATAAGCGCAGTATAATGCGGAATGACGTACAATATGTAGTATATCGCGCGGTCGTCCAGCGCTGGTAAAATTAACGCCAATGCGGCCAGTTCGTCCACGATCGCACCGAGAGTTGGCGATAGAGCAGCATGCCCAATATTCGCACCGGAGCTGCCTGTCCGCTTTCCCCAACAAATCAGCTGTCCAGCCCATATTCGCCTCCGTCATAAGCCGACATTTATTCAGGCGGTAGCGGGCTCACTTCCGTAGCTTTGTCATGGAGGTGAAACGCCGCCCTCTATAGGCTGAAGCGCGATGCGACTCGTGCCCCACTTTCTTCCCGCCTTCGTCCTTCCCATCGCTCTTGCTCTCTCCGGCTGCGCCGCGCCGGAAGGTGCAGGCCCCGCGACGGCGAGCAGCGCCACCCGGACACAAGAAGAGGCGCCGCTGACCCTCCTCGTCTCGGTCGATGGCCTTGGCGCTAACCGGCTCAGCAAGGGCCTGACCCCGCGCCTCGATGCAATTGCGGCGCAGGGCGTCTCGGGATCGATGCGGCCCAGCTTTCCGAGCAACACCTTCCCCAATCATATCGCACTGGTCACTGGCCTACGGCCGGACCACCACGGCATTGTCGACCAGAAGATGCGCGACCCCACGCGGCCGGGCGTGACCTTCAAGAACACGGACCCCTTCACCAATCGCGATCCCTTCTGGTGGGACCAGATCGACCCCATCTGGCTGCAGGCGGAGCGGGCGGGCATCCGCACCGCGACGATGCACTGGGTGGCAAGCGACGTTGCCATAAAGGGCAGGCGGCCTTCCTCCTGGTGGCCGTTCGACAGTGCGACCACGAGCATGCAGCGCGTCGATATGATCCTAGACTGGGCGCGGCGCCCCGCCGAAACCCGCCCGGCGCTCATGCTGCTTTACTTCGACGTGGTGGACCGCGCAGCGCATAACCTGGGCTATGGCTCGCCGGAGGAAGCGGCGGCGATCCGCGAAGTGGATACACAGATCGGCCGGCTCGCCGACGAGCTCGCCGCGATGGGCCGGCGGGTCAATCTCGTCATCGTCTCCGATCATGGCATGGCGCGGGTCGAGGCGGACCATATCCGCCCGCTCAGCGACGTGATCGACCCGGCGATCATGGAATCGATCACCGAGGGGCCGCTGCTCGACATCTTCCCCAAGTCCGGCATGGAAGCGCAGGTCGCCGCAAAGCTCGCGAGCCCGCCGCCGCATCTCTCCTGTTGGCCGCGTGACAAGCTCCCTGCCCGGTTCAAATTCGGCGCCAACCGGCGGGCGCCGCCCTGGCTGTGCATGGCCGATGTGGGTTACAGCTTCCCCGAGACACCGCGCGGCATCGCCAAGGGCGAGCATGGATACGACCCCGACGCGCCGCAGGTGGCCGCCATGTTCATCGCGAACGGTCCTGCCTTCCGGCCACGCACCACGCTGCCGCGTTTCGACAATGTCGATGTCTATTCGCTGCTGTGCCGGCTGCTCGATATTCCGCCTGCTCCCTCGGATGGCAGCCTGCAGAGCCTTGCGCCTGCTCTCCGCCGCCCTTAGGTCCAGCAAATATGGAACCAGCGAAAATCACCTATTTCGAGGATTTCCAGATTGGCGAGCGGCACGCGTTCGGCCTCTATGAGGTCGATCGCGACGAAGTAATCGATTTCGCCAATCGCTTCGACCCACAGCCCTTCCACCTCTCCGACAAGGAAGCGGCGAAGACTCCCTTCGGCCGGCTCGCGGCGAGCGGCTGGCACAGCGCCGGCATGATGATGCACATGCTCGTCACCTTCTGGCAGTCGATTCCCGGCTATCAGGAATCGAGCCTCGGCGCGATCGGCGTGGACGAGCTGCGCTGGCTGAAGCCCGTCTATCCGGGCGACACGCTCTCGGTAGAGACCGAAGTGATCGAGAAGCGCGAGTCAAAGAGCCGACCGGACATGGGCATCATCAAGACCAGAACCACGGTGCTCAATCAGAATGGCGAGCCAGTGATGACCATGATCCCCATCAGCATGTGGCGCAGGCGACCGGCGCAATAGGGGGTTAAGTCCCTTTATTTCCGGCCGAACAGCTTCTCGATGTCGCCATGGGCGAGCTTGATCCAGGTCGGGCGCCCATGATTGCACTGGCCGCTGTGCGGAGTCACTTCCATCTCCCGGAGGAGAGCGTTCATTTCCGCGAGGCCCAGTGCCCGGCCGGCCCGCACCGACCCGTGGCACGCCATGGTTGCCGCGACATGGTCCAGTCGTTCCTTAAGGCCCACAGCCTCTCCCAACGAGGCGAGATCGTCGGCAAGATCGCGCACCAGCCCGGCGACATCGCTTGCGCCAAGCAGCGCGGGCGTCGCGCGGACCAGCATCGCCGCATGGCCGAAGCGCTCCATCTCCAGCCCCAGCTCAGCCAGCTCGGCAAGGCGCGCCTCGATGCGATCGCAGGCCGTTTCTTCCAGTTCCACCACTTCCGGCAGCAGCAGCGCCTGCCGGGCGACCGCGCCCGCCCCGAGCGCCGCGCGCATCCGCTCCAGCACCAGCCGTTCATGCGCGGCATGCTGGTCGACGATGACGAGCCCGTCCTCGGCCTCCGCGACGATATAAGTCCGCGCGATTTGTGCCCGTGCGGCGCCCAGAGGGAAGGACTGCGCGCTCTCTCGCGCCGCCGATTCGGCCGGCGGCAGCTCGGCCCGCGCCTGCGGCACGAAGCCCGCAAAGTCGCTCTGCCGGTCAGCCAGCAGTCCTGCCGACGCCCAGGCGACATCGTCCGGTCCGCGTGCAGGCGCCTGCGCGGCGGGGAAGAGCATTTGCGCGCTCTCCCCTTCCCGCCGCCAGAGCGATGCAGATGCGGCGTCAGGCTGCTGGACCACCCGCATCCCCGCCCCGTCCAGTGCCCTGCGCAGGCCACCTACAATCATGCCGCGCATGAATGCCGGATCGCGAAAGCGCACTTCCGTCTTGGCGGGGTGGACGTTCACGTCCACAGCCTCGGGCGGCACAGTGAGGAACAGCGCCAGCACGGGATGCCGGTCTCGCGCGATGAAGTCCGCGTAAGCGCCCCGGATCGCGCCGATAAGCAGCCGGTCGCGCACGGGACGGCCATTGACGAAGAGATACTGATGATCGGCCGCCCCGCGATGGAAAGTGGGCAATGACGCGACGCCCGCGAGCATCACCCCTTCTCGCTCAAGCGCCACGACGACGTGATTCTTGGCCAGCTCCGGATCGATGAGTTCGGACACGCGCGCCTCGCGATCCTGCCCCGCCGCGAGCGAGAGCACGCGACGCCCATCATGCTCCAGCGTGAAGGCCACCTCGCTGCGCGCCATGGCAAGGCGCCGGACAACATCGAGACAGGCGGCATATTCCGAGCGCGCGCTGCGCATGAACTTGAGGCGAGCCGGCACTCGGGCGAAAAGGCTCTCGACACTCACGCGCGTACCCGGTGGCATGGCGCGCGGTGACGGCCCCTCGATGACGCCATTGTCACAGACAACGGACCAACCATCCGCCCCGCTGGGGCGACTTTCGATCGTGAGGCGAGCAACACTGCCGATCGAGGGCAGCGCCTCACCGCGAAAACCGAGCGTTGCGACGCGCTCCAGCGCATCGTCCGCCAGCTTGGATGTGGCGTGCCGCTCCAGCGCAAGCGGCAGCTCGTGCGGGGGCATGCCATGGCCATCGTCGCTCACCACGATTCCCGCTAGTCCGCCGCCTGAGAGCGTTATCGCGATCCGCCCCGCGCCGGCGTCCAGCGCGTTCTCGACGATTTCCTTGAGGGCACTTGCCGGTCTCTCGACCACCTCGCCTGCGGCAATGCGATTGACGAGATCTGGCGGGAGGCGGCGTATTGACATTGATCGTTGACTAGACCAAGCGAACGGCCTTCGCGAGCCGGAATTTCCGCGACTTCCTGAAAGATTGTGGTGTCGGCCGTTTCGTGCTCCTTTCCCGTCCGCCGTACGATCCCGGTTGGGCGAACGCAGCAAGAACAGGACCTTCAATGTCGTTCTTCTCCAGAATGTTCAGGTTTTCCTCCCACGATATGGCCATCGACCTCGGCACGGCGAACACCGTCGTCTATGTCCGCGGCCGTGGCATCGTGCTGAACGAGCCCTCGGTCGTCGCGGTCGAGACGCTGAACGGCGTGAAGCGGGTCAAGGCTGTGGGCGACGACGCCAAGCTGATGATGGGCAAGACCCCGGATTCGATCGAGGCAATCCGCCCGCTGCGTGACGGCGTGATCGCGGACATCGACATTGCCGAGCAGATGATCAAGCACTTCATCAGCAAGGTGCACGGGCACCGCCGGATGCTGCGTTTCCCCGAGATCGTGATCTGCGTGCCGTCGGGCTCCACCCGCGTGGAGCGCCGCGCGATCCGCGATGCGGCGAGCAATGCCGGCGCAAGTCAGGTCTTCCTGATCGAGGAGCCGATGGCGGCCGCGATCGGCGCCGACATGCCGGTGACGGAGCCGATCGGCTCGATGGTCGTGGATATTGGCGGCGGCACGACGGAAGTCGCGGTGCTCTCGCTGCGCGGCCTTGCTTACACCACCAGCGTGCGCGTGGGCGGCGACAAGATGGACGAGGCGATCGTCTCCTTCGTGCGGCGCCACCATAACCTACTGATCGGCGAGGCCACTGCCGAGCGCATCAAGAAGGAATATGGCATCGCCCAGAAGCCGGCGGACGGCATCGGCGAGATCATCCACATCAAGGGTCGCGATCTGGTGAACGGCGTGCCCAAGGAAATCCAGATCAATCAGGGCCAGATCGCCGATGCACTCTCCGAGCCGATCAGCACGATCGTGGACGGTGTGCGCGTGGCGCTGGAGAACACTGCCCCGGAACTCGCGGCGGACATCGTGGATCAGGGCATCGTCCTGACCGGCGGCGGCGCACTGCTCAAGGGTCTGGACGAAGAGCTGCGGGACGAGACAGGCCTGCCCGTGACCGTCGCCGAAGATCCGCTCACCTGCGTCGCGATCGGCACTGGCCGCGCGATGGAGGACCCGATCTTCCGCGGCGTCCTGCAGACCGCCTGATCCTAGGGAGCCGTCGAGCATGGCGCCAGGCGAGAATCGGCGCCCCGGCTATGATCGGAAGGCCCAATACGGGCTTTTCGCGACCTATGTGATTGCCATTGGCGGCATGCTGCTCGGTGTGCTGCTCATCATCGTCTCCATTGCCGACCCGTCGGGATTCGCCGTGCTGCGCAGCGCAGTGGCGGAGGCGACCCGCCCGGTCTCCGTGTCGCTCCGCTCGCTCGTGCGGGGCGTCGGCAATGCCGACGAGGCGATCAGCGCCTATATCCGCGCTGGCTCGCAGAATGCCGCGCTTCACCGGCAGGTGGAGGCGAACCGCACCAAGCTCATCGAGGCCGACGCGATCCGTCAGGAGAATATCCGCCTCAAGCGCCTGCTCAACCTCATGAACGAGGATGACGGCATGGTCGCCGCCGGACGGCTCATCAGCTCGACCTCGTCGAGCAGCCGCAGGATCGCCCGGCTCGACATCGGCTCCCGGCGCGGCGTGCTTGCCGGCATGCCGGTGCGCGCGCCCGAGGGATTGATCGGCCGGATCATCCTGGCCAGCCCGAATACGGCGGACGTGCTCCTGCTCGTGGACGAAGGCAATGTCGTGCCGGTGCGGCGGACACGAGACAATATTCCCGGCATCTCCCGCGGGCGGGACGACGGAACGGTGGAGATCCGCCCGCTCAATGCGGAGCGCAATCCCTTCCGCCCCGGCGATGTCGTCGTCACCTCCGGCGTAGGGGGCCTCTATCGCCCGAATATACCCGTCGCCGTCGTGGCGCGGCTTGAGCGGGATGTCGCCATCGCGCTACCCCTCGCCAATCCCGCACGCGTCGAACTCGTCGCCGTGCAGGCACCCTTCAGGCCGGAGCCCGCAACCGCGCCGCCCGTGCTTCAGCCCACGGCCGGGGGCAATGAGGCCGCCCCGGAACGAGCCCGGACAGCGCCATGATGCCGCTCAACGCGACCCGGCTCGGCCGGCAACGCACGCCTTTTCGCATCAAGGCCACGCCCATCATATCCGTGATGCTGGCCTCTCTCGCCACCGCGCTACCCATCGTGGCGCAGTCGCCGATCCTCCCCCCCTTCGGCCTCATGCTGTTCCTGGCCTGGCGACTGCTTCGCCCGGAATTGTGGCCGGTGTGGATCGGCCTGCCGCTCGGCGCCTTTGACGATCTGGCGAGCGGACAGCCGCTGGGCACAGGCATGGTCCTCTGGACACTCATCCTGCTCGGCATCGAGCTCGACAGCCGCAGGCACCTGTTCCGCGACTATCTGCAGGACTGGCTTATCGCCGCAGTCGCAATCGCGGTCTGGCTGGTGGGAGGCGGGCTGATCGTGCGCCTCTCCGGCCATGGCGGGCCGGTGGTTCAACTCTTGCCTCAGATCGGATATAGCATATTGCTGTTTCCGCTCGTGGTGCGGGTGTGCGCCACGCTCGATCGATGGCGATTGCCGTGAATCTCTTTGGCAAAAAGCATATTTCAGCCGCCACATTGTCGCTCACTTTCTCGCGCCGCGCCATGTTCCTTGGCGCCGCGCAGGCCGGTGTCGGCGCGCTGCTTGCTGGGCGCATGGGCTACATCGCCATTGCCCAGAACGAGAAGTATCGGCTGCTTTCGGAAAGCAACCGCGTCAACCTGACGATCATCCCGCCGCGTAGAGGCTGGATTATCGATCGCAATGGCCTGCCGATCGCGAATAATCGCACGGACTTCCGCGTCGATCTCATCAAGGATCGCCTGCAGAACCCCGAGCAGACTGTCGCGACGCTCACTCAACTGCTCTCGCTCTCGCCCAACGATGTCGAGCGGATCAACGAGGATCTGGAAAAGGCAGCCGGCTTCCAGCCCGTGCAGGTCTCCGACGGCCTGACTTACGAGCAGTTCGCCGCCGTCTCCGTGCGGCTAGGCGATCTGCCCGGTGTCGCGCCCGCGCAGGGCTTCTCGCGCAACTATCCCGCCGGACCTTCGGTCGGCCATCTCATTGGCTATGTCGGCGCGCCCTCGGCGGAGGACTATCAGAAGTCGCGCAACCCGCTTTTTATCACGCCGGGTTTCAAGGTCGGCAAGCAAGGCCTTGAAAAGTCTTTCGACGACTATCTTACCGGCAAGCCCGGCGCGCGCAGAGTGGAAGTGACGGCACGCGGCGATGTCGTGCGCGATCTGGAGACCCGGCCGGACACGCCGGGGCGGACGATGCGCCTCACCATCGATGCGGGCCTTCAGGAGTTTGCCGGGCGGCGGCTGGGAACGCAGAGCGGCGCGGTCGTGGTGATGGACTGCCACACCGGTGACATTCTCTGCTCGGCGTCCATGCCCAGCTACGATCCCAACAGCTTCTCGGACGGGATTTCCCAGCTCGAATGGTCGATGCTCTCGCAGGACGACCATGTGCCGCTGCGCAACAAGACGTTGCAGGGTCTTTATCCCCCCGGTTCAACCGTGAAGCCCATGGTCGCCATGGCGCTGCTTGAGGCCGGCGTACGCCCGGAGGAGACCGTGGGTTGCAGCGGCGCGCTCCGGGTGGGAAACACCTTGTTCCACTGCTGGTCACGGCGCGGCCATGGCGCGGTCAACATGCAGCGCGGCATCGCGCAGAGCTGCGACATTTATTTCTACGTCATGGCCCAGCGCATCGGCATGGACCCGATTGCCCTCATGGCGCGGCGCCTGGGTCTGGGTCAGCGGTTCGATCTGCCTTTCCCCAGCCAGAGCTACGGCACCGTCCCAGATCCTGCCTGGAAGCTGAAGAAATACGGCAAGGAATGGCAGGCCTACGATACGGTTAATGCCACGATCGGCCAGGGCTATATGCTGGTGAACCCCACTCAGCTCGCGGTAATGGCGGCGCGGATCGCCTCTGGCCGCAATCTCTCGCCCAAATATATCATGGACGGCAAGCAGCATGGCGGCGACCTGCTCGGCATCATGCCGGACCATCTCGAGGTCATCCGCAATGCCATGAGTGCCGTGGTGAACGGCGGAGGCACGGGCGCGGCCGCGCGCATGTCCATCCCCGATGTGCTGATGGCAGGCAAGACCGGCACCGCGCAGGTGCGCCGCATCACCATGGCCGAGCGCCGATCGGGCGTGCGCGGCAACGCCTCGCTTCCCTTCAAGCTGCGCGATCATGCGCTGTTCCTCGGCTTCGCGCCTTACGATAGTCCGCGCTACGCCATCGGCTGCATCATCGAGCATGGCGGCCATGTCAGCCGTGTTCAGGACGCGCCGATGATCTCGGCCGACTGCCTCTCCTATCTTTATGACCGGCCCAAGATGCTGGAAAAGCTGACAGCCCTTGAGGCGGAATGGGGCGGCACACCTCAGGACCGCCTTGCCCGGCAGCTCGACGCCTATCGTATCGAGAAAGGTCTGGCAGCGAGCACACCTCCCAGTCCCGCCAATGCCGCAGGGAACGCCGCTGCCCCGGCGAGACCAGGCGCAGATGACGATGCCGACAGTGTCTCGGAAACCGAAGCGCGTGAGGCTGCCGAAACCGAACGCCGGCAAGCCCCGGAGCCCGCTCCGACCCCCGGTGCGAGCCCGAGCCCCAGCCCTGCCGCCACAGGCACGGGTACAGGCGGAACCGGGAGCCAGCAGCCATGAGAGGGATCGTCCCCGAGTCCGTCGCGACGATGCCCTGGCGGCTCTACGGCCTACTCTTCGCCATCGCGCTGTTTGGCGCCGTGGTGCTCTACAGCGCTGCGGGCGGCCATGTGCAACCCTGGGCGGGCATGCAGATGGCCCGGTTCCTCATCTTCCTTGGCATGGTGGAGGTCGTCTCGCGTATCCGCTTCGAGTGGATTTCGAGGTTTGCCTTTCCCGCCTATCTCGCGATCCTTGCCGCGCTCATTCTGGTGGAGCTGATCGGCGGTGTGGCTGGTGGCAGTCAGCGCTGGATCAACCTTGGCTTCATGCAGTTCCAGCCGTCCGAAATGATGAAGGTGTGCGTGGTCCTCGCGGTTGCCCGCTTCTACGCGCTGCTGCCCATGGGCCAGACGCGCAGCTGGACCGCGATCTGGCCGGCCCTCCTCATCATCGGCGTGCCGGCCGCGCTGGTGCTGGTGCAGCCGGACCTCGGCACGGCCACTATGGTAACGCTGGGGGGCATCTGCGTGATGTTCATGGCCGGCCTGCCGCTCCGGCTGTTCCTCACTGCCGGGGGCGCATTCGCGGCCATCGTTCCGATCGCCTTCAGCTTCCTGCACGACTATCAGAAGAACCGGGTGCTGATCTTCCTCGATCCGGAAAGCGATCCGCTTGGCGCGGGCTATCATATCAGCCAGTCCAAGATCGCGATCGGCTCGGGCGGCATCTTCGGCAAAGGCTTCCTGCAGGGCACGCAGAGCCACCTCGATTATCTGCCCGAGGGCCACACCGACTTCGTCTTTGCCACCATGGCGGAGGAGTGGGGCATGATCGGCGGAGTGGGGCTGATTGTCGCCTTCCTCATGCTGCTGCGCTGGGGCATGCGGGTCGCCCAGCGCACGGACGACCGCTTCGCGAGCCTCGTCGCTGCGGGCCTCACCATGACGATCTTCTACTATATCGCCATCAATCTAATGATGGTGATGGGTCTGGCGCCGGTCGTCGGCATCCCGCTGCCCTTCATGAGCTATGGCGGCTCCTCGATGCTCACCGTCATGCTTTGCATCGGCATCATCCGGAACATTGACCGTAATCAGGACAGGCTCTCGGGCGCCTGGCGCTGACGCGGGCGCCCCCTGCGTTCTCTTTTGCGCATTTTCCTGTTGGCAAAGCGGATGGTCGATGCTAACCGCGCGCTCCTGATCCGAGGAGCCACCTCTCCTCTCAGCTCCGCTTCCACGGAGCGACCCCGGATGGACGCATAGCTCAGTTGGTAGAGCAGCTGACTCTTAATCAGCGGGTCCTAGGTTCGAGCCCTAGTGCGTCCACCATTTTTCTTCCTTCATAATCAAGAGTTTACGTCGAGGCCGGCGACAAGCTTGAGCCGCGGACGGCTCTCACTGTGACCATTTTTGTGACCTGGGCTTCCCAGCTTTTCCGGGCAGTTAGACTTTTTCGTGTCTGTGACCGGATTAATCAGCGGGTCTGTGCCCGGCAAAATCAGCTGGTCGGCATAGGGCTGGAGATGCTTCACCGACATGTGCGCATAACGCCGCACCATCGTCTCCGATTTCCATCCCCCCAGCTCCTGAAGCACCCAGGTGGGCACGTCGTTCTGCCGGAGCCAGGTCGCCCAGGTGTGCCGCAGATCGTGCCAGCGAAAATCCTCAATCCCGCAGGCCTTCAATGCTGCACGCCAGGTCCGCGTATTCGCATTGGCAAGGCGCTTGCCCCGAAATGTGAATACGTGAACCGGATGCTTGCCCTTCTGCCGCCGCAACACGCCAAGGGCCGCCTCGTTCAGGGGAACGCCGAGCGCCTCCCCGTTCTTGGTCTCGCCATATCCGATCGCGGCGATACGCCGGGTCATATCGACCTGATCCCATCGCAGATGGAGTATGTTGCCCTGACGCAGGCCGGTCGACAAAGCGAACAGCACCACCTCGCGCTGGTGTTCAGGAAGCCGACCCATGAGCTCAGCGGCCTGATCATGGGTGAGAAACCGCACCCTGACCCGGCCACTGTGCGCATAGGTCTTGAACGCCGGCACATGCGCGATCCATTCCCATTCCCGCATCGCCTTCCGGAAGATCGCGCGGATAAGCGCGACATAGAGATCCTTGGTGCGATCGCTTTTGCGGGCGAAATGGCGCGATATGAGCCGGTCGATCATGTCCCTGCTCACTTGATCCAATGTCTTGCCACGCAGATGCTTAGTGAACCAACGGATCCGGCTCACATCGTCCCGGTAGGATTTCGTGTGCCTTCTCCTTCAGCCACCGCAAAGCAGCCTCGTCCCATGTCCGTTTCGGCTTCTGCTTCAGCCTGACAAGATCCCACAGCTCGGCCTTCAACTTATCGTGATATTCGAGCGCCTTCAGCCTGTCGGTCTTTCCAGTAGAGCGTCTAATGAGCGTTCCGTCAGGTGCTGTGAGCTTGACGTAGTATTTTCCTGCACGGCTGATGTTCGGAACGGAGTTTGCTGGCTGGCGGCCGCAAAATGAGGTCGATGGCGGTTTCCATCGCATGGACATCATCGCCCGGCTTGTCCCAACGGAGAACCCCTTCTGGTCTAGCTTGGCGAGTGACTTCCGCACACGATACGTGATCTTCGAGTTCAAAAACTATAGTGACCCCATCTCGCAGGATCAGATCTACACCACCGAGAAATATCTATTCACCGCTGCGCTGCGTTCAGTTGCGATCATCGTGGCCCGGAATGGCGCCAGCGAAAGCGCGCGCAAAGCGCGCCGTGGATCGCTCCGCGAGCAAGGCAAGCTTATACTCTGCATCGGCATGGATCAGCTTTGCGAGATGCTGCGCAAACGCGATGGGGGAGGCGATCCCACTGATCATCTCTACGAACAACTCGACGAACTGCTGATGACCATTGCTCGTTAACATCGGCATCTAACAAGTGTGCAGCTCGATCCATGCTTGCGACAGGCAGAAAAGTCCCAGTTCGCCTCATTAAGGCGGAGATGAACAAATGGCCGCTTTCGGGATGCTAATTCGGCAGATTGAACGTCCGACATGTTGGCGACAGCTGCCGCCCTACCCGCAGCCAATCAGGTAGTCGGCGTTTTCCAACAAGGTATTGAGCGCGGTGTGTCGCCGATTGATGCACGCAAGACTGGTCATCAAAGAACCTTACAGATGCGACCCCTTCAACTGCGCCGACACCCTTGGATGTGCCGGGCATGTCTTCGTCGGTCCCAGATCACTGGACTGTCGGGATCGCCGCACGACAGTCGCTAGCGCATTCGCGGCACATTTCGGCGCAGAGCTTGCAATGCTCGTGAGCGTGCCGCGAACATTCCTCGGCGCAAAGATCACAGATCGATTTGCAGGTTTCGAGCATCATCCGCAGCGCCTCGATATTCTGCCCCGTGCGACGAATGGCGAGCCGCGCAGTTGCCGCGCAGACATCGGCGCAGTCGAGGCACGAGCGGATGCACTGCCGCATGTCCATCGTCTCAGCCGCACAGGCGTCCGCGCAGCTAGTGCACATCTCGGCACAGAACATGGCATGTCTTGCTGCCGTCGCGAGCATATCGTTGAAGTCATCACCCACGTCCGGATGAAGGGCAATCATCTTGTGGATCGACATGGCTCATCTCTCCTTTTTGCGGCGGGTTTCCCAGCCTTTCCTGGCGGCGGCGGAGCGCCTTTCAGCGCTCTGACTTGTGCCACCCTTGTGACCACCTTTTTTCGAGCTCTCGTGGTTTCCAGTCTTGCCCCGCCCCGACCCCGACTTCTTGCCCCCACCGGACTCTTTGTTCACCGTCGCCCAGGCGCGGCGTTCCGCCTCGTCTTTGGACACGCCACGATCCTCATATCCGTCCTCGATATGCTCGGCTTTGCGCTTTTGCTTGTCGGTGTATCTGGACTTGTCACCGCGCGGCATCGCCCTTCTCCTTTCTGTCGAAGGCTGCCCGAAGCTCCTCCTTGGCTTTTTCCAGGATCTCCCTCTGCCCGGCGCCAAGATTGTCCCCCGCCCGGTTGATGTAGAACGTCAGCATGCTCATTGCAGATTGCAGCGGAGTACCTTTACGCCGATGGCTATGCTCGGCGGAGCGTTTCAGCGAGAGGGCGATCGCCTTGGGATCATCCTGCTTGAACACGCCGTCGTCTAGATCGAGCGCATCGCTATGGTCGGTCACATCCTGTGACCATTTGTGCCTGATCATCGGACTTCTCCCGCTCGGGTCAGCTACCCGGATTGGTATTGATGGGTGGAGCCAGAGGATTGCTCTCTGACCTATCCTTTTCCGCATCCTGATCGACAGCATCGTCTAATCCATCATCGGGTGGTGTCGGCGATCCCCTCTCCGGCGGAGGCGTCCCAGCGCCGCCTTCCGCTGGTTCTGACGCGTGCGGCTGAACAGCATCATCCTTTGTCATCGGTTCTCTCCTTGCGACCTTTTTCCAGCGCCCTCATGATCGGACCGGGTGTTTGTGGCGGGGTGGCTAGCGTGTCGTTCATCGGATCTTCCTCAATGAGCCGAGGTCGCGATGAAAACAGAACCTATGCTCCTGCTAGCCGTTCCGCCTCAAACGCTAGAAGTTGTACAAATTAACCTAGGTGTATCACTTTGACTGCAGTCAGCGGCCGCAGTTCGCTTCAACCATCCTTGGCGAATGCGCGAGCCCCTGATGCGAGCTCCAACGGCACAGTCCAATCTCGGCGGCCGTGAACCAACGGCCGGTTTCGGAATACCCTAGGGCGCCTTCGATGTCCGGATTGTTGGCGGCTGTGGACGCTGCGTCGGTATCTTCCGGAACCGGCGGCTCTCGACCAGATTTGGCCGTTCCAGTCACGCGCGTAGAACGTCCGAGTCCGACAGAAGCAGTCGCCTCCGCAGCGAAAGTCAGACTATCGGATAGGCCGGAGCGTGTTTACGCCTGCCTCAGCGTCCGTTTCCCCCTTCGGCGGCGACGCGCCGCGATCACGGTATGAAGGAAGGTCTGGCGCGCCGTCCGGGGTGGGGTGTGCTTCAAGCCGGGCGATTTCGCGCTTCATCTCGGCAATCTCGCGCACCTGCGCATCGATGATCCGGTCTGCGATCAGGCGCACCTTCGGATCTTTGATGTGGGCGCGTTCGCTGGTCATGATCGCGAGCGAGTGATGCGGGATCATCGCTTTCATGTAGCTGACGTCGCCGACCCTCTCCTGGCTGCGGACCAGCCAGAGCGCTCCTGCGAAGACGGCGATTGCTCCGGCGGCGATGCCACTGTTGGCTCGGCGGTTCGGATACATGCTCCACATGAAGCCCATCATGATGAGCGCCATGACGGCACCCATCAACACGGCCATCCAAGTGCGGGTCTGGCTGTATCCGACGTGGCTCATGGCATAGGTGTTTAGATACATGAGGCCGAACATCACGATGGTCGACGTGGCGATCATCGCGGCGAAGCGACTATATCTCATGCTCATGCCGCCCTGACTATGATGGCTCTGCGCGTGCTTATCCATGTCATGCTCCTAATCCCATCGAAATAACCCGCGAGTGTGGGGCAGTTCCTCATCCAGTGATCCTCAAACGGGTGAACAGCATGAAGCTCGTCGGATCAGAACCGTAGCGAGGCTGGATGTCGCGCGGCAGGTCGTACTTGCTGACCAGTCCGCCCAGGTCGAGCGCCAACTTGCCGAGGGGAATCGAGTGGTAGCCCCCCAGGCTGAGCTTGCTCACGTTGAAGACGCGCCCGGCAAGCGCGTCGCCATCGTGCTCGTCGCCCAACAACTCGTCCTTATCGACGTTTTCGGCGCGGCCGAAGATCGTCCACCGGCCCAGCTGGATGGCACTGTCGAGGAGAAACGCATCGGTCGTGTAGCCATGGTCGCCACCGGATGGGTCATTGCGGCCCCAGGCGAAGGTCGACTGCCAGTTGCGATTTCCACCCAGCGGCAGGTTCCAGGTGATCGATGCCGAGGTACGGCGCACATCCTCCTCGGGATGCAGCCCCTCGGGGCTGTGCAGGAATCCGTGACTCACCTGCGCGGACAGGTTGGGCGTTGGATTGACGGTAGCGCGGACCGACCAGCTGTCCATCCGCGGACGCTCGATGTCCCAGCGGTTCTTATCGGGCTCACGTCCAGTGAAGATGGAGCCCTCTAGCTTCAGCCCCTTGTAGACGAGGCCGGCGGTGACGACGCCGAAGGTCACGTGCGTCGAGTCCAGCCAGTGGTGCGAGATCGGCGCCTCGGGGTTCGCCATACCTGAGAAGCGGTGCATAAAGGTGGTGGGCCCCAGCGCAGGTTCTCCTGGCAGGCCGAGGTAAACGAAGCCCGATAGATCGCGGCCGAGCGGATGACTGTAGGCGGCGGCCAGTTCCATGAAGGCGTCGTGCGGGTGCTGGCGATCGACCAGTTCAGTGCGGCCATCCGCGGTCTCGCCGGTGGCGAGAAGCAACGGGTAGCCCGATTTGCCCATCAAGGGATCGAGGCTACCCATCGCACGCAGCGTCAGCGTACCGCCGCCAAGTTCGCGTTGCCCCATGCCCATCAGCATCGAGGTCGAAAAGGTCTTGCGGTCGCCGCGGGGTCCACCTTGGTCGTCGTGGATGAGGGTGACGAAGCCGTGGACCATGGTCGACCAGTCGCCCGCCTTGCCCATGATCGCCCACATCGGGTAGCTTTCGGGCTGCCAGGCGGTACCGGAGCCGTCGCGCATCATACTGTAGGGCCCGAGCGCGCCCTTCATGCCGTGCATATCCATGCTCGCATGATCCATCCCGTGCATCTCGCCATTATCGGCTGGGCCGTGCCCCATCACATCGTGATCCATTCCGGGCATTGCCGCCTGCGGTGGACGCGCAGGTGCGCTTGGCGTCGGTGCGGGGGCATTGTGCTGCGCTTGCGGATCGGTCTGAGCAGGCGCCGGCGCTGTCGTTGGCGCTGTTGCTCGATGCTGATGTTCCATGCCACCCATGTCCTGGGCGTGCGTCACGGCGGGCAACAGGACGGCGGTGGCGGCGAGTAGGTGGACAATGCGCATGCGGTGCTCCGAAAAAGAAATCCGTCGTCTGGCGGGGCGGGTCACATCGTCACCATCCAAACAGCCATGGCGATCATGCCAAGGTTCTCCGTGAGCGAGACGAAGCCGAGCGGCACGTTGGACGATCCGCCGACACAGGCGCATTTCAGCTCGCGCTTGTCGACATAGACGGCCTTGCATACCGAAACTGCGCCGACGCCGCCGATGAACAGCGCAATCGGGACCGATAGCCAGGTGAGGACGCCGGCAACCATCAATATGCCAGCGAGACCTTCAGCGAAGGGGTAGATGTAGCCGTAGCGAACCCAGCGCCTAGCTAGCAGGTCGTAGTTGAGGAACATCGTCGAAAAGCGCTCGACGTCCTGCAGCTTGAGCAGCGCAAGAATTGCCATGCTGAACCCGCCGAACCACTGAAGCGTATGTGCGGTGACGGGCGAGCCAAAGGCGGCGTGGCTTCCCGCCACCGCCAGCAGCGCGGTCATCGCGAACAAGACGATCACGGGACGGTAGCTGGTGGCGCCTGGTTCGGCGACGTGCTGTCCGAAGTGCCGACGAAGGTCATCATAGCCGCCGATGCGCTCGTCGGCGATGAACACCTGGGGCGTCGTCTTCACGCCGTGCTCGGCCTTGAACGCGTCCGTCTCGGCGCGGGTGGTGAGATGGTGGTCCTCCACCTCAAAGCCCTTGCGCGTCAGCAAGTCGAGCGCCTTCAGGCCGTAGGGGCAGACATGCGCAGGCATCACCATGCGGTATAAGACGGCGGTGGGACTGGTAGACACGGGTGCGCTCCTGATTGCCGAATGCGGCACCCAACCCATATAAGGTCCGTAGTATAGTCCGGAGTCAAGGCCTATGACGAGAATGACGATTGCAAGGCTGGCGAAGGCCGGCGGGGTCGGCGTGGAAACGGTGCGTTATTACCAGCGGCGTGGCCTGCTCATGGAACCGGCGAGGCCGGACGGCCGCGGTTTCCGCAGCTATGACAATGCGGACGTACGGAGACTGAAGTTCATCCGCCAAGCGCAGGCGGCGGGCTTCACGTTGGAGGAGATAGGAGAACTCCTCAATCTGGATGCGATCGACGACCGCGCCCGAGCGAGGGAGTTGGCGCGGTCGCGCGTCGCGGCGTTGGACACCAAGATTGCGGAACTTCAGGACGCGCGGGCATCGCTCAAGCGTCTCGCGGAGGCGTGCGGGCACGGCAGTTCTGGCCCCTGTCCGATCATCACCGCCTTTGAGCGATGATGCCGCAGCTGCGCTGGCTCGTGAGTACCTTTCGCGGCTGCGTAAGTGGGCGACGAGCCATGCTCATGTGCATGTGTCGGATCAAAGAGGTCCGCCTGAGAACCGGCGTTCGCCAAAGTAGGCAGGAACGGCCGGAGAGTCCCACGCGCCGCTAGGTTGGCCCCTCGCTGGAGGCGAGGAGCCGATGTTCAAATTTCTGTATTCTCGGCGAGGGCAAGTGCGTCCTCCACGTCAATCCCGAGATAGCGCACCGTATTCTCGATCTTACTATGTCCAAGAAGGATCTGGACGGCGCGAAGGTTGCCAGTCGCCCTGTAGATGATCGATGCCTTCGTTCGCCGAAGTGAGTGCGTTCCATACTCGCTTCGCATCAGACCGACGCCGGTCACCCATTCATCGACGAGCCGGGCATACTGGCGCGTGCTGAGATGCCCATTGCGATCGACCCGGCTGGGGAAGACATAGTCGTCCACTGTGCCGCCACGCCGCTCAAGCCAAGCCAGCAGGCTGGTGCGAGCGTCTGCAAGCAGCTCGAACTGAACAGGCCGACCTGTTTTCTGCTGCATCACGATTGCCCGCGTCCCGATATGGCCGCCGCTGACAACGTCGCCGATCTTCATTTGCACCAAGTCGCAGCCTCGGAGTTTGCTGTCGATCGCCAAATCGAACAGCGTCCGATCTCGCAAGCGGCGGCGCTGATTGAGGTAGAAACGGGTTTCCCAAATCTGCTTCGGTTTCAGAGCCCGCTTTGCACCCCCGGTCCTTCCGGCGTTCCAGACCGGGCGTTTGGTGGCGGTGAGTTCTGTTTCAGACATCTCCATGATCGTTCTCCTATGGCCAGAGCGGCCAAAGGGAGAACGTCTTTGGATTTGACGGTCTGGTGCCCCACGGAGGGCCTATGCCGACCAACTCAAGCCGTTCCGGTCGGGTCACGGGTACTACCGCTATCGCCGAAAGCGGCCAGTCATAGGTTCTCGACCAAGGACAAGGAGCGCCCGGTCGAAGGCCGTTCGTCGCACGCTCCTCCTCCCCAACGCTTGCTGCTGCTACACACCATTTGACAGTCCCATTTCTCCATCTCTCGGAGAAAGTTTCGGGAAAGAGCAATTGGGAACAGATTCTGAGGAAACTGCCACCTATAGATATGGGAGAGATCGCTGCGCTCGGCCCGTCCCGTTGAAGATCCCCAACTGGGAAGTTCGTTCGAGTTATCCGACGCTTTTGAAACGACCCGATACAAGAAAGGCAAGATCCCAAAAAATCGTGCCGTTCGCTGCTCGACGCTCGTCATCAAGGCGCTGGGCGAGCGTATCCAAATCGATTTGATCTCGAACGACACCGTGTTCGACCATGCGTGGCAGCATGATACCCATGAGCGTTGGCAGGAAGGATTCTTCCCAAGGCTGAATCAGAACGCCCTCGCTGCGTGCGTGCTCGATCGTGAATCCCTTTGCGCGTATCAGAGCCGCGAGGCGATAGCCGAGGCCGACGTCTCCCTTTTCCGCAGCGACGGTGTGCCATATCATTTTGTAGCACTGCCGATGCACCGGGAGAGCGTTGGTGCCGGCCGGCAGATCGGCGCGGGCATGTTCTTGCAGGGCGAGGATCGTGCCCGGTTTTGCCAAAAGTGCCAGTCGGGTCAGCGTTGCAGCGGCATCCGGAAGGTACATCAGCACTCGCCGGCCGACGATTGCGTCGAACACGCCAAGATCGGGCAATTCAACGCTCAGATCGGCGATTTGATAATGGATCGGGGCAGTCTCCGTGTTGGTTGGTACGCCGCGTGCCGACGTTAGCGCTTCCTCGCTCGTGTCAACACCAACAACCTCGCCACCCGGACCAACCAACCCAGCCACAAACCGGCTCAGATCACCGTTGCCGCATCCAACATCAAGCACGCGCATGTTCGCGGTGATCCCCACATTGGGAAAGAAGCGGGTGCTTGGAGCATTCGCCGGATTAGCTAACGCGGGCTTATGATGTGACATTGTCTCATAGTAGGGAGTAACCTTGAAGCGAGCAAGGCATCTGAGCCGGGTTGGCACTCCCACCTTTAATCTGTCTCGAAATTCAATCCTTTTCGGGACACTCGCGAACGGGAGTTTTTGGCTGAACCCGCCGTTCGGCGAGGGCGCTGTGTGTGGCAGGTATGTCCCCAATGACGCCCGATCCCTTTGCCGCACAGCCTGATGAACGAAGAGCAGATTGTAGGAAGGCGCTTCGAGCGGTCCAATGTCCGCTTTGTCGGCGATTTCAGAATCACTAGGGGTTTGAACCTCTCAACCGTGCTTGGCTTTGCCGGTTGGGTGCGGCATGATGTCAGAATGAAGTCAGCCCCGTGTACCATCTGCATGACGCTTCCGCGTTAGTGACGTGAGAAGCTGAGCCGGGCGATCGACTGATCGTCCCTGCGCGTCCCTCCAAACGGTTGGCCGAATCTTACCGCGACCGCGACGAGCTAGCATTCAGGTAATCATGATGCCCAATATTTTCGAAAGCCCGTTCAAGGGCATAACTCTCGATCGTCTTGTTACCAACCCCAACATTCAGGTTGGAAGGTACAGCTACTATTCCGGCTACTATCACGGTCATGGCTTCGACGATTGCGCTCGCTTTCTGCTGCCCGGCGAGGACGCAGACAAACTCATCATCGGATCGTTCTGCTCGATCGGTTCTGGCGCGGCGTTCATTATGGCCGGCAACCAGGGCCATCGAAGCGACTGGATAAGCACATTTCCATTTTTCTGGATGCCGGAGGTTCCCGCATTCGCCAGAGCTGAGAACGGATATCGGCCGGCCGGGGACACCATTGTCGGCAACGATGTATGGATTGGATCTGAAGCGATGGTCATGCCCGGTGTTAAAATCGGGGACGGGGCAATCATCGGCACACGCAGCGTCGTAACGAAGGATATTGCTCCCTACACAATCGTCGGTGGAAACCCGGCCCAGGTGATCCGTAAGCGGTTTACTGACGACGACATCGCTCGCTTGCTTGAGCTAAGCTGGTGGGATTGGAGTGATGATCAGTTGCGCGATGCAATGCCATTTCTGACCAGCGGCAACATCGTGGGGCTGTACAGCTTTTGGCAACTGAATATCCAATCTGCCTGATATCATGAACTGAGCGACCAGCAGCTTGGAGCGTCGATACAGGGATCGCTTTTGCATCCGCCTGTTCGCCTCTCCTCGCCCGAGGGCGGGCTCATCCATGGGCCGCGCGGCGTTCCACACGCTCTGCAGTCTGCGCATCAATGATGGCCCGGATCTGACGAAGCAGAGGATGCCTATCGGTGTGCGTGGTCCCATAAGCCAGGTTGAAGGCATAGTCGAAGTCGGGACTGTTCCGACCGACAAGATGCTGCATCATGGTCTCGAGCTTGTCGAAGCCCTTGGCGATCACCGCTTCGGGTGAGCGTCCGACGGCATACTCGTCCCAGAGCTCGACGATCACTTCGCGCAGGTCGGTTGGAAGCGGATGGCATAGCGCAATGAGGTCGGCACGTTCGCGCGCCGCACGATCCGGGTCGGCGAGCTGCGCGACGGCCGGAGTATCGCCCGAGAGCGCTTCTCCCAGATCATGCACCACGAGCAGCTTCAGCAGCCGTGCGATATCCAGACCGACCAGCTCGCGCTCGAACATCAGCACCATCAGGCACAATCGCCAGCTATGCTCCGCAGTACTTTCCGCCCGACCTTGGCGCGTGCGCCCGGAGCGCAGCGTGTCCTTGAGCTGTTCGGCAGCCTGCAAAAACGCCAGGATTCCCTCGAGCCGGCTGGGCTGGATCGCTGACCCGTCTTCCAATGTCGCCGGCATCACTCGCTCCTCATAGAGATTGTTGAGACCTGACCATTCCGTTCGCGCAAGGATCGATTGCCGGCACCGGCTCGGGAAGCGACGACACCGGCTGCCTCCAGCTCAGCTGCGACCAGTGCGCACATTGTGGCAAGGGCAAGCGCTGCGACGAGCAGCCCCAGACCGCCCCAACCCCATCCCATAACCACAAGGCCACCGAGCGGCGGACCGATCAGGGCGCCACCCGCCCCAAATTGCGTAATCAAGCCATTCGCCAGGGCAATCCTCGGATCGGTGGCGGACCGCGCACCCGCGAGCAAGGGAAGACGTCCAAAGACGATCGGCGATGCGATCCCGCTGGAAAAGGAAATCCACAGTGCCCAAGCGGCACTGGTCCAGAGGATCGCGTTCGGCGCCGATCCTGCCGCAAAAACCTGCGGCGCTGCTGCAGCTGCGGCGAGCAGGCTGACCGCGATGATCGCGAGCGTGCGCTTGCCGTCCAGCCACCCTCGCCGTGCGAGCCCGATCGCCACCACTGCCCCCGGGACTGAACCCAGGGCCACGATCCCGGTGGCGAAGCCCGCGAGAGGTGACGACACCCCTGCCCGCTCGACCAAGAACGAGGGAAACAGCATCGTCAGCGCGCAGATGAAAGTGGTGTAGAGGCCGAAGCCGAATGTGGCGATCCACGCGGCCACGTCAGGAAACGCACGGGCCTGCCTCACGGACGGCGCGGCTGCGGGGAAACGCAGCACTGTAACCATTGCGGACAGGCTCAACAACGACCACAGGAGGAACGCTCCGCGCAGTCCCAAAGTCGCGAACGCCACTCCCGTCACCACGCTGCCCACCGCCATGCCGACAGCGACGAAGGTGCTCCACAACGAGAGTGCCGACGCACGGTCGCGCTCGGAAGCGATCGCGGCGATGAGCGTCGGTGCCGCGATCACGACCAGCAGATAACCCATCCCCTCGGCGACGCGCGCGGCCAGTAACGCCGCCGCTCCGGACGCATAAGCCTCAGCGACCCCGGTGACGGCCAGGATCGCAAGGCCAGCGATCAGCGAGCGGCGAGCACCGATCCATCCGAGCGCCATGCCGGCGGCCAGCCCGAACAGCGCGCCTCCCACCTCGAGGAGCGAGATCAACAGGCCGGTGAGCGCAATCGAAAGTCCGAACGTGTCGGCGAGGCTTGTTGCGAGGACAGCGATCTTTGCCAATTGTGCGGCCGCCAGAATGCCGATCAACCAGAGGATGAGGATAAAGACCCGATCATGTCGCATGCGGCGCTTGCTAGCCGGAGCGACGCTGCCGCGGAACGCAAAAATTATGCGTGGCTTGCGATCGTCGTGGTGAGCCTGCCGATGCGTCCATCGGAGAGCGGGATCGTCTCCCATTGCATGATCCCGGGCGAAACGGGGATTTCGTCGCTGGCATTCCCGCCAGTCGCGAACCGAAGCAACTGACACGGGCGCTCGAACCATCCGGCGGCGGCAAGGCTATCCTCCGCCGCCATGATCTCATCGCTGGCGAAGCGCCACAAGGACGATCCGAGATAAGATACAACATCGACGTTCCACGATGCTGCGCGTGTCGGCGAGGCAGCGAGAAGCCGGTGAGTGGCATCGCAGATGAGATGCACAGGCAGCGATGATGTTGACACCAGGCGCTTTAGCGCAGCGTCGCTCGTGCTGGTTGCGCTTGCCGCTACAATCTCCGCGATGCGATCACGGTGGCCGGCATCAGGCTCCTGCGCGCCGCTCTCCCAGCGCGAGACGCTGCCTTGGCTGACTGACAGCCGCTGCGCAATGTCGCCTTGCTTGATTCCGTTCAGCCGACGAAACCGGCGGAGCGCCTTACCGATCGGAAGATCGTGTTGCATCTCCACTTCATATCGAATTCGCACTCAGCTGTTCAAGACCTCGTGCGAATAGCTTGAATGGCGGGCGTGCGTCTCGATCGGACCAGAGCGCGAGCGGCCCGATCTCTTTCCGTCTGCGGCCCCAGTCGATTGATGCCCTGTATGACCTTCAAGCTAGATCCGCCGTTCGGACAGTCTCGTGAACGAAGGACCGGTCAGGAAGCCGCTTCGGAGAGGCCAATGGCCGCTTTGTTGGCGATCAGCTTCAGTCCGCACGAATGGCACCTGTGATCTGTATTTCCGAGAGACCTGAAATGGCTCCCGTTGGCGCCCGGAGGCGGATGCGAACATTTCTTCCCTCGTGAGCGTCGGTTTCAACCGTTCGGGTCTGGCTTGTCTCCTGCCCTTCGATTTGTTCGACCAGCTTCTGCCAGCTCCCCTGGCGATCCTGAATTTCAGCGACAAAGCCATAGGGACCAGCTTGCGGGAATGTGAGACTTATTCGATGCACTTCGACGAAGCGTTCCATGTCGATTGTGACGCCCTTTACCGCATCATCAGCGGCCGGGCTCCAGTAGGTTCCAGGATCGCCATCGTTGACCATCTTTGAACTGTGATTGGGAGCGCTGCTGCTCGCAAAAGTAGGGTTGTTAACGCCGAAAACAGTGTCGCCGGGACGATCCTTCAGCGGCGGCGCAAAAGGGGTGTAAGGCCGATCGGCGACAATAAAACTCTTGCCCGGCTCAAAAGCGGGGCCCGCCAATGTGCGAACCGTTGCGACAGCATCCTTCAGACCCGCCGACGTGGCACGCAATTTCGTGACACCCGATTGCCAGCTCCGCATTGCGATGGCGGCCTGACCATCGCGAATGACGATGTCCGTGTCTGGGGAGAAGTTGATGGCCCGACCCGTAGGCAGTTCGCCTGGGCCAGCCTCTATAGCAAGGCGGACGGAAGGACTGCTTGTTACGCGCCGCCCCTGTGCATCGACAACGCTGACAATGATCTGGACGTCGTCTGTGCCGTCAGCACGGGCGATCGTCGGAGCGCTCGTTGTAATACGCAGAGCCGCCGGTGTCCCGACAACTGCCCATGCTGGCGGAGCAACACCTGCATACCGGTTTCGATACCAGTGGTATTGCCTCTTAGGTAGGCGGAAATAGTCGATCATACCCATTCCGCCGAAACGTTTTCCGGCAATCGAGCCATGATCGTAGCCCGTCCAAATAACTTCGCCCGAGCGCCACGGAAGGCGCCAGGAGCCTTCCTTGTTCTTATCGGCGCCAGGCGTGTTGGGTAAGTCGTCCCAACCCGGCGCGTAATCCCCCGGGCGGTCGGTCATTGTCACCCCATATTCGGCAACGAAGTTGGGTATGCCAGGATTAGGAAACAGGCTGGCTCCATCACCATTATACCCGGCAACGTCGCCGAGCTTGTCAATTTCTCCCCGCTGCGCGCCGTCGATTGCCGCGGGTCGCGTCGGATCAAGCTCATGGGAGAGCACAACCATTTCCTTCAGCAACCGACGAACTTCGGGCAGAGTTTCCTTGGTCGTGAAGAACACTTCATTGTCCATGCCCCAGATCACGATCGAGGGGTGGTTGCGATTTATGCGTATCATCTCCACGAGTTGCTGTTTAACGCTCGCATCAAAGGCGGCGCGATCGGCCGGGTCCGTAGGATAGGCGGACGCTCCCCATGGATGTTTGAAGGATGCCGTGCCCCAGAACGGCGCCTCTGAAAGAAAGAGAACGCCTAGCTTGTCCGTGGTCTCGGCGAAATGGGGATCGTGCGGATAATGTGAGCCACGTATAAAATCGAAACCAGCATCCTTGATCATACGGACATCGCGGTCGATGGCGCCATTGGTGACAGCGTCACCCCACCCGGCCTGATCCTGGTGCACATTGGCCCCTTTGAAGTAGCGGTGTTTTCCGTTGAGGAAGAAACCGCGATCTGCGGTCCATTCGAACCAGCGGAACCCGAACGGCGTTTCGAAGCGATCGCGATCTTTTCCATCGACCATAAGACTCGTCACCGCGCGATACCGCGTGGGGCTTTCCGGGCTCCAGAGGCTCGGTCGAGTGATCGGCTGCGAACTTTGCTTGACGACCACCGTGGCGCCTAGCGCCAGCTTAACCTGCCCATCAGGCAGTGCAGCGACCATCTTTCCGTGATCATCGATGATCCGCGTTCGCACAGTGACGTTCGTTGACACGTCGCCCGCGTTACGCACTTCGGTTTCGGTCGCTACTTTACCGGAAGCGGCCGACAGTTCCGGTGTGGTGATGCGCGTGCCCGTCCAAGGCACGTGGACAGCATCAGTGGCGACGAGCCAGACATCCCGATAAAGTCCGCCGCTGAACACATGTTCCCCCGCGCGGGGGGCCAGTGTTGCCTGCCAGTCATTGTTCACCCGTACAGCGATCACGTTGCGGCCTGGACGAACCGCCTTAGTTATATCGACGGGGAAGCCGGTATAGCCGCCGCGATGGCGACCGACCTCGATACCGTTCACAAACACCTGGGCGTCCTGAAACGCTCCTTCGAACTCCAGTGACAACCGCCGCTCCGCACTCAGGGGAGCTAAGGTCAGGACTTTCCGATACCAGCCGTCGCCTGTGTAGAAGTTGGGCGCTCGAAAATATGGGAGGCTGAAGCTGTGAGGAAGCCCCACCCTTTCCCAGCTGCTGTCGTCAAGGTCGATCTCCTCTCCCTCGGGCACTTCGCCTCGCTTGAAGCGCCAGTCGGCGTTGAAATTGATGATCTGCCGCCCAGAATGGCTGATTCTGGCGAGTGGATCGGCATCATTTTGAGCAGCCGCGCGTTCAGGCGCCGCGAGCGCCAGTACGAGTAGACCAAGGCTGATCCACCTAAACATCCCCATCTCCCAGCAAAGTATCGAGTTATCTGATAAGTTAGATAAGCGATTTTAGCGGAGCTGACTACGGAAAATGATTGCGCGCCGGACGCGTGATCGACGCCGCGTAAGGCACCTTGCGACGAGGGTCAGGCGTCGATGCCATGGCACGTTTCCGCTCGCCTAGCTCGATGAACAAACGACAAGGCAAAGGGAGCTGACGCGAGAGGTCGAACGACGACTATGGCGGCGACCTTCGCCTTGGCTGCTGAACTCTGTTGGTCACGAGCGCGAGGCCGGTCCCTGAAGTCCAGGGGGCGGCGTTGCATCGTCGGCGTCCGGGTCTCGCCCCCGGCTCTTGTCGAGCTGCCGCATGACCGGCGTGACTGTGAGGCCGTGAAGCAGGATCGAGAATAGCGCCACGAGGCCAACGATGGCCCACAGGCGCTCGCCAGCCGCCAACGACATATGGTTGAGACCATAGGCCAGATAGTAGAATGAGCCCACCCCGCGGATGCCGAAAAAGGCCAGCGTCATCTTCTCCGCAATGTCGGCCTTAAATCCGATGAGCGCGATCATCCCGCCGATCGGCCGGATGACGAGTAGGATCATTGCGGACGCTACCACGTCGAGCAGTTCCAGCGGGCGCAGCAGACCATTGACCAGCGCCCCGCCAAACAGGAGCAGCAGGACCATCATCGCCAGACGCTCCACCTGCTCGGTTATGTCGTGCATTTGCCGGTTGAATTCGTGATCGCGATGCGATCGGCGCAACGTCAGCGCGGTGACGAAAACAGCCAGGAAACCGTAGCAGTGGATCAGCTCGGTCACTCCGTAGGAGACGAAAGTGGCCGATATTGCGATGAGACCGTCTCCCGTCTTGGAAAGCTTCGTGTCGGCAGGGACGTAGAACGTCAACCAGCCGAACAGTCGACCGATAAGCCAGCCCCCGATCACGCCGGCACCAATCTCCCACAGGACATTGTGAAGCAACCACTGCCCGGCCCAGGGCTCCCCAGTCGTGGCGGCCAAGCCGAGGGCGATCGCAAGATGCACGAACGGGAAGGCGAGGCCGTCATTCAGGCCAGCTTCGGATGTGAGCCCGAAGCGAACCTCATCCTCTTCTCCGGTCTTGGGGGGACCGACCTGGATGTCGGATGCCAGCACCGGATCAGCGCTTCAATAGCACCAGTGTCTACGACGGCCCCGATGCGCTGCGCCAAGAATGGGACGTGATTGGCGCCGCAAGTCCCGACGATCTGACCGGGGTGGAGAGGGTCGTCGCCTTCTTCGAAGTCGACAAGATCTACAATCTCAAGCCCTCCATCACCTCTCATATCGAGATGATGGCATCCGCAGGGGCTGGCGATTCGGGAAGGAAGGGCTCGCGCGCTACGGCCAGGGTCGATCCGGTCTTTACGATCCTTGGCGATTATGCCTCGACCTACCGTATGATGGGCGTGCCCGGAGGTGCGTCTGTGCCCGGTGGGGCAGTGCCCGAGCCGGCCACCTGGGCCTTGATGATCGCAGGCTTTGGCTTGATCGGTGCCTCAATGCGGCGGCAAGGTCTGCGCGTGGCTCATTCTGTGAACTAGGGCGTCCGGGCGTCTTTGACTTGAGAGCGAAGATTCCCAACCCTGCCGTCACGTCCAAACACTGCTGCGCTGGATTCGGTCATTGCCGCCAACATAGCTGCCGTTCGACTGCTCAATGTGGCTTCCCAAAAGCGGCCGTTCATTCACACACGATTTTAGGGCATTTGTGCCCGCTCGCTTCATAGCATAGCCACTTGGTTGGCACACACCCGCATAGTTCGGTTCTTAAGTGAAGTGGACAAGCAACACGGCCTGGTTATTGTCGAACCGCTCGTCGAGGTAAAATCCAAACTCCTTGCCGAGGATGAGACACATGCGTAGCTCAGACATCAGGAGGGGCTGAGTTTGAACAGTGAACGGATCAGATTCCGGCCGATCTGAGCTAGACGGCGAAAACCCTCGTTATCTGCGGAGACACCAGTTTCGCTTATTTAACCAGCAGCGGGCATATCACAGTTTCGGCCTAGGCTGGTCGCAATAGTCACCGACACCACTACCTGCTCAACCGCTGCTTGGCCTTCGGATGGCCGGTTCCGGCGTAAGCCGACATTCCTAGGGCTTCGCCGGAACGACTTGAAGTGGTCGGATCCGGAAGCCGGCACCGATCTATTCGAAGGTCCGTTATCCCGTTTTCGCGTCTCGTAACCTGCCTGTCCGGATCGTCCAACTTCCCGGACATTGAACAGCGGCACCTTCCGTCGAATATTGTCAAAACATGTGACCACTTTTGTGTTGCGGCCCGTTGTGCAAACAAAGGATTTGTTGGCAATTCTTGTTAAGAAGCCATGTGAACGAATGAAGTCAAATACCTGATTTACAACATTTTTCGTGGACTCTTAATCAGCGGGTCCTAGGTTCGAGCCCTAGTGCGTCCACCATACCCTCTCCCCTAATATCCCGTCGGTCTGAGCCAGAAGCTCTCCTCCCATGAGCCGCCGGGCGGGACGGTCTGCAGCTCCTTGTAAGTTCCGGCCTGAGCGGCGTTCATCGCGTTGGAGATGCCCGCCATCGGCTCGATCGCGATGGAGCCGCGCTCTGGCGGCGCAGGCGTCCCGCTGGTCGCACTGAGCGGGATCGGAGGCCCTTTGCTGACCGGCGGCGCAGCCTGCGGACGCGGACCCGGCCGCATGGCGCCTGCCGGGCGGGGCGGCGGCGGGGCGGCCGGCGAGTAGATCACCAGCGCCTTGAACTTCGGCCCCATGATGACGGAAAGGCCCTGCTGCTTCCCCTGCAGATGCACTGTGGCGAACCCCTTGGCGTCCCGCTCCAGATCCGAGAAGAGATCGTCGATCGTGCGCGTGGCGAAGCGATTGAGCGGCACATTATGCCGGTCGCCTCCCCAGAAGGCATCTGCGCCCTCGGTCTTTCCGGTGGGGATTTTGGTATCCGCCAGCTCCCAATGAGTTTTGGCAGGCGCGCTCAGCGTCCAGTCGCTGCGATTGCTATCAGTCAGCCAGAAATAGGGATGGTAGCCGATCGACACCGGCATGGGTTCATTGGCCAGATTGTCCAGCTTCAGCCGCACTTCCATCGCGCCGTCGCTGAGCCGATAGGTCATGGTCAGCACATGCGCGAACGGGAAGTTCTGCATGTAGAGCGGGCTCTTGTAGAACTCGAGCTTCTCGGTGATCCAGGCGCCGCGCGCGTCCGCCTTGGCCTCCACTACTTTCCAGGCAGGACTGCTGGAAAGATAGCCATGGATTGGGACCGCCCCGCGCACCGTGCCATTTTCCATGTCGAAATTATACTTCCGCCCGTTAGCGAAAAAGTGCGTCCCGTCGAGCCGGTTCGCGAAGGGCGCGAGCAGCGGAATCCCGTTCAGGCCGGGATTGGCGCGCACGTCATCGACCGAGCGGACCGACATGCGGATGACGTCCCGGCCCTTAATGACCATCTCATAGGCATTGCTGACTGGCGTGAGGACCGAGACGACCATGTCCGTCTTCGTGTCGCGCAGTTGTACCACGTCGCCCATGGTCTTGACGCTGTAGCGCGGCGCGGCGTTCGCAATGCCCGATGTCGCGCAGAGCAGCGCGAGCGAGGCCATCCCATATTTGAAAGCGCGCATAATCCCCTCCCCTTCACGGCCCGTTCTGGGGAGCTACGCGTGGTGGCTCACTCTGTCGCCTTGTCCACGCGCCCACCCTCGCTGACGCCGTCGATGCAGCCCTGCTGTCATCGCGAAAGGGGCTTGGGCAAATTGGAATATCGTCTGTTGCGATCGGGCAATGTGATCGGGCGCCGCGATGCCTCGCCGACGAGCGCATGCAGGGGCGCGAGTGGCCTGCAGGGCAGGAGGCGCTCCCGGTATCCCGAGAGCGCCCGTCCCCTAATTTACGATCAGTATTTGATGCGAGCTTCGATGCCGAAGGTCCGGGGGTTCACGACCGACTGGCCATAATAGCGCACGGCGACGCCATCATTGACGCCGATACGCGACCGGTCGTTCGCCACCGAAACCACGGTATATTTGTCGAAGATGTTGTTGGCGAAGAGGCTAACCGAATAGGTGTCTGTCTCATAGCCCAGCGACGCACGGTGCAGCACATAGCTGGGGATCTTGTCGCCATAGGCGCGATCCCAGCCGAGCCGCGAGACGACACTGCCGCGATAGGTCGCCGTCCAGTTGGCGACGATGTTTCCATCCATCGCCGGCATTGTGTAGGTTGCGCCGAGCGCACCTGCGTTCTTCGCGGAGCCTGGCAAGCGATCGCCGTCCAGAGCCGCGATCTGCGTGAATTTCGGCCGCCCATCATAATTTCCCGGCGTCGTGCGGATGGCGACAATTCCCGGCACGTCCTCTGTCAGCTTCGCATCCGTGTAGGAATAGTTGCCCTGGATGGAGAGGCCTGGGACCGGCCGTAGCTGGAACGAAGTCTCGAAGCCCCGCGACTTGGCGGCGCCGCCGTTCACGGTGATCCCGGTTACCCCGTAGAAGGTGGCCGAGTCCACCTGGATACCCTCCCACTTGATGTCAAAGACACTGAAGTTGAAGCTCAGCTTGCGGTCGAAGAGCTGCGTGCGGAAGCCCACCTCGAGATTCTTCGTCGTGTCCGGGCCGTACTGGACCTCGTTCGGCAGAGCGCAGGCATTCTGCTGGTTCACCGGCACAGGATCAGGACAGGGGGCGACGCGGTTCGGGCCACCGATACGATAGCCCTTGCTGTAGGTCGCATAGACCATGAGATCAG
Source organism: Sphingobium sp. CR28 (assembly GCF_052327305.1). Taxonomy (GTDB): domain Bacteria; phylum Pseudomonadota; class Alphaproteobacteria; order Sphingomonadales; family Sphingomonadaceae; genus Sphingobium. Next base: position 2,493,862 of record NZ_CP182486.1, on the reverse strand, counting down.
GCGTGACATTGTAGGACGAGTTGAACTTCCAAACCCAGCCGTCCTGCTTGGCATTTCCGCCAGATGGCTCCAGTTCGTAAGGGCTGAGCGGGTCGCCAAGTAGCGGCAGGGTCAATGCGCCCTGAACGCTCGACGTATATTTGAAATAGCGCGCACCGCCAGTGACCTGCCATTTCGGCGTCACATGGAACGTGCCTTCGCCGAAGACCGCCTGCTCGGTCACCTTCGAGTTGGTATAGCTCACATATTCGAGTTCCTCGGGATTTTCGGAAAGCGGAATCCCGTAGAACTCGACCAGGCCCGGTACATGCTCAGCATAGTCACTCTTATAGCGGTTCTCGTTGTAGAAGCCGCCGATCACCCAGTTGAACGGCCCGCCATGGCGGGAAACGAGGCGGATTTCCTGATTGATCTGCTTGCGGCGCGTGCTGGACTCGTTCCAGCTGGAGAAGGCCGGGAACAGCTCATAGTCATAATCGAGGTCGAGCAGCAGGTCGGTATTGTCGCTCTGCGACCGCGTGCGGACGTTGGTATAGGCCGTCGTCGCGACCAGATCGGCGATGTCGAAGACGTTGGCGTTGATCTCCATGCTGACGAGATGCGCCCGGCGATTGACGGGTTCGATATAGCGCCCGGCATTCTCATACTTGCCTGTCCCAAGTACGCCGGCGCTGTTCGACTGGCCGCCCTCCGTCTTGGTGCGCTGGAAAGCGTAAGTGAAGTTCATGCTGAAATCGTCGTTCGTGAACAGCAGCTGGTTGCGCGTCGTGAAGGTCTTCTCGAAATTGAGATCCTTCTCCTTCCTCAGGTTCGCCGCATAGTCCGCGGCACTTACGCCCTGCGTGCCGCCGGGCTGCGGCAGGGAGACGCCGGGCGTCTGGAGCAGCAGCGGATAGTCGATGAAGCCCGGATCATAATAATAGCCCGTGGACGATCGGAACGCGACATGGCCGGGAACGATGGGGATGTTGATGACGCCGTCGCCCTGATAGCCCACCTTGCCAGCGTGATCCTTGCCGTAGAAGCGGCCATGCACTTCACCCTCGACCTGGTCCACGTTCGGGCGATTGGGGATGTAGCGGATAGCGCCCGCAAGCGTGCCGAGGCCATAGAGCGTGCCTTGCGGCCCAAGCAGCGTCTCAACCCGCGCAATGTCCAGCAGCTTGAAGTCATAATAGAGCGGAACCTCGCCCAGATAGACGCCGAGCGAATCGTCATAGTTGCTGCCGCTCGCACTCACGTCCGACGCGCTGAGGCCGCGCAGCACGATCGTTCCGGTGGAGCCGGGGCCAGTATCCGAGATGGTCATGCCTGGTGTGAAGTCGGCAATGTCGCGCACGTCGTCGATGCGCTGGCGCGACAGCTCTTCCGCGCTGATCGCGGCAATGTTGATCGGTGTTTCCATCAGGGTCGTGCTGCGGCGGGTGCCCGTGACGATGATCGTGTCGGCCGCGGCATCAGCCGCCGCCTGCGGCTCCTGCGCCCGCGCCGGCATGGCAATCGCGGTGCTGGTGATTATGGTGGCGGACAGGAGCGTCACCTTCAGTTTCGCGCGATAAGTCATTAGCTTTCCCTTTTGTTTTTGGTTGAGCAATCCCGTCCCCTGACACGCAGTCAGAAGTTGAGCCGTCCCTGGTTGAGGATCCTGTGCAGAGCGCCGCCGCCCTTTGCGGGCGATAGGCTGGCAGCTGCGCTCGACTCTCCCAATACGTCGAGCTGGTTCGATCCGATACTCTGTGCCCGCCGGCCTGCTTGCGCCGATGGCGGGCTCCTAAGCTGTCCCTTTCGCCTTCATCCGGGCGATCAGGGGTTGAAACGGAAAAATAAACTGCTCCCGGATGGAGAGGCGCTTGCGCTCGTCCTGCCCGACAATAGTCGATTCACCTTCGCGATAGGTGCCGAAGAGGCGATCAAGGAGAATAAGTGAATTACCGTAGTTACACCGGGTCGACTCGTAGTCCGTCGAATGGTGCAGGCTGTGGTGGCGGATGGTCGTGAAGAAGAATGAGTAGAAGAGCGGCGGATTGGAGCGTACATTGGCGTGCGCGAAGGTCGAGACCACGGTCAGGACATTGAATCCGCAGAATAGCGCCGCCTGGGGGAGATCGAAGAGCGCGACAACGCTGAGGCTGATGAGAAACAGCTCGATCGGGTTGCCGACCGCGCCCTTCATCGCATTGAGCTGAGTGATGTGGTGGTGTGGCGCGTGCGTCAGCCAGAACGGCGTCCAGTTGTGCATCAGCCGATGCATCCAATATTGGCCGAACTCGATGAGGACCACGACAAGAGCGACCTGCACGACGAACGGCAGGTGCATCGCCCAGAGGGTCGTGATGCCCAGCGCTTCCTTCGCGGATGTCAGCGGCTGTTCGGCCAGTACGCTCGAAACCCATGCGATGACCGTCGCATTGAGGATCATGTAAAAGAGATCGGTGAAGAATTCGCGCGTGTCGAGGCGCCAGCCTTCATGACGCTCAAAGACGAACTCGAGCAGCTGGATGAACGCTGTCGTCACCGCGACGGCGACAATGATGGACCAGGGTTTTCCGGTCCAGGCTGCAGGGCCAAGAGCCCAGAAACAGACCACGAGAATAACCGCTACGGGCGGCAGAAGATCGACCAGACGGGTTGCGACAGACTGTTCAGCCGGATGATGTGAAGTGATATGGGCCGATGGCACATCGGCTGAGAGAGCAGGGTTGCGGGGCAACTGTTGGCTCACAGAACGTCTCCCATATCAGGCCGGACACCGGCCTAACACTATCGATCCTCTCTGCTGGAAACCTCGCTCTACTGGCGATACCCACACGTTATTGATATTACCGAAAGCGTCAAGAGTATTATTTAAGCCTCCGCCGACTGAAAACGGCACAGTTCGCACATGCGAAAAATCGCCAATTTCTTGGGCTATCAGTTCATCATGAAAGACGCACTCATTTTAGCGATGAGCGAAAATGAGACGATTTTGCATCGCAACATTTCCTCGATCGCGGCGCGACTCGGCTATGCCGACGTGATGCCGCTTCACCCCGCCCGTCACGACGGGGGTCTGCGTCAGGAGTAACCGCGCCGGGCGACTTCAGCCCCTCGCGATATAGGCGCGCCAGCCACCCAGATGCGTGATGTCCTCTGCGCCGATCATTGCGCGCGGTTCGGCGACGAAGCCCTTCACGCTGGTTCCGTCGCTCAGCGTCACCGTGCCGATCGCCAGCGGCGCGGGCACCTCTGCGACGAAGCTGCCGAAACCGGCTGCATCCAGTTCATAGACTTCGAGCGCTATGGCCGCGCCGTCCGCGCTATGCACCAGCGCGGGCTTGGGGGGCACGCTGTCCGCCATCGCATAGAGACGATAAGTGGGCGCCGTCTCGAACGCGCCGACGAAGGTCGCGTTGCGCGATGTGAGCTGCCAGTGCAGCGGCATGTCCTTAAGGTGAGCACCCACGACGGCCAGTTTAATGCGTTCCATCTTTCCCTCCCTGTCGAGTGGTGGCGGGCCGGGCAGGTTTGCCGCCGCGAGATAGCTCTCCGCCACGGAGAGCAGCCCGTGGTCGCTGTCGGCCGGGCCGATCAGCGTGATCCCGAAACCCGTCCCGTTGGACCGGGTGCCGGCGGGCACGGCAAGAGCGGCCATGTCCAACAGATTCACGAAGTTGGTGTAGAAGCCCAGATTGCTGTTGAGCGCCACTGGCGCTGCCTGCAATTCCGCAACGCGATAGGTCGTTCCGGTGGTGGGGAAGGCCAGCAGGTCCACGTCTTCCCACATCTGGTCGGCTAGACGCTTGAGCTCGGCAAGGCGATATATGCCGTTCCACAGCTCCACTGCGCTCATGTCCACGCCGGGCGACACCACGCTGCGCACCGTGTCGTCGATCGCGTCCGGATCGCTGGCAAGGAGCCCGGCGATCGCAGCAGTGCGCTCCGCGACCCACGGGCCGCCATAGAGCAGCCGCGCGGCTTCCAGCAGCGGTTCGATGTCGATCTCGACGAGTTCGGCGTCGATGCCGAGCGTTTCCAGCGCGCGATCGTAGAAATATTCCGACTGGGCATCGCCGAACCACATGCGCTGGTCACGGCGCGGCACGCCGATGCGCGCCCGCCCTATCGGGCGGTTAGCCAGCGGCTTGGAATAGGGGTCGGCCGGATCGAAGCCCGCCACCACTTCGTCCACAAGGCGGGCGTCGGAGAGCTTGTCGGTAAAGACGGTGATGCAGTCGAGCGTGCGGCAGGCAGGCACGAGCCCGCGCGTGCTCCAGCGTCCCTTGGTCGGCTTGAAGCCGATGAGGTGGTTGAAGGCAGCGGGCACCCGGCCCGATCCCGCCGTATCCGTGCCCAGCGCGAAGGCAACAATCCCCGCCGCGACGGCGACGGCCGAACCCGAACTTGAGCCGCCGCTCACATAGGAGAGGTCATAGGCGTTGCGCGGAATGCCATAGGGACTGCGCGTGCCGACGAGACCTGTCGCGAACTGGTCGAGATTGGTTTTGCCCACACAGATCGCACCAGCCGCGATGAGCTGTTCGACGACGCTCGCGGAGGCGTCCGGCTCATAGGCGAAGGCCGGGCAGGCCGCGGTCGTCTCGAAGCCGGCTACATCGATATTGTCCTTCACCGCGAAGGGAACGCCGGCAAGCGGCAGCACTTCCCCCGCCGAGATCCTTGCGTCTACGGCCAGCGCGGCAGCACGAAGTTCCTTTGGCGTCGCCCGGCTGATCCAGATCTGGGGCTGGACGATATCATAAGCGGCGAGGCGGACGAGCGTCTCCTCAACCATGGCGAGCGCGCTCGACTTCCCACTGTTCACGGCGTTGGCGATGGTCGCCACCCCACGCCGGCTCCGCAAAGGCCGGGAGGCGATCATGGCTGAGGCCTCAGCGCGAAGATCGGCGCGCCTGGCTGGAGGGACTGTCGCTCCTGCATGTAGAGGGCGGCGATCGTGCCGGTGCCCGGGCTTTCGAGCGGAAATTCCATTTTCATCGCCTCGATCACTGCAATGACATCGCCCGCCTGAACCTCGTCGCCGGGGGAGACGAGCAGCTTCCATACGCTGCCCCCAAAGGGTGCCTCGATCAGGTCCGCGCCGTGTGGCACGTCGATCGCCACTGCGTCGGCCGCGCCGGCATCGCTATCCTCGGTCAGCGCGGAGACGCGGTCGAACTCGCCGCGGCGCTGCCACTCGGCGCGCTCCTCATCGAACGCTGCCTGACGCTGCGTCTCGAACGCGGCGATCGACGCGGCATTCTCCGCAAGGAACTCGCGATAGTCCGCGAGGCGGAACTCGGAATGCTCGACCTCGATGGACCGGCGGCCCGTCGGGAAGTCCCTGCGCCAGTCCGCCAGCTCTTCCGCACTGACCTTGAAGAAGCGGATCTGGTCGAAGAAGCGCAGCAGCCAGGGCTTGCCGTCGATGAAGGCGTCGGTCTGGCGATGTGTATTCCACACCTGAATGGTCCGCCCGAAGAGCTGGTAACCGCCCGGCCCTTCCATACCATAGATGCACATATAGGCGCCGCCGATGCCCACGACATTGGGCGGCGTCCAGGTGCGGGCCGGGTTATACTTGGTGGTGACGAGCCGATGGCGGGGATCGACCGGCGTTGCCACCGGCGCACCGAGATAGACGTCGCCCAGCCCCATCACCAGATAGCTGGCGTCGAAGATGAGGTTTTCCACCGCATCGGCATCGGGGAGGCCGTTGATGCGCCGGATGAACTCGATATTGTCCGGGCACCAGGGCGCATCGTCGCGCACCGCGCCCATATATTTCTCGATCGTCTCGATGGTGGCGGGGTCGCGCCAGCTCAGCGGCAGATGGACGATGCGCGAGGGGACGGAGAAATCCTCCAGATCGCCCAGCCGCTCCTCGGCCTCCAGCAGCGCAGCAAGCGCCGCCGCCTGATCCAGCACCTTCCCATCGAAATGGAGCTGCAGCGAGCGAATGCCGGGCACGATGTCGATCACGCCGGGCAGCGCCATACGCTCCAGCTCGATCATCAGGGCATGGACGCGAATGCGCAACTCCACGTCGAGCACGATCGGGCCATATTCAACGAGGATATTGCGGTCGCCCTGCTGCCGATAGACGGTGCGCGGGCACACGCCCCGTGCGGGCGTGTCGGCAAGGATCGGCGAAAGCGCCATGATGTCGCACGCGGAACCTTCCGGCGCGCCAGTGTCGGCAGCCGCAGCGTCCGCGGCGGTCACTGGCACGAAGCGCAGCTTGTCGCCGGGCGCGAGCTGACCGATCTTCCAGCGGTCGGCGGCAATCACTACGAACGGACAGACAAACCCGCCCAGTGAGGGACCATCCGGCCCCAGAATGATCGGCATGTCACCTGTGAAGTCCACGGCGCCGATGGCATAGGGGTTGTCGTGAATGTTGGAGGGGTGAAGCCCCGCTTCGCCCCCGTCCTTCCGCGCCCAGTGGGGCTTGGGACCGACCAGACGGACGCCGGTGCGGTTGCTGTTATAGTGCACCTGCCAGTCCGCCGAGACGATCGTCTCGATGTCCTCGTCCGTGAAGAAATCGGGCGCGCCGTGCGGCCCGTAGAGCACGCGCAGCGTCCATGCGCTGTTGATCTCCGGGACAGCCAGCGCAGCAGGCGCGGCGCTCGCTTCTGCGGTGTCCAGATGCAGCGTATCGCCCGCGAGCAGTCGCCGGGCTGCGTGACCGCCGAATTGGCCCAGCTCGAAGGTGCTGCGGCTCTCCAGATAGGGCGCGATGTCGAGCCCGCCAGCGAAGAGGATGTAGCCGCGCATGCCGCCGCCGATCACGCGACCCAGCGTCAGGGTCTGGCCCACCGTCACGTCGATCGGAACGCCTCGCTTCACCGGTTCGCCGTCCAACTTCGCGCCGAAGTCTGCGCCGGTGAGGCAAAGACGTGCCGGTGTATTGAAGAACAATGTCGGCCCGCTGACGGTCATCTCCAGGCCCGCCGTCCCTTCGGCGTTGCCTAGCAACTGGTTGCCCGTGCGGAAGGAGAGATCATCCATTGGGCCGGAGGGCGGCACGCCGATCGCCCAGAGGCCTTGTCGGCCCGGCCAATCCTGCACGGTGGTGGCCGTGCCACCGCTCACCACGCGGATGCTGCGCGGGTTGTAGGCGATCGTGTCAAGAAGGCGTGTGGAGACCGTGCCCTCGACGAATGCGGGATTGCGCACCACGTCGCGCAGCCAGCGCAGGTTCGTCTCAATGCCGTCGATCCGGCTCTCGTCCAGCGCGGCCTGCATGGCGAGCACCGCCGCCTCGCGGGTGGGGGCATGGACGATCAGCTTGGCGAGCATCGGATCATACCACGCGCTGACCGTGGTGCCTGCCATCACCCATGTCTCGGCGCGCACATCCGTGGGGAAGCTGACGGACGAGAGCGTGCCGGAGGTGGGACGATAGTCGAGGCCGGGGTCTTCCGCGTAAAGGCGCACCTGCACCGAATGGCCGCTGGGGACCGAGGGCGCGGTATCGAGGAAGGCGAAGTCCCCTGCCCCGCCCCGGATCATCCACTCGACAAGATCAATGCCCATCACTTCTTCAGTGACGCCATGCTCGACCTGAAGACGCGTGTTCATCTCAAGGAAGAAGAACTCCTGTCGCTCGGCATCGAAGAGATACTCGACCGTGCCGGCGGAGCGGTAGCCTGCCGCCTTGCCCAGACGCACGGCTGAAGCAATCAACTCGGCGCGGACGGAGCCGGAGAGATGAGGCGCGGGCGCCTCCTCCACGACCTTTTGATTGCGGCGCTGGAGCGAGCAATCACGCTCGCCCAGCGCCCTGACGCGGCCATTGCCGTCGCCGAAGATCTGAACCTCGATATGGCGCGCACGGCCGACATAGCGCTCCAGGAAGACGCCCGCGTCGCCGAAATTGCCTTCGCCCAGTCGTTTGACGGCCGCGAAGCCGTCGCGAACCGCGGCCTCGTCAGCGCAGATCCGCATACCGATGCCGCCGCCGCCAGCCGTGGCCTTGAGGATGACGGGATAGCCGATCCCGTTCGCAGCCTGCGCCGCTTCTTCCTCGTCCGTCAGCAGGCCAGTGCCCGGCGCGAGCGGCACGCCATGTTCGGCGGCGAGCGCGCGGGCGCTGTGCTTGAGGCCGAAGGTGCGGATATTCTCAGGCGTCGGGCCGATGAACACGATACCAGCCGCGTCGCACGCCTCGGCAAACTCGGCATTCTCAGCCAGAAAGCCGTAGCCCGGATGAATGGCGCCCGCGCCCGTCTCCCGCGCGGCTTTCAGGATCGCCGCAACGTCGAGATAGCTCTCCGGCGCCGGTGCCGGGCCAATGCAGACGGCAACGTCCGCCTGGCTCACATGCAGGGAATCCGCGTCCGCCTCAGAATAGACGGCGACCGACCGCAGACCCATGCGGCGCAAAGTGCGGATGATCCGGGTAGCAATTGCTCCCCGGTTCGCGACCAGGACAGTATCGAAGCTCATGCCGTTACGATCATCCGTACGGGAGTGGGATTGAAGGCGTTGCAGGGGTTGTTGATCTGAGGACAGTTGGAGACGACGACGATCACGTCCATCTCCGCCTTCAGGTCCACAGTCAGGCCCGGCGCGGAAATGCCGTCGACGATGCCCAGCGCACCATCCTCTTCCACCGGCACGTTCATGAAGAAGTTGATGTTGGAAACGATGTCGCGCTTGCCGCGTCCTTCGATGAGGTTCGCCTCAAGGAAATTCTCGACACAGGCATGTTGAGACTTGGTGTGATGTCCATAGCGCAACGTATTGGATTCGCAGGAGCATGCGCCGCCGATCGTGTCATGATACTCCACCGATGTTCCCGCGATCGTCATCATTGGGCGGCCTTCATTGGACCGAAGGACAGTCCCCTCACGCAGGAACAGATTGCCCTGCACGGCGACCGTGTCCTGCGCGCTGTAGCGCTCAGCGTCGTCGTCCGCCGAATAGAGCAGGAAATCGACGGCCTGATTGCCTTCCAGATCGACGATCCGCAGCGTCTGGCCAGCGGCAATATGGTGAAGCCATGGCGCGCGCGCCGGCACGATCTCATCATGGACGACTGCGCCGGAAAGTCCGGACATATGCGGGTCGCTGGAGATGGTGGAAGGGGTCATTTCGGCCTCTCTTTTTTTAGCGACGCAAATAATCTTCGACGTTCAGGAAGGCGCGCAGCCCCTCCGGCGTCGCATTGCGGATGCGGCACTCCTCGTGCGTGACTGCGCCACGCCAAGCGGTTGCCCGCAGCGGCGTCACGGTCCAATCCTCGCGCGGATCGAGCACATGCGGGCAGTTGGCGAGCACCACGATCACGTCCATTTCCGCACGGAGGATCACGGTTCGGCCAGCCTCATACGGGCCGACGAGCGGCGTGATCGTGCCATCCTGCTCGATGCGGGTGCCCTTGAACAGGTTGACGCACGGATGGACATCGCGCCGCTGAAGCCCGTGCTTCGCCGCACCGAGCAGCAGGCGGTCGCGCCCATTGGGATAAGCGCCGCTGTTGCGACCCTCGCCATATTTGGCTTCGTTCGTCGCAGCGTTGGACGTACCGCAGAAGGTATCGTGCGTCTCCGCGCCATCCTCGATGATGCTCATGAGCACCCGGCCCATGTCGGAGAGGAGCAGCTTGCCCTCGCCCAGATAGGCGTTCCACTGCACTTTCACCGTGTCGGCGACATTGAGGCGCTCGGTCGGCATCTCGGCGTTGAAAATCATCAGCGAGGCACAGGCATCGCCTTCCAGATCCACGAGACGCAGCCGTGCACCGCGTGCCAGCCGGCGTGTGGCATAGCCGCCTGCTGCTATCGTCTCTTCCCAGAGCAAGTCGTCCGCAGCGACGCCCTCGGGCAGGTCGTCCGCGACCGGCGGCACTTTCGGCATGGCGTCCACCACGGTGCCGGCCATCGCGCGGGCATGGTCGCGGGCCGCGAGCGGATTAGCGAGACCCCCGGTCATGCGACTGCTCCGCCCTTGGTGCGACTACGGGCGGGCGGCACGGCGCGGGCACCCTCCTCGCCGTCCTGCTCGTGCAGTTGCGGGAGCAGCGCGGTGGTGGTCACGAGCTGGAGTTGCTGCACCCCGCGAATGCCGCGAAGGGCGTCGCACATTTCCTTGAGGCGCGCCGCCGGCCCCTGCACCAGCAGCACTTCGAGCGACTGGTCCTCCTCCAGGAAGACGTGCTGCGAAGAAATGACTTCCTTCAGATATTCGGCCTGAGTCTGCGCAAGCTGCTGCCGCACCCGACCCCGGTCAGCCCGATAGACGAGCGTGATCGTGCCGGCGAGCAAGTCCTCCGGGCGCGTCCGCGCCTCATGGTCGACCAGCGCGTGGCGGATGAGTTCCGCAATGAGCTGCGAGCGGGAGGGAAGTCCGCGTTCCTCGACCATCACGTCAAGCTGACGGAAGAGATCGGCGGGGAGACTCATGCTGAGTCTTGCAAGATTGGTAGGTTCGATCGTCATCCTGCAGACCTCTCAATTATTACCAATTCCGTCAAGTGTAATACTTTCATCGACGGCAACAGGGGGTGCGGGGCGCCGGGTCAGCGGCAGATCATAGACCGCAGTGGCGCCGAAACGGTGGGGCGCGTGGGGATCGCGGCGGCGTTTGTCCATGGTGAGCACGCGGGTGCCGAGCGAGAAAGCCTCGCGAATATCGTGCGTCACCATGATGATCGTCAGCCCATACTCGGTCCACAGCCGAGTGATGAGCGTGTGCATGTCCGCCCTGATCCCCGGATCGAGCGCACCGAACGGCTCGTCGAGCAGCAGGACGCGGGGGCGCTTGATGAGCGCCTGCGCGATCGCCAGCCGCTGCTGCATCCCGCCCGACATCTGCGCGGGGTAGAGATGCAGGCTATCGCTCAGCCCGACGGCATCGAGCATTTCCTCCGCCTCGGCCCTCGCCGCCCGCCGCCGCGCGCCGAACAGCCGGGCGGCCAGAGGCGCCTGCTCACATTCCAGCCCGAACATCGTGTTCCGCAGCACAGTAAGGTGCGGAAACACCGAATAGCGCTGGAAGACGACGCCGCGATCCGGCCCGCATTCGGGCGTGAGCGGCGTGCCATCCAGCAGGATGGACCCGCGTGTGGGCACTTCCTGCCCCAGGATCACGCGCAGCAGGCTGCTCTTGCCCGCACCGGAAGGCCCAATTATCGAAACGAAGGAGCCGGCGGCTATGTCGAGGTTCACCCGCTCCAGCACGACCTTGTCGCCATATTCGACCCAGACGTCGCGGAGGCTCAGCAGCGTGCTCAATGTTGCGCTCCATGTGCCCAGGAGAACATCCGCCGGCTCGACCAAGTGAGGGCCATGTCCATCAGGATCGCAAGCAGCGCGATCCACGCCACATAGGGCAGGATGATGTCCATCGAGAGGTAACGGCGGACGAGGAAGATTCGGTAGCCAAGGCCAATGTCTGACGCGATGGCCTCGGCGGAGATCAAGAAGACCCAAGCCGGGCCGAGCGAGAGGCGCACGGCCTGAATGAGCCGGGGCATCGCCTGCGGCAGCGCGACGCGGATCATCACTTGCCAGCTGCTCGCGCCCAGTGTCTGCGCCTTGGCGATCTGTTCCCTCGGCAGCGCGGCGATGTGGGCCGCGACATCCCGGATCATGAACGGCGCGATGCCGATGACGATCAGCGCCACTTTCGCCGTCTCACCCAGACCAAAGGCGATGAACAGGATGGGCAGCAGCGCAATGGGTGGGATCACCGCGATGCCGGTCACCAGCGGGCCGAATGTCGCCCGCACCGGCGGCAGCACGCCCAGCAACAGGCCGACCAGCAGCGCCGAGAGGGTGGAGATGCCAAGGCCAAGGCCCAGTCGTTGCAGGCTCGCCAGCGTGTCGGCCCAGAAGATCAGCTGACCCGAGAGCTGGTCGGGCTGGAAGATCAGCACCGACATCGCCTCTGCCATCGCGGACGGCATGGGCAGGATCTTGTCGCTGGGGTTGGCGGAGTGGCGGCTGGCCGCCATCACCAGATAGACCAGCACGAGGATGAGGATCGGGGTTGCTCCCAGAAGGAAGCTGGCCCCCCGTCCGGTACGTCGGTTCACCCAGCGCATGGCGTGCTTCTCCGCTTCGGCTTCGCGTTCAGAGTTTACCGTCGGCGGCCATCTGCATGTAGCTCGCGTCGAACCGCAGGGTCACACGGTTCGGGTCGCCTAGGGTCTTGTTGCCGGGGAAGGCCATGCCCACTGCATCGGCGGATTTCGCGCCCTGGCCGAACAGCCCTTTCGAGTAGCTGAAGTCGCGGACCCGGGTCATGGTTGTGACGAGCGCCGGGGATGAGGTAGCCGCGACCGCCGCCTTCGGGTCGGAATAGAGGTAGGTGGTCGAGAGCTGGCTGTCGAAGACCTCCGGCGTAGCGCCGGCTAGCTTTGCCATGGCCGCGCGGGCGGCCTTCCCCTGTTCGTCCTGCCGCTGCATCAGCGCGGTCGTCTCGTACCAGATGCCCGCAAGCGCCTTGCCCAGATTGGGATTGGCTTTCAGCGTCGCGCTATCCACCACCAGCAGGTCGAGGATTTCGCCCGGAATGTCGGCCGAGCTGAAGACAAGGTTCGCGCCCGGCGTCTTCTTCATGACCGAGAGCTGCGGGTTCCATGCAACCGCTGCCGTTACCGCAGGAGCAGCAAATGCGCCCACAATGTCCGCGTCGGACGTGTTCACCGTCTTGACGTCCGTCAGCGACATGCCGACCGAACCGAGGCCGCGCGCCAGCAGATAATGGGAGACCGAAAGCTCGGCGAGATAGACTTCCCGGCCCTTGATCGCCGCGAGGCTGTTCGCGCCCTTCAGTATGACGCCGTCATTGCCGTTCGAGTAATCGCCCACGATGATCGCGCTGGTGTCCTTGCCGCCAGCGGCAGGAATGGTGAGCGCATCCATGTTCGCCACCGTCACGCCATCCAGCTTGCCGGCCGTGTACTGGTTCACCGACTCCACATAGTCGTTCACCTGCACGATGTTGATCTTGATGCCGTATTTGTCGGCCCATTTCTTCACGATGCCCGCCTGCTGGGCATAGGGCCAGGGCATCCACCCCGCATAGATCGACCAGCCGATACTGAATTCCTTGCGCGCTTCGGCCGGCTTGTCAGGTCCGGACGAGCAGGACGCCATCATGAGTGCGCATGCGGTCAGTGCGATGGTTCCCGCGCCACGTATCCAGTTGAGCATGATTCGATTCCCTTTCGTGCTGCAGCATTGCGACAAATCCACAGCTTGTCCATGTGTAATTATTACCATTGATGCAGTTTGTAATATTGATACTATCCCGGCCATCGAGATTGCAGACAGAGGGCTGCGGATCTTTTTCGGGAGAATATCGTGGCACAGAGCTCCACCTATAATCCCGCCCTGTCGGGAAACCCCCAGTCCGCGACAGGGCGCGCCTATCCTAATGGCAACCCCGATCTGGACTATAACCGTCCCGGCGTCCGCAACACGGATAGCGCGGTTCCGCTGCACCGCAACAAAGCAGTCGTCCACGATTATGCCAGTGACGGCCCCGCGCCGGGCAATCTCGCGTTCCGGTGGACCTACGGATCGAACATCGCCGCGAAAAACCGCGATCCGCGCGTGCAGGTGGTGCAGTATAATGAGGATAGCTTCGTTCTGCGCCAGAATGTTTGCGTGCACTGGGAAGCGCCGTTCACTTATCTCCTGTTCGGGAACAAGGGCGCCCTCCTCATCGACAGTGGCGCCACGGCCAACGCGCGGCATTATCCCCTGCGGGAGACGGTGGACGCGATCATCACGCGCTGGGCTCAGGCGCGCGGGCGCAGCAAGGTTCCCCTCACCATTGCGCTGACATCCGGCGAAGACATGGCGCAGAATCAGGGGCTGGTGCAGTTCGCGGGACGCCCCGACACGGTGATCGTGCCGAAGCCCCTCGATGTGATGAAGCGCTTTTATGGTCTCGGGAGCAGTTGGCCCAGCGGCACCGGAAAAATCGATCTGGGCGACCGGGTGATCGAAGTCATCCCCACGCCCGGCACGCACAAGGACGGGGTCAGCTTTTACGACCCCTATTGCGACTTTCTCTTTACCGGTGACCTTCTGTTTCCGGGCAAGATCAACATCGGCAATGACCGGGATTTCATCGCCTCGCTGGAGCGGCTCAAGGGATTCGCGGCAAGCCGACCGGTCAAGTGGATCCTGGGCGGTCACATCGAGATGATGTTCGCTCCCGGCAAATATTATCCCCGCTTCTACACCTACAAACCCTACGAGCGGGTGCTCGAAATGGAGCCCGCACTGATCGACGAGGCGCTCAAATATGCCCGCGAGGTGCAAGGCAAGGACATGATGCTCATTCGCCCCGACTTCGTTCTGTTCAACGGGGTGAGCCCGGATCAGCGCACGCAGGTCTGGCCTGAGGGCGTGCCCAATATCAACCCGCCCCGCCCCTTCTGATCGTGAGGAGAGCTTCCGTGGATCGTCGCACTTTCCTTTCGTACAATGCAGCCGCCGCAGCGGTCCCGCTCTCGGGCATGGGCCTCGCGAGCGCGGCAAAGGCCGCCACCGCCGCGGTGCGCCCCGCGCCCGTCGACTTCAAGACCAACGTGCCCGCCGAGGGCAGTTTCCCCAAGAAGTGGATTTGCGGTTCGTCCTCCTGCATGGACAACACCGATCCGCCGGTTCAGGTGCACTGGTACGATCCGCACACGGCGATCCTGCGTCAGAACAAGGCTTACAGCTACGAAGCGCCGTTCGCGCCGCTCTATTTCGGCAATGATCGCGTGCTGTTGCTCGACGAGGGCTTCACTCAGCACCGCAACGACTGGGATCTGCGCGGCGTGGTCGATCAGTGCATTGACGAGTGGTGCGCCCGCAATGGTCGCGATCCGGCAAGCCTGGAGCTACTGGTGGCCTTCAGCCATCTCCATGCCGACCATTATGCGGCGGTCAACCAGTTCGCCGACCGCCCCAACACCCGCTATATGGGCCTCACGCATGAGGAGATGGTCGGCTTCTGGGGCATGACCAATTTCCCCGAGGAGCGGGTCACGCTGGACCTTGGCGGCCGCGACATCCTCATCTGGGGCTCGCCGGGCCATGTCGTGTCGGAGTTCGCCTATTACGACAGCTACACCCAGATCCTCTACACCGGCGATATGTTCTACCGGGGACGCTGCTACATCAGCTTCTGGCAGCCCTGGTTCGACAGCATGAAGCGCCTGATCGACTTCGTGGACACGCATCCGGTCAGCCATGTGATGGGCTGCCATGTCGAGATCAGCAAGGACGGTCAGGACTATGCCTATGGCATGACCTGGCAACCGGATGAGGCGCCGGTGGAAATGACCGTGCAGCAGCTGCGCGAAGCGTTCGAATACGCAAAGACCATCAAGGAGCCGGGCATCTACTTCACCGGCACGGTCTTCCTCTGCAACCAGACGCGGGGAACGACCACGATCGACAAGAACCCTTATCGTTACAGTTGAGGCACATGGGGTGCCGGGCAGGAGGACGCGCATGAAGAAGCTTGTTGGTTTGCCGCTGTTGATTGCCGTGCTGGGCGCGGCTTCACCAAATCCCTCTGCCCTGCGCGAGCAGGAGATCAGCGTGCCGGGGTTCGCCGATTTTCTCGCGATCGACGGGGACACCGTGTGGGCCACCAATTCCGGTCGGGTCGAGCAATGGTCCACGGCGGGCAAGAAGGCGTCCGTCGCCGTGCCCCGTCCCTGCGGCGCCATGACCGTCGCCTTCGGCTCGCTGTGGGTCGCCAACTGTAAGGATGGTGATGTCTATCGCATCGATCCGAAGACCTCGCAAATCCTCGCGAAAATCCCCGTCGGCCTCGGGCCTCGGGGCGAGCTGAATGTCGTCGCGGGCGCGGGCTCCATCTGGGCGCCGAGCGAGACGCAGGGTAAGGTCTCGCGCATCGACCCGGCGACCAACGCCGTCATCGCCACTGTCGAGGTCGCGCCCAGCACATCCTATCTCTCCTTCGGCTTCGGCGCATTGTGGGCGGCGAGCGGCAAGAACCAGACGCTTCAGCGTGTCGATCCCAAGACCAACGCAGTGACCAAGACGATCACCATCGGTAAGATGCCTGGCTTCCTCGTCGCGGGAGAAGGCGCGGTGTGGATTCAGGAGCAGGGCGACGGCACCCTCGCCCGCATCGACCCGGCAAAGGTAGAAGTGACCGGCCGCGTGAAGGTCGGCGCCAATCTGAAATTCGGCGACATCGATGCCGGCGGCGGCAAGATCTGGCTCCGCACCACCGACGACCAGACATTTGCGGTGATCGATCCCAAGAAGATGGAAGTCGTGCTACGTGCCGGCAAGGCGGCGGGCAGCGGCGCCCTGCGCTATACGCCAAAGGGCATCTGGACCAGCGCGCATGACGTGCACACCCTCTCCTGGTGGAGCGACAAACCCGCGAAGTAGGACTGGGCGCAGGTCCGCTCCTCTGTCGAGCGCCGCTTTCGCAAGATCGCGTTATGATCCGGTGGCTGAATGGTTGGGGGAGCGGACGGCCCCTTCCCTGTTCCGTTCGTGCTGAGTAGGCTTTGAATAGCCCCGCAGGCGCTTATCGAAGAGCCATATCGAAGCATCGGCCGCAGCCACGACCGCCCTTCGATAAGCTGCTTCGGCAAGCTCAGCAGCTACTCAGAACGAACGGAACTGGATAGGGTCAATGCCCGCAATGTGGTCGTTTCCGGTCAGGCGGCTTTCAGGCGAGGTCAAAACGCCATCCAATGTCTGGGAAGTCGGGGGAAGCGGACAATCAGCTGTCCCGGTCTCGGGACCTTACTGCGTCGATAAGGTCTTCGCTGACTGGTGAGATCAAAAACTCCCAGATCACGAGCCCGAAACCGATCACTGCGATTGAGATGGCCAGACGCATGGGCCAAACCCATGCGTGCTCTGGCACAGAAAGCAGCCAAAAAATTGCCGCTGTCACCAAAGGCACAAGCATCCAATGCGACACTTGATAACCAAACTCGTTAGCCCACGCCAATCCGTTTCGAGGTAATGCCCTCGAAGAAAGATAATTTCGGTATCTGTTTAGCAGTCGCAGCACCTCGCCATAATTCCACTTCCTTACGACGTCCGCAATATCGTCGTGTCCGGACAGTCCGCTTTTGTGCGCTAGTCCAGACAACCCTCAGCCACAGGCCGCCTTAGCCGCACGTCACTTCGCCCGAGCCGATCCCCAGCTTCCTGCACCGCGCCTTGCCTTTGACACGGACATTGCCGGAGCCGAGCAGGTTCACCGAGACCTCGCCATCCGACGCCAGCCAGGCATTGCCTGAGCCAATCAGCGACACATCGGCACGACCCACTTTCAACGTCTCGCCCTTGATGTCTCCTGATCCGGTGAGAGAGATGCCCGCCTGCTTCGCGGTTCCGCTCAAAGCGTAGCTTCCCGGCCCAATCGCCGAGATGTCGAGTGTGTCCACGGCAACGGAAGGCACGGATATGTCGCCCGAGCCGGTGATCGACAGCGCCACCTCTGCGCCGGTCAGGCGGTCGATCGCCATATCGCCGGAGCCAGTGAGCGAGGCGCCCGTCAGACGCGGAAGCGTGACATAGACCGTCGCCGACCCGCGCGGCTGGTTCGCTCCGTTCTTTCGGCTGATCTCCAGTGTATCGCCATCGACCTCTAAACGCAGCGTGTCCAGCACGGCCTTGTCGCCCTTGGCGCGAACCGAAAAATCGGGCCCGACCGAGACCTCGACATTATCCGGCCCCGTCGCATCGACCTTCGTGAAATCGCGCAATGCCGCGGTGCCGTCCGGCGCGAGGCCCCTGCCTTCATCACCCACGCCCCCAGCCTGAGACGATGTATTATCGCGCGAACAGGCGCTGAATGCGGGCGTCAGAATGAGGGCCGCGACAACGCTGATAGCGAGGCGCGAGCGATATCGAGCGGACATAAATCATCTCCCTTTGTGTATCACATACATAATACACCTAGAGATGCGAAGGCAAGAAAAAGGGGCGCCTCTCGACGCCCCTCTCATTTGTCCGCTTCGAAAGCGTTCAGCCTTCCACGCGCTCGCGCGCATATTTCGGCGCCGCCTCGTTGAGGATCTGCAGGATCTTCTTGAGGGCGGTGGGCTCGTCGACCTGCTCCATCGCGGCGAGTTCGCGCGCGAGCCGGCTGGATGCCGCCTCGAAGATCTGCCGCTCGGAATAGCTCTGCTCGGGCTGATCGTCGGCGCGGAAGAGGTCGCGCGTCACTTCGGCGATCGACACGAGGTCGCCCGAGTTGATCTTCGCTTCATATTCCTGCGCACGGCGCGACCACATGGTCCGCTTCACCTTGGGCTTGCCCTTGAGGGTGTCGAGCGCCTCGCCCAGCGTCTTGTCGCTGGAGAGCTTGCGCATACCGACGCTCTCGGCCTTGTTGGTGGGTACGCGGAGCGTCATGCGCTCCTTCTCGAACCGCAGGACGTAGAGTTCGAGGTCGATTCCGGCGATCTTCTGGCTTTGCAGCTCGATCACGCGGCCCACACCGTGCTTGGGATAGACGACATAATCGCCGACATCAAAGGACAGTGCTTTTGCAGCCATGTGCGAACCTTTCTTATCTGTGGAGTTTGGCTGAGGGGGATTGCAAGGGGTCTTGATTGAATCCATCAAGGCGTAGAAACGCCTCCCCTGCGACATGTCATGCGACTGGCTCCCGGGCGACTGAACGTCGCCGTCAACAGAACCCTGTTAACAGATTCGTCACAAAAAAGCCAGCCCGCCGTGCAGGCCCGGCCCGCTCGACCACCAAACGCAATTTTATTACGACCAGAAGCAGCTGGACACAGCTTAGCCGCCGGTGCCAGGCTCCGGCGAGAAATATTTCTCGAACTTGCCGTCTTCGCCCTTGTGCGCGTCGGCATCGGCAGGGGCTTCACCCTTGGTGGTGATGTTGGGCCATTCGGCGGAATACTGCGTGTTGAGCTCCAGCCACTGCTCCAGGCCGCTCTCCGTATCCGGAAGGATAGCCTCAGCCGGGCATTCCGGCTCGCACACACCGCAGTCGATGCACTCGTTAGGATTGATGACGAGCATATTCTCGCCTTCATAGAAACAGTCGACCGGACAGACTTCCACGCAATCCATATATTTGCAGCGGATGCAGGCGTCCGTCACCACATAGGTCATCGATTCATTCCTCGTCGTCGCGCGGTTCCCCGCCTCGCGGGAGCGCGATATGCGGCACCAGCGCCCCCGTCAACCGCCAGACTGGCTATCGGCATGGGTGTTTGCCCCTTCCCCCGGCCGGATATCCTCATAACAGAGCTGGGCTTCGCTCGCGGGGCCGCGCCGCACTGGCAGCGCCGCGACGCGGACGACGCGGACGTGCATGCCCTGCGGCACCGTGATGAGATCGCCCACCCGCACGGCTGCGTGCGCCCGCTCGACACGGCGCCCGTTGAGCCGGATCACGCCACGCTCGGCCAGTGCCTGTGCATTCGACCGGTTGGGGGCGAGTCGCACGAACCACAGGAACTTGTCGATCCGCAGGCTCGGGCCGGCGCCGATCTGCTGTGCCGGAGCCTGGGCCGGCAGCGCCCTATTCCTCACGTCCGAGCAAAGCCGCCAGCCCTGCCAGAGCCTTGCTTGTCGCCTGCCCGCTGCTCTTCGCCGCCGCGCCGTCGCTCCGGGGCGCGCGCTCTTCGGCCGGGCGACGGCGTGCACCATCACGCGGAGGGGCATTGCGCCGAGGCGGGCGACCGCCCTCGCGCGGAGCATTTTCCTCAGCACCTCCGTCACGCCTGGAGCGGCCTCGCGGCCCCGCCCCCTCGCGTTCCGGCCGGGGTCTCGGCTTGGGCCGTCCCTTGAACGCCCAGTTCACGGCTCCTTCGGCAGCGTCCGGAATGGCGCGGAAGCCGGACTGCCGCATCAGCTCCAGGAACGCGGACTCCGGCAGGCCAATCGAGACGATCATGGGATCGCTCGCCAGATAGGGCTGCGCCTTCGCAATGGCTTCATGCGCGGCGCGGGCCAGCCGCTCGGCGATATCGATGCGCAGATACACGTCGCCCAGACGCCGGAACCCGCCGATTCGGGCACCAATCTCGTCCGTCCACGCACCCTCGCCCTCGGCGGGCAGCATCACGGCGCCCGCTGGCGGCAGCGACACCGTGGGCTTGCCTCGCCGCAGCGAGAGCAGCGCCATGCGCCACAGCGCACCGCCCGGCTTGATGAGGCCGGGGTGAAAGAGATCGAGCACGCCGATCACCACGCCTGCCTTGCGCAGATGCGGCCGGTCGTCCTTGGCGATCAGCCCCAGCGACTCGTCGAGCGGACGCCGCGCCATGATGCCGCCCGCGTCGACGAGCTGCGCCAGCACTGCCCGCACGCTCGGCGGCGTCTCGGCTTCCCGCGCGGTCACATCCATGCGGGTGAGCGTGGGCACATGCCGTTCCAGCTGCGCGGTGATCCAGCGCGCCAGTCGCTCGCGCACCGCTTGCTGCGTCTCCTGCGGCAACGCCGCAAGGCCGCTGTCTAGGCCGATTTCCGGCACAAGCAACTGCTTGCCGGCCCGCAGGCTGGCAACAGGCATGTCCTCCCAGATGATGGCGGGCGTGTCTCCCGACGCAGCCGCGAGCGAGAAGGATTTGTCCTCCGCCGCGACCAGCTTTTCTGCCTTTTCCTTCAAATGCGTTCCCAGTCTCCGTTCGGCAGTGGCAATCAGCAGCCGCTTCTCGCCTGCCCGCGCTGCGGGGTCGGCGATGAAACGGAAACCGGAGAGCCGGCCGATATGATGGCCATCGACAGATACAGCGCCATTCCCCTCCACGTCCACAGGCAAGAGCGCATCGTCCTGATGGATCTTGCGCATCAGCACGACGGAGCGCTTGTCAACGAAGCGCTGGCGCAGCGCGCCGTGCAATGCGTCTGACAGACGCTCCTCCAGCGCTCGGGCGCGTTCCGCCATTTCCGCCGGGTGCCGCAGCCAGTCGGGCCGCTGTGACACATAGGCCCAGATGCGCGCGGCAGCGATGCGTCCGGCCAGCGCATCCACATCCCCCTGCACATTGTCCAGCCGGGCAAGCTGCCCCGCGAACCAGTCGTGCGGAATGAGGCCGTCGCCTTCCGAGAGATGCTGCCAGAGCCGATGGACGAGTCGGCCATGATGCTCGACCCCCAGCTTCTGGAAATCGGGCACGGAGCAAGCTGCCCACAGGCGCGAGACCTGCGCGGCACCGCGCGCCCGCGCAATCACGTCCGGCTGGCCGGAAAGATAGCGCAGCAGCGCGAGGTCGACGGCTTCGGGCGCAGCCGCCAGTTCCGGCCGGTCGGGTCGCTCGACGAGCGCCTCCACCAGCGAAGCGACGCTGTCCATCGGGAGATCAGATCGGCGCCAGTAGATTCGCTCGACCGGATCGAACCGGTGCGCCTCGATCCGCTCGATCTCCTCGGGCGTGAAGGCCGGCGGCGCATCGCTGGACGCGAGATCGCCAAATGTCCCGTCCCGCTGGTGGCGGCCGGCGCGGCCGGCGATCTGCGCCATCTCGGCAATTGTGAGCCGGCGAGTGCGCTGACCGTCGAACTTGCGGAGCGAGGCGAAGGCCACATGATCGAGATCGAGGTTGAGGCCCATGCCGATCGCATCGGTCGCGACCAGATAATCGACCTCGCCCGCCTCGAACATCGCGACCTGCGCGTTGCGCGCGGCCGGGCTCAGCGATCCCATGACGACTGCCGCCCCGCCCCGATGACGCCGCAGCAGCTCCGCGACCGCATAGACCTCCTCCACCGAGAAGGCGACGACGGCGGATCGGCGCGGCAGGCGGGAGAGCTTGCGGGAGCCCGCATAACTCAGCGTCGAGAAACGCGGCCGGGCGATGATCTCCGCATCCGGCAGCAGCGCGCTCACTGTGCGCGTCATGCTGGCGGAGCCAAGCAGCATCGTCTCCTCGCGGCCGCGCGCATGAAGCAACCGGTCGGTAAAGATGTGACCCCGCTCCCGGTCGGCGGCGAGTTGCACTTCGTCCACCGCCACAAAGGCGAAGTCACGAAGGCTGCCAATGCCCTCCACGGCCGCTCGCGGAGACCCGGCTCTGGAAACCGAACCCGAAACAGGCATTGCCTCCGCCGTTGCCAGCACATAGCGCGCGCCCGGCGGGACGATCCGCTCCTCACCGGTCACGAGCGCGACCTGCCCCGCTCCCTTGAGCGCGACGACCCGGTCATAAACCTCGCGCGCGAGCAACCGGAGCGGAAAGCCCATGAGCCCGCTCGAATGGCCGCACATTCGCTCGATCGCGAGGTGGGTCTTGCCCGTGTTTGTTGGCCCAAGCACGGCGACGAGCGCCGAACGGGCAAAGCTGGTCATGATGACACCTTAGGTGAGGGACATCCGGGGCGGACGCAAGGGCTTTGGCTAAACCGCGCTTTCGCGTCCCATGCCCGTGATCAGCCCGACCGCGCGCACGCACGGCTCGTCGCAGAGAAAGCGCGATAAGGACCGCGTTTATTTGACTTTAACCACCAGCCTTCACAAAAGTCGCGCAAAGCCGGCGCCGAAACCGGACGCGCGGCAAGCGGAGCGGACCTCGGGGGTCGACGTTTAACGTGTTTCAGAAGATAGAGTTCCAGCCCGGCTCGACCGGTGGCAGCGCGGCGCTCTGGCTGAATCGCGCCGCTGCGCTTCCCGTCGCGCGAACGGTTCGCCTTCGCGAATATGCCGAAAGCTGGGCGCAGGACGTCGATCTTGTCCCCGATCTTGGCCGGAACATCGGCTCGCGCACCTGGTGCCGTGGCCTTGCCACCTGCACCGCCCTTTGCGCCACGATGCTGCTCCTGTCGCCGGGCATCCAGCCCGTGCCGGCAGCGCCCGAGCCAGAGCTGACACGCGATCATTTCGATCAGTATCGGGCGCAGATGGTCAACGCCCTCGCGCTGGGCGGCGACAGCGGCTTCCGCATGGGGCCAACCGATGCCGTCTCACCTCTCGCTCAGACCCCGGAGCGCCCCCAGATCGAACTGGACGCCGCGCTCGGCACCGGGGGCAGCTTCGCGCGCACCCTCTCCCGCTCCGGCGTCAGCGATCGTGACGCGGAAGACGCCCTCGCTCTCATTGCCAGCGCGGTCGATCCGCGCAGCATCCCGGCGGGCACGCGCGTGCGCCTCGTCCTTGGCCGCCGCCCCAATCGCGATGTGCCTCGCCCGCTGGAGAAGCTCTCCGTCCGCGCCCGGCTCGAACTGGCGCTGGAGGTCACGCGGGAGAACGGAGCGCTTTCGCTTCGGCGCATCCCTATCGCCGTTGACGATACGCCGCTGCGCATCAGGGGCACAGTGGGGAGTGGCCTTTATCGCGCGGCACGTGCCGCAGGTGCCGACCCCGCGACCATCCAGGCCTATCTCAAGGTTCTCGCTACCCGCCTTGACATCGGCAGCGATGTGGGATCAAGCGACCGCTTCGACATCGTCGTCGCGCATCGGCGCGCCGCCACGGGTGAAAGCGAGACCGGACAGCTTCTCTTCGCGGGTCTTGAGCGGGCGCGCGGCAAGGCCATCACCATGCTCCGCTGGAAGCAGGACGGCCGCGAGCAATGGTTCGAGGCGTCGGGTGTCGGCGAGCGCCGCAATCTTCTCGCCCAGCCCGTGGCGGGCCGCGTTTCGTCCAATTACGGCAAGCGCTTCCATCCCATCCTTGGCTATGCGCGCATGCATGCCGGCATCGATATCGCGGCGGCATGGGGCACGCCCATTTATGCCGTGACGGACGGGCGCATCACCATGGCGGGCTGGCACGGCGGCCACGGCAAATATGTCCGTATCCAGCACGCGGGTAACATGGCCACGGGCTATGCGCATATGAGCCGGATCGCGGCAGCAGTGGGCGAGCGCGTCCGGCGCGGACAAGTCATTGGCTATGTCGGCTCGACCGGCCTCTCGACCGGCCCGCATCTCCATTATGAGCTCTACCGCAACGGCGCGACGGTGAACCCGTCTTCGATGAAGTTCACGCAGGCCGCGCAGCTTTCCGGCGCCGCACTCTCTGCGTTCCGTGCGCGGCTGGCCGAATTGAGACGCCTTCCCACAGGGGTGGCGGCGGCGAAGCCTGCGACGGAAACGGCACTCGGCCCGGAAGCCAGCAAAGCGAAGACGCTCGCAAGCGCGGCGCACTGATACACTTGGCTACCTGGTGGGCAACCAGCGGCTGGCTCAGAATGGAATCTTCAATTTAATCATTGCCCGGTCGCTCACTGCACCGTTTGCGAGGACGCTTTGCTCGACCTCCGCAGAGGCGCGGGCATTCCCGAACAAGCGGGTTTCCGCGCGGATCGGTGGCGGCTCTGCCGGGCTATTGTCGGTTTTCAGCCGATGATCTGTCCGGCGTCCCGTGACGATGATCGCGTCCGGGTCTCGCTGCTTCGCCTTGGACAGGTCGAACGTGACGCCGTCCAGCGAAGCTGCTCCCTGAGTGGCGGCAAGCTGGCATATCACCAAGACTATCATGGATCGCCCTTCGCATTTGCGATGATCAGATCACAAAGCACGCCGAAAAGCGAGACGTGATGGGGACAACGGCGAAGGGGTAAGCGCAGACGCCCGCTCTCGTCGTCATCCCGACTCCGAGCCGGGGGGACGATGAAGATATATGTCCCCAACCTAGCGCCGGCCCAACGACGAACCGCCTTTCCTCCGCGACGAAAGATCTTCGCCAGCACGCTTATCTTCCACATTCCCGACTTGCGTGCAGCGCAGCATATCTCTATCAACCCGAATGATATGTTGTAACGTTATAGGCGCCGCTTGATGACCCTTTCAGTCCGCACCACCCTCCTTGCTTCCGCCACCCTCCTTTTTGCCGCACCCCAAGGCGCCTTCGCGCAGCGCGGACCCGGCGATCCCGTTACCAACGGCGGTCAGGAGGAGATTGTTGTCACGGCGCTCATTCCCCGAAGCCACACGGACATATTAGGTGGAACCAGCGTACTCTCAGGCGAGGAGCTGACCCGGAGCATTCGCTCGAACATCGGTGACACGCTCGCGCAACAGCCCGGCGTCTCGTCCACCTCCTTCGGCCCCGGCGCCTCCCGCCCTATATTGCGCGGCTTCGCGGGTGATCGCATCCGCCTGTTGACGGACGGCATCGGCAGCTTCGATGCTTCGGCCACCTCAGTCGATCACGCCGTTGCGATCAATCCGCTGCTCGCCGAGCGCATCGAAGTGCTTCACGGCCCCGCCGCCCTGCTTTACGGCTCGTCGGCGGTAGGCGGTGTGGTCAACATCATCGATGGCCGCATCCCGAGCCGGCTACCAGAAGGCGGGTTCGATCTCGCGGCCAATGGCACGTTCGGGAGCGCAGCACGGGAACGTTCAGTTGCAGGCAAGACCGAGATTGCGCTCGGCGGCGGCTTCGTCTTCCATGCCGACGGCACCTATCTCAAGACACGCGACCTGCGCACCGGCGGCGCCATATTGGGCGCGACGCAGCGTGCCGAAGCGCGCGCCAGCGACGAGCAGGACATCCGCGATCTTGCCGATCTCTCCGGCCGGCTGCCCAACTCCGCCATGGAAAACTGGAACTATACCGGCGGGCTCACCTTCATTGCCGATAATGGAGGCTCGATCGGCTTTTCGGTCGGCAAGCTGCACTCCTCATACGGCGTGCCCATTCGCTACATCACCAGCGAAGATCATGAAGACGAGGGCGACGGCGCAAGCGAGGGCGAAGGCCACAGCCATGAGGGCGCCGAGGAAGTCGCCATCGTCATGAGCCAGACCCGCGCAGATCTGCGCGCGGTCGCTCCGGTGAACGGCGGCTTCCTCGATCAAATTCGCCTGCGTGCAGGTTGGGCGGATTACGAACATGCGGAAGTCTCCGCCGACGACCGCAGCGATGTGCATACCCGCTTTTTCGCGCAGGGGCTCGAAGCCCGGCTCGACCTCATCCAGACCCGGCGCGGCGCGTGGGACGGCGCAATCGGCGGCCAGTTGCTTCAGCGGTCGAGCCGTATCGAGGGCGAAGAGAAGTTCCTGCCGCGTACAGATAGCACCACTTACGGCCTGTTCACGCTCCAGTCGCTCGATCTGGGCGACGTACGGCTCGAGGCCGGCGGACGCTTCGAGCATAACGACATCGAAGCGGCGGCCGATGATGTCCTCGGTTCGCCGGACTACAAGCGCAGCTTCGATACCTTCTCGGGCTCTCTTGGCGCCAGCTATCGTCTCGCCACCAATTGGCGGGTGGGCCTCAATCTCTCCCGTTCGGAGCGCGCGCCGACCGCCGACGAGCTCTTCGCGCGCGGCAATCACGCCGGTACACAGGCGTTCGAGCTGGGCGATCCCACCTTCCGCGCCGAGCGCGGCTGGGGCGTCGAGGCGACCCTGCACGGGTCAGGTCCGGGCTATCATGTCAGCCTCACCGGCTTCTACAATCGCTTCAACAGCTTCATCTTCGATCGCATCGTGGACGATGCCGCATGTCAGGCAGCGAATGGCGGCGCTGAGCTGGAGTTCCCCTGCTTCCAGTTTTCGCAGGCGCCCGCGCGCTATCTCGGCTTCGAGGCGCAGGCCGACGCCCATGTCGCCTCGGTCGGCGGCGGCGAGATCCATATCGACGGAATGGTCGATTATGTGCGCGCGACCGTCACCGGATATGGCCCCGCACCGCGCATTCCTCCGCTGCGTGTTCTGGGCGGGTTGAGCTGGGAGGGGCAATCGCTCACGGCACGCGTCGAGGCGGAGCATGACTTCGCGCAGGATCGTGTCGCGGGGGTCGAGACCACCACGCCGTCCTTCACGCTGGTCAACGCGTCGCTGGCGTGGAAGCTGCCGGGCAGCACGCGCACGTCGCTGCTGCTCTCGGGCAATAATCTGTTCGATGTCGTCGCACGGCGGCACGCCAGCGTCCTCAAGGATTATGCGCCGCTTGCCGGTCGCGACATCCGTCTGACTCTGAGCGTGAAGATCTAGCCCTCGATTTCCCGTCTACAAACGAAAAGGGCGCGCTTCCGGTCGGGAAGCGCGCCCTTTTGATTATGGTCCGGCCTCACACCGGCGGACGGCTCAGGCCGCCCGTGTCGCCTGAACAGCCAGGTCACCGCTCCCGGTCTTGATCGCGCTGTCCGCCTGGCGCTCGACCAACGGATTAATGTGCCCATCGCGCAGATTATAGACCCAGCCGTGCAGCGTCAGTTCCTGACCGGCGGCGAAAGCGGCGCGCACCGTATCGGTGCGGGCCAGACGCTCCACCTGCTCGATCACGTTCAGCTCGACAGCACGGTCGATACGCGGATCGCCTTCACTGAGCGCATCGAGTTCATGGCGATGCTTGGCACAGACCTCTCGCGGGCTGGCCAGCCATTCGTGGATCGGACCGGCGGTGTCCTCGTCCAGCGCAGCCATGATGCCGCCGCAGCCATAATGGCCGCACACGATGATGTGGCTGACCTTGAGCACATCCACGGCGAACTGGACGACCGAGAGAAGGTTATTGTCTTTCTCGTTCACCAGATTGGCGATGTTCCGGTGCATGAAGATGCCGCCGGGATGCGTCATCGTCATTTGCTCCGGGCTCACCCGGCTGTCGGAGCAGCCGATCCAGAGAAAGTCCGGCTGCTGTCCATCGAGCTGGCGCGTAAAGAACTCGGGATTTTCGTCCCGCATCTCCTGCGACCAGGCCTTGTTGGAGAGAAGGAGTTGCTTGTACTGTCTCATACGTACTGAACCCTTGTGAGAGGTGCGTCGATCTTCGGTGCGGTGTTCTCCGCGATGTCACCGCGCAGGATCACCGAGATACCGCGATATTTCGCGCCCTTGATGAAGGAATTGATGATCTCGACATTGTCGAGGTCGACATAGTTGGTCGACGAGAGGTCGATCATCACGTTCATATTGTCAGGCACCCGGTCGAGCGTCTTCTGCAGCTCCGGCTTGTGCATGAAGTAGAGGTTGCGGCGGGCGCGGACGAGGCAGTCGTCACCGTCACAGGCAAACGTCACGGCCGGGCGCAGATTGCGGCCGATCACGAACACGAAGCCAACGACGAGACCGATCACGATACCGACGAGAAGGTCGGTCAGCAGGATGGCCAGCACCGTCACCACGAACGGCGCGAACTGGGTCCAGCCCTGCTGGTAGCGCTGCACGAACAGCGCCGGCTTGGCGAGCTTGTAACCGGTCTGGATCAGCACGGCGGCGAGAGCGGCAAGGGGGATGAGGTTCAGCGCTGTCGGGATGAACATCACGCTCAGCAGCAGCCATGCGCCATGATAGATCGCGGACATCTTTGTTTCCGCCTTGGCCTCGACGTTCGCCGAAGAGCGGACGATGACCGAGGTGACGGGCAGACCACCGATGAGACCGGAGACCATGTTGCCTCCGCCCTGGGCCATGAGCTCGCGGTTCTTGTCGGTCGTGCGCCGCTGCGGATCAAGTGCATCGACCGCTTTGACGCTGAGGAGCGACTCAAGGCTTGCGACAATCGCCAGCGTCAGCGCGACGGTCCACACAGTCGTATTGGAAATGGCAGTGAAGTCAGGGAAGCTGAACAGATTGAGGAAACCGGCAATGCCGTCGGAGACCGGCACCTGAACAAGATGGGTCGGCTTCAGCTGCAGGCCGGGGGAGAGCATGCCGAAGAGAATGTTGGCGACCACGCCGATAACGACGGCAACCAGCGGACCGGGAAGGTAGCGCAGCGGACCATCCTTGGGCTTGGCCTTTTCCCACCAAAACAGGAAGACGATGCTGACGAGCGCGATGATGATCGCACCCGGCTCCACGCTCGTCGCAATGGTGTTGGTGATGGCGCTGAATGTGTTGAAGCCGTCCGCCTGCAGGAACTCGAAGCTACCCTCATAGTCGCCATCATAGCCGATAGCGTGCGGAAGCTGCTTGAGGATGAGGATAAGGCCAATGGCCGCGAGCATCCCGGTGATGACCGAGGACGGCACGAATTCGCTCAGCACGCCGGATCGGCTGAAGCCGAGCGCCAGCTGCATCACGCCTGCGAGCACCACGGCGAGGAGAAACGCCTCATATGTGGGCAGGCTCTGGATCGCGCCGAGCACGATGACGGTAAGACCGGCGGCCGGGCCACTGACCGAGAGCGGCGACTTGGACAGCGTGCCGACGACGATGCCGCCGACAATACCGGCAATGATGCCCGAAAAGAGCGGCGCGCCCGAAGCGAGCGCGATACCCAGACAGAGCGGCAGCGCGACCAGTGCGACGACGATCGAGGCGGGGAGATCGGCCTTCCAGCGTGAAAGCAAGGAGGTCATTGTTTCAAGCATCCTAAGAGTTGAGGTACGCAAAAATTGAGTATTGCAGCGGCTTTGCGCAACGTCTCGCGCTTGCGGAGCAACAACATTTATCGAACCAGAAACAGTCTGTTGCGATCGTATCTGACGGGACGCCAACAAACCTTTCACTATGAAGGACTAAGCTACGCTCCGCGGATGTCGCGCATGTAGGGACAACGTGACAAATTATTGCCTGAAGAGAGTGCGGCGATTGCCCTTGAATGACAAAATATGTCGCGCCCAGCGGAGCGGCCCGGATTGGTTGACCTACACCCCTGCCCCGCTTACCTCCTGAGAAATGTTCAGCAACCGCCACTCCACATTCCGAACATGACCTCACCGACCATCATCATCGTCGAGGACGATCCCGCGCTCCGCATGCTGACCTCGCGTGCGCTTCAGGAAAATGGCTATCAGGTGCGCCCCACCTCGTCGGGCGCGGAAATGTGGGTCGCGCTCGAAGGTGGGCCGGTCGACCTCATTCTGCTCGATGTCATGCTTCCCGGCACCAACGGCATCGACCTGTGCCGCCAGATCCGGCGCAAGAGTGAAGTGCCGATCATCTTCATCAGCGCCAAGGGCAGCGAGGCCGATCGCGTGGTCGGTCTTGAGCTGGGCGCGGACGATTATCTCGCCAAGCCGTTTGGCACGCGGGAGCTCATCGCGCGGATCCGCGCCGTGCTCCGCCGCGTGGGTGCGGAGCGCCAGCCCAGCGACATGCGCGAAAGCGAAGCGCATTTCGATGGCTGGGCCGTGAACTTCCCCCGCCGCGAACTCCGCTCGCCGAGCGGCGCTGTGGTCGAGCTGACGGGCGCCGAGTTCGATCTGCTTGGCAGCTTCCTCAGCCATCCCCAGCGCGTCATTGCCCGCGAGCGCCTCATCGAGCTTTCGCGCACCCGCCTGGGCGACGCGTCGGACCGGAGCATTGACGTGCTTGTCAGCCGGCTGCGCCGCAAGCTCTCGACAAGCGCGAAACCTGCGCCGATCACGACTGTGCGCGGCATCGGCTATATGTTCAACGCGTCGGTGAGCCGCGCTTGAACCTTCAAATCCCCGGCCCTCTCGGTCTGGTCGGTCGGCTCTTCGCCATTCTGCTGATGGCGGTCGTCATCGAATTTGCGGTGGGCACGTTCGTTTACGAGCGGGCCAGCCACCTGTCCCTGCAGGACGACGAAGCCAAACGCCTTGCGGAGCATCTGGTCATTGCCCGAAGGCTGGTGAGCGAGAGGCCGCGCCCCGAGCGCGCCCATATGGCGTCCCTCCTGACCACGGACCGTTACGAGGTCGCCTGGTCGCCTGACCTTCCGCCCCCGCCGCCCCTTTCCCCGGATGCAGCGCGCCTGCGCGAGCAGGTTCTCAGCTGGGAGCCGACGCTGAGCGCCTCCCGGCTCAGCCTCCGCGTGATCTCGCTGGGCCGCCGCTCGGCCGTGGCGGGCGGTCTTCAGCTCGCGGATGAGAGCTGGCTCTATTTCAATATGCGGGATGTGACGAGCGGCTGGGCGATCACCGCGGGTCGCGTCAGCCTCACTCTCATTCCGGCGATCGCGCTGCTGGTTGCGGGCGGACTGCTCATCCGCCGGACCCTCAGCCCCTTGCGCCATCTTGCTAAGGCGACCGAACATGTCGGGCTGGGCGAGCCTGCCGAGTTTCAGGAAGAAGGCACGCAGGAGGTTCGCCACCTCATTCGCGCCTTCAACGAAATGCAGACGCGCATCAATCGCCTCATTACCGAGCGCACCGAAACGCTCGCCGCCGTGGGTCACGATCTGCGCACCCCGATCTCGCGTCTTCAGTTGCGGCTCGATCAGATCGCGGACGCCGACCAACGCGACGCCATGGAAGCCGATGTGGCGGAGATGGGCAGCATGGTCTCCTCCCTCCTTGCCTATCTCGGCGGCGAAGAAGACCCCGAGACGCCGGAGAATATCGACGTGGCCGTCATGGCCGCGACGCTGGTGGACGAGCAGATCGATCTGGGGCGCAATGCGCAATATGAGGGAGAAGAGCATCTCGAGTGGCGGCTGCGCCCCATTGCGATGCGCCGCGCCATTGGAAACCTCCTCGATAATGCGCTGCATTACGGGAAAAGGGCGCAACTGTGCGTGGAGCAGTTGAATGATAGCCTGGTCATCACGGTGAGCGATGACGGGCCGGGCATCCCGGAAGACCAACTCGAAGCCGTTCTCCGTCCTTTTGCGCGCCTGGACACCGCGCGGCAGCGCAACACAAAAGGCCTCGGATTGGGACTCGCTATCGTTCAGCGCTCCGTCGAGCGAGAGGGCGGTTCCCTTACGCTCGCCAACCGTGAAGGCGGCGGGCTTGAGGCTAGGATCACCGTCCCTCACCCTCCTGAAAAGGCCTGATTTTTCTGTTGCAATGCAGCGCAGAAATATTTAATTACAAAACAGCAATATAACAGAAAATAATCGGTTTTACCCATTGAGGCTCCGGTCTGACCCATCCCCCTGAAGGCGCGAGCGCCCGGAGAGGATGAGCAAACCGGACGCAGGAGGAATATTCGACCTATAATAAAGGGGAATATTCCATGAAGTATTACGTTGCGGCCGCTCTGGCGAGCCTCGCTCTTTCCACGCCGGCTTTCGCCCAGGATGAGCCCGCCGGCCCCTTTACCGTCTCTGGCAGCGTTGGACTTGTTTCTGACTACCGTTTTCGCGGTGTGTCACAGACCGACGAAGAAATGGCCATTCAGGGCGGCATCACCATCAGCCATGAGAGCGGCTTCTACGCTGGCACCTGGGGTTCGAACCTCGCTGGCTGGGGCACCTTCGGCGGTTCCAGCATGGAGCTCGATCTCTTCGGCGGCTACAAGGCTGATCTGGGCGGCGCGACTATCGATGTCGGTCTGACCTGGTACATGTATCCGGGCGGCTCGGACGTCACGGATTTCGCTGAGCCCTACATCAAGGTGAGCAGCACGGTCGGCCCGGTCGGCGTGCTTGGCGGTATCGCCTATGCGCCCAAGCAGCGGGCTCTTGGCCGCTGGTATGCCGGCTCCGCCGACTATGCCTCGGGCGTTCCGACGTTCCCGAACGACAAGGAAGACAATCTCTACATCTGGGGCGATCTGACCGCTGCCGTTCCTGAGACCCCGCTGACCTTCCGCGCGCATCTGGGCCACTCCAACGGCAATTCCGGCCTCGGCCCGAATGGCACGTCGGTTGCGCCCACGGGTAAGTATTGGGACTGGAACTTCGGTGCCGACTTTGCCGCCGGCCCGGTCGTTCTCGGCGTCACCTACACGGACACGAGCATTTCCACCTCTGACTCGGCCTATCTCTTCCCGAACTTCGCTTCGACGAAGGACGGATCGACGATCGCTGGCGGTCAGGTGGTCTTCTCGATCACTGCGGCCTTCTAAGTCGCTAATCGACGCCAAAAGGGGCGGGGCGCATCGCGCCTCGCCCTTTTTCATGAGCTGACGTCAGGCGGCGATGGTCGGCGTTAAGTGGCACACGGTGCGGTCACGCCCGCTGTTCTTGGCCTGGTAAAGCGCGCCGTCGGCATCCTTGAGCGCCTGCTGCGGATTGCTGCTGGTCGTGGCAACGCCGGCCGAAAACGTCACCCGGCCCAGCGGCTGATCCGTATCGCGGAGGCGGAATGTCTTTTCGCTAACCGCCACACGCGCTTTCTCGATCAGGTCGAACGCCTCCGTTTCGGACATCTCCGGGAACAGAGCGACGAATTCCTCGCCGCCGAACCGGGCGACGGGATAAGGCGTGAGCTCTGTCTGCAGAGTTTCCGCCACCGCCCTCAGTACTCGGTCGCCGACAGCATGGCCGAACCGGTCATTGATCGACTTGAAATGGTCGATATCGCAAAACGCGATGGCGATGCTGCCACAGCGTCCGAACGACTCCTGGATCTTGGCGTCCATGCTGCGACGATTGGGCAGATTGGTGAGCGCATCGCGCGAAGCGTCGTTGCGGGCCGTGTCCAGTTCGAGCCGCAGCTGCTCCGTCTCTTGCTGGGTTGCCGCGAGCTTGCGTTCGACTTCCGCAGTTCTCTCGCGCATCGCCGTGATGACGGCCGTGAGATCGAAGCCGGCCAAAATCTGCTCCATGCCTTCGGCCAGATCCTGGTTGAACGTCGTTGCTTGCGAAAGCGCGGCACTGGTGAGGTCGCTGAATGCGAGCGCTTGCCGGCGCAGCTGATCTTGCAACTGGTCCATATTGTGGGGGGAACCTGCGCCGGCGTCATCGGAAGTACTGTCGATCATGTCGTCGACTTCGCCCTGCGTCAGGCGGACACCGCCATCGGTGATGTCGTCCACCATTTTCCGCAGCAGGCCATTGCTGCCGGTAATGTACAGAAAGGCAAATGCGTAATTCGCCGGGCTGGGATCAAGCAGATGCTGGTCAAGAAACTGAATAACGGCCTGTGCGACTTCCCTGTTCGCCCTTTTCTTGCCCATCGATTCCCCCACGCTCAGGCAATCCTCAATATTTGAGTATCGCGCGCCCTAGAGCATCGAATTAACTATTTCAGCAATTTTCTGAATAGACGACGAGGCACTGCAATAGCCTGGAAATCGCGCCTTTGAGCGCAACCTGCCAGTGCTTTGCTTCGTCCATCCGGCTGAGCGCGGTTAAGCAAACCGGATGCCTTGCGGGGGCAGCCGAATGGGCGTCGCTCTACACCACCCGAACTTAAAGCCATCTGCTGCGTTTGGGCAAAGTTGCCAAGCGTAGGAGGATCTCATGAAGCGCTATGCCTATGGCTGGATCACCGCCCTTTTCTTTCTCGTTTCCATCGTCGGTCACTGGGTTTTCGGGTGGTACGCGTTTGCAGACGAGGCGCGTGAACATCATCAGCAAGTGCAGATCTCCGCCTATCTCGTGGAGATGGGCCGCGACACCTTCGAGAACTGGCAGTCGGAATTTCTTCAGCTTCTCTGGCAGGTTCTGGGCCTCGCCTATTTCCTCTACGTCGGCTCTCCTGCTTCGAAGGAAAATGACGACCGGCTCGAAGCCAAGGTCGACGAGCTTATTAAGATGGCCGGAGGTGATCGGGCGCAGACGCTGATCGACGAGATCGACAGGCTCTATTTGCGGGTCGGCGGACATGCCAAGCCTCACGCACATGGAGACCTCGGCCATGAATAGGCTCTTCACCACCATCGCCGGTAAGATTGCCGCTCTGGCGGGCAAGCCGTTCACCTTCGTTCTCGCACTGGCCTGCGTGATTGTCTGGGCCGTCACGGGGCCGATGTTTGGCTTCTCGGAGGTCTGGCAGCTCGTCATCAACACGCCACGACCATCGTGACCTTCCTCATGGTCTTCCTCGTCCAAAACACTCAGAACCGCGACGCATCGGCCATGCAGGCCAAGCTGGACGAGCTGCTGCGCTCAGTGGCGAAGGCGCGTGAGCAGTTTATCGGCATCGAGCACCTGACCGATGTGGAAATCGAGAAAATCCGGGCCGAGCTGGAGCGGAGAAGCGAGACCGGCCCCGGCAAGGGATCATCGCACGAGGCGGTCGGCCGGCTCCTCGCGCGGCGCTAGCTTGTTTCCATGCAGCGCCTGATCGACCGCCTACCGGATGATCTGGAGAGAAGCGTTCGCACGCTCCTCGAAAAGGCGTGCGCGCGGTCGCTCAGTATTGCCACTGCGGAGAGCTGCACCGGTGGAATGCTCGCCTGTTTGCTGACCGATGTGGAAGGTTTAAGCCACGCCTTCGAGCGCGGCTTCATCGTCTATAGCGATGACGCGAAGGCGGACATGCTTGGCATAGACCGGCAGTTGCTCCGCGCGGAAGGCGCCGTCAGCAAAGCGGTCGCGCTTGCGATGGCCAGCGGCGCGCTGGCCCACGGTAGCGCGGACGTCGTGCTCGCGGTAACCGGGTTTGCCGGTCCTGCTGGAGCCGATGACGAGCCAGGCCTTGTCCACTTTGCCTGCGCGCGCCGGGGCCGCAAACCTACGCATCGTGAAGAGCATTTCGGCGACATCGGTCGGAGCGCCGTGCGCGTGGAGGCAGTGCGCGTCGCGCTGGCCATGATGGACAAGGCGCTGGGCTGAGGGCAGGCCTAGCGCCCCTTCAGCACCGTCGGCCTGCGCCCAACTCAAGCAACCCTTTATGCGAACGCAGCGACCGGGCGGCGGCGGCGCATTGCGGCGCCAATCGAGCCAAAGCCGGCGATCATAAGCGCCCAGGTCGCCGGCTCTGGAACGGCGCCGGCGGTGAAGGTGGCTTCGGAGTAGTTCGCGTCGTCATAGACACGCATGTGGGCCGAGGTGATGTTGCCCGCCAGCAGCGTGCCGTAACCCGCATAAGCGCGGCCGGAGAAATAGGAGATCGAACCACTTCCGGGGAGATCATAGCTGCCCAGCGTGAACAGCGGTGTCGAACCTACATCGAATGAGACCGAGATGCTATAGGGCGAGAAGCTGGTCGTGCCGATGGTGTTCAGCGATATCGTGTCCGAGAGCACGGATGTCCGCAGCATGCCGACCGACGAGTCTTCGTAAGGACGCCACGACGGCGGCTGAAACTTGGCGTAAAAGACGCCGTCCAAACCCGATAGTGTCGTCATGCCGGGCAGGGTCGGCTGATAGTCGGTTTTCGTGAACGTCGCCGTGCCCCACACCTCGACGACCACTGCGGCCTGAGCCTGCGATGCTATCAACATACTCGCACTGGCAAGTGCCAGGCCCAAGAACTTCTTTCCCACAGAAACCCCCTACCGCGTGGTTGGAGCATGGTGGTTGCCCGAGCGGTTTTCGGGGGTCAACGCGGTTAAGCACGAATAAAGGGTTAAGGCCGCAACGTCCGCGAAGGGGCGCAGGGCCGCTCGCATGTCGGAGCGAGATTTCTGCGCTTGGCTGGGGCGGCAGGATTCGAACCTGCGCATGGCGGCATCAAAAGCCGCTGCCTTACCGCTTGGCGACGCCCCAGCATGTCATGCCCGATCGACGGATCGAGCCGCGCAGGCCCATATAGCGGGTAAGGGCGAGATGCCAAGCCTTCCACCGCCTGCATTGTCTTGCGCGCGCTTTCTTTTGGGATCAAAGCTGCCCACCCCATGGTTTCGCCCTCTTCACCTGCTGCGTCGCCGCTCTTCCTGCGTGAGGACGAGGTGCGTCGCGGCATCGAGCTGCTGCACTTCGGGCAGGCGCATCTCATCGCCACGCTGGACGATCAGCTTGCCGCGCTTGGCCTTGGCCGCGCTCATCATCGCGCGCTCTATTTCATTGCCCGCCAGCCTGATCTGTCGATCACCACGCTGTTGCGCCTTCTTGCCATCACCAAGCAGTCGCTTGGCCGGGTGCTCGACGAGCTGATCGAGAAGGGGCTGGTGGAGGCACAGCCGGGCACGCGCGACCGGCGCCAGAAGCTGCTGCGCCTCACGGCCGAAGGTCGAGCCGTGGAAGGCGCGCTCTTCGCCACGATCCGCGAACGCATGGCCAGCGCCTATGCGCAGGCGGGCCAAGGCTCGGTCACGGGTTTCTGGCGCGTGCTCGAAGGTCTGGTCGATCCGCAGGACCGGGGCATGATCGCCGCGCTGCAGATCCCGCGATGACCGGACAACGCTTTAGCTGAAGCGCCCGACCCAGCTCTCGAAAGCCGCGATCCATTTGTCGACGAAAGCAACGGTCCTTTCGTTCGCGAAGCCACCCTCCGCGTCGAAGAAATCGTCCTTCACGGTCAGATACACCTCCGGATTGCCCATCACGTGCATGCCGGGGATCATCATGAGGTTTCGCAGCAGATTCTGCGCCACTGCCGTGCCCTGCGCACCGGGCGAGGCGCCGATCGTCGCGGCCGGCTTCCCCGCGAAACTGTTCTTGCCATAGGGCCGGTTCGCCCAGTCGATCGCGTTGACAATGATCGGCGTCGTCATTCGATTATATTCCGGCGTCACCACAATGATCCCGTCGGCGGCTTCCACGGCCTGCTTGAGCGCGGTCACCCCGGCGGGCGGATCGGCCCACAGATCCTCATTGTAAAGCGGCAGATCGAGGTCCGGCACAACGAAATCGAACCGGTCGGCCATACGCTGCCGAAGAGCGTGACCCAGCTTGCGATTGATCGACTCTTTTCGCAGCGAGCCGACGAGCATGACGATCTGGGGCACTGGAGGTCTCCTGAAATATTTGCGACGCTGATCCGCGATCAGGCGAAGTCTTTCATACGTTCGCCGATCCGCGCAAGGTCAGCGACGAAGCGTTCATATTCCGCGTCCTTGTCTTCCTGAACGCGCAACAGGAAACTGGGATGCACGGTTACCCACGCTTCCCCGCCACCGTCCGGCAACGGATGCGGCGCGCCGCGCAGGCCGGAGAGCGTCACGGCCTTGCCGAACAGCGCCTGCGCCGCCGTCGCTCCCAGCGCGACGACTATGTCGGGCTGCACGATCGTCCGCTCCGCATCCAGCCACCAGCGGCAGGCGCGTATTTCCCCGCCATTGGGCCGCGCGTGGATGCGCCGCTTGCCGCGCTGCTCGAACTTGAAGTGCTTGACTGCGTTGGTGACATAGGCCCGCTCGCGATCGATGCCCGCTTCGGCCAGCGCGCGGTCGAGGAGCTGCCCTGCCGGGCCTACGAATGCCCGCCCCGCCAGATCCTCCTTGTCGCCCGGCTGCTCACCCACGAACATCAGCCGGGCGTCGAGCGGCCCTTCGCCGAACACGGTCTGGGTGGCGCAGCGGTGGAGATCGCATCGCGTGCAGCCCATGGCCTCCGCGCGTAGGGCCTCCCAGCTTGCCTGCGCGTTGTCGCCCGCCGGCACCTGCGGCCTCTCCCGAGTGCTGGCCTTCTCGATCATGGCGATCTCCCGTGCCCGCGCCCCTGCGACCAGTCCGGGAACGAGCGCGGTCTCGGGCATGTTCCGCCAGTATTTCTTCGGCATTTCCTTCAGCATCGCCTTCACCTTGAGGCGGGCAGGATTGAAGATGGCCGCATAATAAGCGCGCCATGTCGCCTCGACCGGATCGCCGGAGGGGGCATCGGCCCGGGTTGCGCCCGGCGTCTCGATCAGCGTTTTCCCGTCCCAGTGCAGGCTGACCTCCGGCGTCAGGATCGACCAGCGCATCGACCCGAAGCGGCGCACGAAGAAACCGGCATTGGCCCGCGCGATATGATGGTCCGGCTCGAACCAGGCCACGAACCGGAATGCCCCATCCGGATCGGCGACTTCACGAAAGCGCACGAAGGCCCGCATCTTGTGAATGTCCCGACGCACCGCCTTGGCCATCTCTTCGATCCGCCGGAGCAGGGGATCGGCATGATCCTCCAGCGTGCGGGGCGTCGCAATGACCCGCTGCAGCAAGCTGTACAGCAGCGCGAACCGCTCGGGGTCGCTATGGCAGATGACCGTCCGCGCCAGATCCATGAACGCGCGCGGAACTGCGAAGGCAGGTGCATCATGCGGTGCGATGTCCTCGCCATCAAAAAGATCGCCGCCGTCGCCAGCAACCGACCAGCGCACCTCTTCGGGGGGAATGTCCGCCATCACCAGCGCCCGCACTGTCTGGCGCCAGCCGTCGAAATCCGCCGCATGAACGAGCGTTACCGTCTTCATCGGCGCCCCTTGCCGCATCGCGGCAACGCCTTGCCTCGCAATACATCCGGGGTTAACGCTCCCGGGACCAGACCGCTGCGGCGGCTTGCAACAGGTAACAGACGTAACGCGCGATGATGAAAGCAGCACCCTGGCCAGTCATGCTGGCAATGCTCGCCTCGCTCGCGCTCAATCTCTGGCTCGCGGGCGCGCCCGGCTGGGCGTGGTTTCCCGCGGCGATTGCCGGCTGGTATCTGGC
Source organism: Sphingobium sp. CR28 (assembly GCF_052327305.1). Lineage (GTDB taxonomy): Bacteria > Pseudomonadota > Alphaproteobacteria > Sphingomonadales > Sphingomonadaceae > Sphingobium. Next base: position 2,454,899 of record NZ_CP182486.1, on the reverse strand, counting down.
CGATTTTGCCTCGGGCGTCATTCACATGGTGATGGACTACAAGGTCTGCACGCCCGGCGTCGGTCTCGATCAGCTCTATTTCTACGAGGGATCGCGTGAATCCCCGGACTATCTGGCGCTGCGCGATCAGGTGTGGACGCGCGTTGGCCCGTTCGAAAAGCTGGTCTATGACTTCAAGAACCATCATCCCCGGCCCGACGCGCTCGGTCGCCGGCCCATGCTGGTGCAAATCGGCTCGACCATATTGTTCGCCACACTCCCAGCCTCTCTCTTGCTCAATCTCGCCGCGCTTGCCCTGCCCCTGCCCGGCTGGATGATCGCCGGACTGGTGGTCTTCATCATCGGCGCCACCTTCGCGCAATATTTTCACGGCACGCTGCACAAGGATGACAACCCGCCGCTCGTCATCTGGATGCGTCGTCTTGGTCTCCTCATGACGCCCAATGCCCACGCCATTCACCACGCCACGCTCGATCGCGACTTTGCGACCAACACGGGCTGGTCCAATCCGCTGGTCAACCGCCTGTTCAATCTCGCCATTGATCGCCGCTGGCTGAAGCCGGAAGGCCTGGAACCCAATTAAAACAGCTCCAGCTGGCTCATCGGACGAGCAACCAGTGCGCGCACGTCCGCGCTGTCCGCCAGCGCCACTGGCCGCCAGTCCGCCGCCACCAGAAAAGGCCGCAGCTTCGCGATCGACACTGTGAGCCGCGCCACGTCCTCCAGCCGCAAGCGGCGATGCCGGCGGGACTGCAGGATGCGGTCCACGGCGCGCGTTCCCAGTCCCGGCACGCGCAGCAGCATCTCGCGCGGCGCCCGGTTGACGTCGACCGGAAACTGGTCCCGGTGGCGCAGCGCGAAGGCCAACTTAGGGTCGATGTCGAGCGGCAGCATGCCCTGTGCGTCCGTCGCCTGCGCCACTTCGGCGGGCGAAAATCCATAAAAGCGCATCAGCCAGTCGGACTGGTAGAGGCGATGTTCGCGCATCAGCGGCGGGCGTTTCAAAGGTAACACCGCACTCGCATCCGGAATTGGGGAAAAGGCGGAATAATAAACCCGCCGGAGGCCGAACCGGCCATAGAGCCCGCTTGCCTTGCCGATGATCGCGCGGTCATCGGCACCATCCGCCCCCACGATCATCTGCGTCGACTGGCCCGATGGAGCGAAGCGCGGCGCGCTGCGGTAACGGCGACGCGCATCGTGCCCATCCTCGATCGCGCTCTTCATGCCCCGTATCGCGCCTTCGATCCGGCCGGCATCCTTTTCCGGGGCGAGCGTCTGCAAGCCAGTTTCGGTAGGCAGCTCGACATTGATCGAGACGCGGTCGGCCAGCAGCCCCGCCATGCGGATCAGCGCCGGGTCGGCGTCGGGAATGGTCTTGAGGTGAATATAACCGCGAAAGTCATGCTCCTCGCGCAGCAGCCGCGCCGCCTCCACCATCTGCTCCATCGTATAGTCGGACGAGCGAATGATGCCGGAGGAGAGGAACAGCCCCTCGATATAGTTGCGCTTGTAGAAGGCGATAGTGAGATCTGCGACGTCCCGTGCCGAGAAGCGCGCACGCCGCACATTCGAACTGCGCCGGTTAATGCAGTAATGGCAGTCGAAAATGCAGCTGTTGGTCAGCAGGATCTTGAGGAGCGAGATGCACCGACCATCCGGCGCATAGGCATGGCAGATGCCCATGCCCTCGGTCGATCCGAGGCCCTTCCCCCCGCGACTGTCCCGCTTCTGCGCACCGGACGAGGCGCAGGACGCGTCATATTTCGCCGCATCGGCAAGGATCGAGAGCTTTTCCGTAAGGTCGAGACGCGCCATATGTTCTCATTACGTTCTCACTGCGGGGCTGTCCATAACCTGGATCAGGTCAACCCCATCCCATGGCTCCAGCCAGTGCCCAGAGACCAAGCAGGACGAAGAGCACCGCCGCGCCGATCTGCATCGCGCGCATCGGCACGCGCCGCGCCAGCGCTTCGCCACCCAGCACCGCGGGCACGTTGGCGATCATCATTCCCAGTGTCGTGCCTGCCGTGACGGCAATCACATTCTCGAACCGCGCGCCCAAAGCGACCGTGGCGATCTGGGTCTTGTCGCCCATTTCGACGAGGAAGAAGGCAATCAGCGTGGTGAGGAAGACGCCGGCCCCTGCGGGCGCGCGCAGCGGCTCATCTTCGTCCAGCTTGTCCGGCACCAGCATCCACAGCCCCATCGCGATGAAGCCTAGCGCCACGGCGATGCGGAACCACGGCGCATCGAGCAGCCATGCCGCCTGATGACCGACCAGCGCGGCGAGGAAATGATTGGCGAGCGTCGCCGCGAAGATGCCGCATATGATCGGCACCGGGCGGCGGAACCGCGTGGCGAGCAACATCGCGAGTAGCTGGGTCTTGTCGCCCATCTCCGCCAGCGCGACCAGCGCGGTCGAGGTCAGCAGTGCGTCCATGAATGACTCCGGGCCGGGCGAGTGGAAAACGCAATGCACGTCGCTCCTGCCCGGCCGGACTGGAACGCCATGACATTGGTCTCGCCTGGCGGAAGCTCCTTGAAGCTCCGCTCCGCGCGCCATGGCGTTTCCGCCAAATATGTTGACGCGCGGCCCGCAGATTGCGGCCAGTCATGGCCGCTGCGGGTGACTACTCCCCGTGGATGTCGGGGAGGCGCTTAGTCGAAATCCACGCCGGGCACAATGCACGTTGCGGGCGATCTGCCAGGGCGCGCGACATGACAGGAAATTCATGAAGCCGTCACCGTCTTGCCGGGCGGCGAGGTGCAGAAGGGATCTCGGCGATTGGGTGACTGCCCCCGTCCTCCGGTCGCCGCTTTATCAGGAGTAATGCCATGAACGCCAAGTATCTCTCGTCTCTCGCCGTTCTCTCGCTGATCGCCGCACCGGCGATGGCCGCCACCACCAAAGCGCCCAAGACCCCTAAGGTCGAGAAGGTGCATAAGGTGAAGGAGACCAAGGAAACGAAGGAAGCCAAGGCCAAGTAAGTCGCCTGCATTCATCTTCTCCCACTTTTCCGGGGCGACGCGGCGTGATGAATTTACGCCGGGTCGCCCCTGCTTTATTCAGGGCGGTGAACAACCCGACCACGCTCCCCGCCGCTCCTCTCCGGACGACACGCCATGACCCGCAAGATACTGATCGTGGAGGATGACGAGGCGGTCGCCGCCTATATCGCCAAGGGCTTCGGCGAAGCGGGCTTTGCAGTCGACATCGCCGCGGAAGGGCGCGACGGCTTGTTCCTCGCCAGCGAGGGCGTGCATGATCTGATCGTGCTGGACCGGATGTTGCCCGGCATGGACGGGCTCACCGTGCTGCGGGCGCTGCGGGCCGCCGGCATCGCGACGCCGGTGCTGATCCTCTCCGCGCTGGACAGCATAGACGACAGGGTGGACGGCCTGCGCGGCGGATCGGACGATTATCTCACCAAGCCCTTTTCCTTCGCCGAGCTTCTTGCCCGCGCCGAGGCGCTGTTGCGGCGGACGGAAGCGGCCGGCGCCAGCCAGCCGACCACGCTGGTGGTGGGCGACCTGGAGATTAATCTTCTCTCCCGCGCCGTAAAACGCGACGGCCAGCCGATCCGGCTCGTCGCGCGCGAATATAATCTCCTCGAATATCTCGCCCGCCATGCCGGTCAGGTCGTCACGCGCACGATGATGCTGGAGAAGATCTGGAACTATCATTTTGATCCCGGCACCAATGTGGTCGATGTCCACATCGGCCGGCTGCGCCGCAAAATCGACGACGGGTTCGATCCGCCGATGCTGCACACGGTGCGCGGCGCGGGCTATATGCTGTCGGGAGACGGCGATGCGCCCTGAGGCGGGCGTTGCCCGCATTCGCCTTTCCACCACCGCCCGGCTGGCGCTGCTCACTGCGCTCCTCATCTTCCTTTCCAATCTCGTCGTTCTCGGCCTGCTCTACGATCAGCTCCGCGACGACGCGCTGACCGATCTGCGCGTGCAGGTGAGTGCGCAGACACAGGATCTGGAGGCAGCGTGGAAAGCGGGCGGAGAGGCTGCGCTGGTTCTCGCCATACGGGATCTGGCCAGTGGCGACGATGCCGCGCTGGTCGTCGCCGCCTCGGACGCGAGAGGGCGGACCCTCGCGAGGGCCGGACCGGCCCCTTCCGTCCCCGCCCCGCGCGGCTTCTCCATCGCGCGCATCGGCAGCGAGGCGCGGGAAACCGGCTTCGAGGTCCGCCGGCTGGGGTCTCTCCGGCTGCTGAGCGGCCGCATCGTCGACGAGCGCCAGCAGACCCAGCGCGCGCTGGAGCGCGGTCTTGCCATGGCGGCCGTGCTCGCCGCGCTCATCGGCGCGATCGGCAGCTTCGTGATCGTCACTTATGTCTCGCGCAGACTGCGTGGACTTGCGGGTGTGGTGGACAAGGTCGCCGCCGGAAGTCTCGGCGAGCGCGCTGCGATCCTCTCGGGCGGCGACGCTTTCGATGCGCTGGCCGAGCGGGTCAACATGATGCTGGACCGGATCGAACGGCTGCTGGGCGAGCTGCGCCTGATGACGGACGGTTTCGCCCATGATCTGCGCTCGCCGCTCGCGCGCCTGCGCACTAAGGTGGAGCGGGCGCTCGTGGAGGCGGACAGCCCGGCCGCAGGGGCCGCGATGGAGGCCGCGCTGGCCGAGGCGGACCTGCTCATGCGGATGCTCGCCACTCTGCTCCAGATTTCACGCGCCGAGTCGCCCCGCTCGACCGCCGATTTCCCGCTTATCCCGCCGGCCACCATTCTCGCCGAACTGGCCGACCTTTACGAGCCGGTCGCGCAGGACAAGGGCGTCACGATGTTGCTTGCGCTGGATGAGAGCGTTCCCGCCCAGCGGCTCGACCGCGAGATGCTCTCGCAGGCGCTTTCGAACCTCATCGACAATGCCCTGCGCTATGGCGGCGACCGCATCAAGCTGCGGCTCGACCGGCGACCCGTCGATGGCGCGCCGGGCATTGCGCTCAGTGTCGAGGATAATGGTCCGGGCATACCGGCCGAGCGCCATGATGAGGCGCGGCGCCGCTTCGGTCGGCTCGACGCTGCCCGGTCGCAGCCCGGCGCGGGCCTCGGCCTCGCACTCGTCGAGGCGACGGCGCGCCTGCATCGTGGCCACCTGCTGCTGGAGGATGCGGTGCCCGGTCTCGCCGCGCGGCTGGTCATGCCAATCGGCTGAGCGGGACGGAGAAGAGAGATCGGAAGAGTGATACTCTCAAAAATCGTTCTCGGACTATGAAACCGTGGCGGATGGCCAATCAATGTGATCCAATGCGCTGATGCGGGCCGCAACATCGACAATCACATTCGCTTGTTTCACCGCGATGGAGGCTCTCAGTAGCTGCAACGGGTCCAGTCTGGATGCTGAAACGCTTAAGGCGATCCGAGTCGAGGCTCAGACGCTGATGAAGTCACACCAGATCGGACGCCCGAACACATGGGGATCAGTTCCCAAGGAGCGATGGCCAGCGACTATCGCGGCTCTCCATCCTACGAGTTGCTATGGTTATCAAGTGCGGCGCGATAAAGCGGACCTGCCGATGCCCTTGGCCTGCTATGCCGAGGTGGTCCAAGACGTGTTCTCGTATCGCCCGTGCTGACCACAGCCGATCCACATTCCAAAAAGAAAGCATGATCCGGTCAGGCAATCACGCACCCGACCGGACCATGCTCCCGCAGAAATTACTTTGCTTTGGGCGCCGCAGCCGCTGCGTTCTCCGGCAGGCCGCCCATTTCGGTCACCAGCTTGGTGTAGGCGTCGAGATAGGAGAGTACGATGATCTGGCCGATCGCCGTGTCCTGATAGCCGCCCGCGCCTGCGCCGCCGAACGCGCCGCCGCCGAACAGGCCGCCACCGCCGCCGAAGCTCACGTCGGACTTGCGGGCATAGCCCTCGGTCATTGCTTCTTCTTCGGTGGTGCGCGCGTTGACGAGGCTGAGTGTCGTCTTGGCCTCACCCTTCTTCACGTTGATCGCGCCGGCCAGCGCGCCGAGCGTGCCGCCCATGAAGCCGCCGAGCACGCCGCCGATGCCGCCACCGCCGGAGTTGCGGTTCGCCGTGACGATGTCAGGCTGGAGGAAATAGTCCGCCGCGCGGACCTGGCCCTTGCCCAGGTTCGATCCCGCCTGCAGCTCGCCGGAGTCGGCCATGGCGCGCTCCATGTTGCGGCTGGCCATGGACCGGCCGCGGTTCACCATGGTGAAGCAGCCCGACTTCTGCACGAAGATCTTGATGATCGCCTCGGGGCTGCCGAGGTTGAACTCGCGCCACCACTGGTTGTCCGGCTCGACGACGGCGAGCGTGCCGAGCTTGCGCGTGCAGACCGGAATCTGCGCCTCGCCCTTCTGCTGCGCCTGATGGGCCGAGGAGCCCTTCTTCTCCGCCGCGATCGCACTCATCGGCGTGGCAAGGAGCGACGCCGCCGCGAGCATGGCGCCAATTGCATGTTTCATCTCATATTCCCCCAAAAGGTCATGGAACTGGTTGCGCTTCCTCTGTTGTCGCGCCGGACCCGTTGCGCCCGCCAATAGCATAGCGAGACAAGGCGGGCCAAGAGGGGAGGATGGTTATCGGGGGGGTGGCCACTTCGAAAACACCAAGCCTTTATTTACCATCTTGATCTAGGCAACTCCGCGTCGATGGGGGGCTTAGACGGACCAATGGGCGACGGGGCGCAAATTAAAGATTTTCTTGCGAGGAAAGAGGCGGTCATTCGGCGCCAATTCAATTTAAAGCAAACACTCGAAAATCTTAACGCAAGCAGCGATCACGCTCTGCAAAACAATAGGGTCTGGTTCTTTTCCCTTTTCGCTCTCCTCATACTGCAAGCGAGCCTGATTATCAGCCATGCCCCATGGCTTGACGAATACCAAGCGGCTCAAATCGCTCTGCAGTCGCCAGATTTTCCAGCGCTCCTCGAAAATCTCCGTTACGAGGGACACCCCCCGCTCTGGTATCTTGTACTTCAGCTGGTCGGACTGGCAGTGCCTCCAGCTTGGGTGTTACCGGCCGCGCAATTGCCCATTGCACTCGCGATGCAGGCAATCATTCTCTCTCGTCCCCAATTCACCCGCCTTGAGCGGCTGCTCATTGCCAGCAGTGTCTTCTTTTTCTTCGACTACGGCGTGCTCTCTCGTAGTCTTTCACTTGGCGTACTACTCACCGTCACTGCTTTTGCCTTCCATCAACGTCGGATCGCGTGGCTCTGCATTGCGCTCATGCCAATGACGGACTTCCTTTTTGGGGTCATTTCAGGCGCATGGCTGACTATCGCATGGATAGAACGGAACCGATCTTCCGCTGGTATCATCATCTGGCTGCTCAGTGGATTGCTCGCGGCATGGACAGTTCGGCCAGCACCCGACATGCATCCGGCTTTAGCTCTCGGCACGCCCTTGATCGATGCTCTCATCTATCTGGTCCGCCTTTCTGCCCTGCTTGTTCCACTGCCCATAAACGAAGGCGTCCTCCAGTGGAACACAACGCTCCCAATGCCTTTTTCGCTTATGGCAGGCATGATCTTTCCGTGTTTCGTCTGGGGAACTTGTCGACCAGTAAAACTGCATGGAATCCTGATTGCTGCCTTCGTCTCTTTGACCGCCATATTTAGTATCGCCATTTATCCTCTGCCTATCAGACACCTGTCTCTTATCTGCCTCCTGATGCTGATGTTAGTGCTGAAGGCCCGAGACAATGGCGTCCGCGAACCGGTTTCCTTTCGCCTCTGGCTATGGGTGATTGCATCGGGAGGTTTGCTGAGTGCCGTCGTAAGCATCTCCAGACCCTTTGACACAGCTAGTGAAGCTGCACGCTATATTCGATCGAAGGGCCTCGTCGATAAGCACTGGGTGGTTTTCCCCGATAGCCGCGCCCAAGGAATCAGCGCTTTGAACGGGATGGAATTCGAGCGGCTGGAGCGCGGATGCACGCAGAGCTTCGTGAGATGGAACTATCGCAGCGAAATACGACGTTTCTATCACTTGGTCGATGTTCTTACCGATCTGCGCGACCGCTATGGCCGCTTCTATCTGCTTAGCGACGAGCTCTATCCGACCTCACGCGCACCCGGCCTACTTAAACGTGTGCACAGCGTCCCAGCTGGCTATGATGGCCAAGAGTATCATATTTATGTTGTAGGTCCCGACCGTCCGGAAAGGACCAACAAGCCTCCTCAGTGTGCACCCCGACGCTTGCCAATGCCTCCGTGGTCAGCGACTTCGGGCTGAGTTCGAGAAATATAAGAAAAAAAACTCACCCCAGTCGCCCGCCCCCTCCCTCACCCTTGATTAACCACCTTTCTCTAGACCGCACGGCATGGGCGGTCGCGGGGAAGCATGAACGCGTTCTATCAGGACATGATTGAGTTTGCTCTGGCGAGCGTGCTTGCGCCCTTTGTAGGCGTGCTTCCTGGCATGGCGTTGCTGTGGCTGGGTGAAAAAGCCGGTTGGGCACGGCGCGGCGGCTGGGTGAGCTTTGGCCTCGCCGCTCTCCTTGCCCTGTCGGTCCTGCCTGCCCTTGATGCGTTGCTGGTGCGGGCGGCCGGCCTCGGCGCGACGACGCTGGTGCACCTTGTCGGCGGCGGCTTTGGCCTGGCTTATGCAAGGCGGCTGCGCTGGACATGGAGCCCGGTCTTCGCTGCCGCGGCGTTGCTCTGGTGGGTGCTGGTGCTGCTCTCCTCAGCGGACATGGACCTCGCCAGTGGGCTCAATCAGAGCGTTGTGGTCGTGGACCTCGTCAAACATGCGGCTGTCGTGGAGAGCATCGTGCGGGACGGCTTGCCGCTGGTCGATCCCTTTTTCGCGCGCTCCCAGGCCGCGGGCTATTATTATTACTATTATCTCTGGCCCGCGCAGATCGAATGGCTGAGCGGCGGCTCGCTGTCGGGCCGGATGGCCTATACCGGAGCACTGGTCTGGACCGGCCCGGCGTTCGTGGCCCTGCTCTGGCAAGTCTGTTTTGCGGGCGGCCTCATTCGCCCCAGAAAAGAGCGCAAGCTTCTCGGCATCGCGCTTTTCCTCTGCTTCGTCGCCGGCGCCGACTTGCCGGCAATGCTGATACGCTGGTGGTTCACCGGCGCGCTGGAAGTGCAGACGGATGTGTGGACGGAGGAAATCCGCTTTGCACTGACCTCCATGCTCTGGACGCCCCATCATCTGGCGGCATTGATCGCCGTGTGGACAGGGCTGCTGGCCCTCGCCACCGCCCGGTCCGAAGGCAGCACTCTGCGGCGGAACCTCAGCATAGTGATAGCCGGCCTCGCTTTCGCCAGCGCCTTCGGCATGTCGCTCTGGATCGCGCTGACAGCCGGGCTGAGCCTGATTGTGTGGACCATATTCCGGGGGCGTCGAGACCCGGCGTTTCTCCTCATGCTCACGCTTGCCGGAGCGGTGGCCACGTTCGTCAGCATACCGCAATTTCTCGATGTGCTTGGGGGCCGCAGCGATCAGGCATTCCCGATCGGGCTGACTGTCCGCCGAGTGCTTTGGCTGAGGCCCAATCTCGATCCGGCTCTGGCCTTGCCGGTTCTGGCTATGCTCCCCGCCGTTTACTGTATCGAGTTCGGGGCCTTTGCTTATGGCGCCATGCTCTTCCGACGCGTCCGCCCTCCAATCACGTCGTCCAGCGAAGGGCTCGTCCGCAGCCTTCTCCTTTTCACGGCGATCGGCGGGATGCTTGTGGCCACTTTCCTGCGCTCGACGATCCTTCTGAACGATCTGGGCTGGCGCGCGCCCTGGTTTGCGCAACTGGCCTGCATGGCGTGGACGGCAAGCGCCATGCAGCACATGCCCCGCCTCATTCGCCCTACCCGGATGTTCCTTGCGCTGATCGCGCTTGGCCTGCTCCCGAACATCTATGATCTGGCGGGATTGCGGATCGTCCGCGCGACCTTCTTCAATATCGAGCCGTTCTTCCTGAACAGCGATCCTGAGAAGGACCGGAGCCTCCGCGCGGCCTACATCTGGGCCAATGCGCACCTGCCCCGCAACTGGGTTCTGCAGCACGAAGCCTCGCAACAGAAACGCGAGATGGACTTCGGACTTTACGGTCGGTTCCGAACTGGCGTAGCGGATCGTGACGCGACGCTGTTCGGCGCCTCGCGAGACGATGTCGATGGCCGCCTCCGGCGCCTGCGTCCGCTTTTCGAGGAGGATCTCCCTGCTCAGCGCATGACAGCGCTGGCGCGAGCGGAAGGCGTCGACGCAATCGTCTATTCGAGGAGCGATCCTCTCTGGCGCAAGATCGGGCGCCCTCCCCATGCGGCTCGCTGCATCTGGCGGGACCAGCATGCATGCATTGCGCCGATCAGCGCGCTTCCCAAGCGAGACAATCCATGACGCTGTTCATGCGGCTCACCCGTCTGGCCCTCACTTATACGATAAGCGTGGCTGTCGGCCTCCTGCTGTTCGTCGCCTTTCAGAAGCTTCCGCTGTTCAGCGGCGTAACGGTGCTATTCTATCGAGGCATTCTCACAGGCCTGTGCGCGGTTTTCGTTCTCGGCCTCATGATCGCCGTGGTGGCTAAGCGCTTCCGGATCGATCTTTCGACAGCGGTGGGAGCGGTCATCGCCTCCCTCAGCCTTAACATTTGTTTCCTCGTGCTTCTGCCTGTCACGGTCGATCGCTCGATTTCGGTCTTCCTTCTCGCCCGGATCGAGCAACAGGATGGCCGCCTGACGGCACCCGCGCTGGATCGGCTGTTTCGCGACGCCTATCTCACCGACCTTCGCCAGATCGACCGGCGCGTTTCCGAACAGATCTTGTCCGGGAATATCAGCGTTGATGCGACCGGCCATATTCGGATGACGCCGCGCGGCCGCGCGTTTCTCGCCTTTTCCCGCTATGTCGCGGCGGGTTTCGATACCGACCGGCGCTTTGTCGATCCGTCGATACCTGCATCAATAAAAAGTTTTTAATCTCTTCTCGGTTAACTGTGCCGCGCCAGGCATTTTCAGAAGAACCAGAGTCAAACAGATGAACGCATTCGGACGGAAGAACGGACTAGGTCTCAAGCCGAGCTTCGGCGTGGCGCGACCAATGCATGGCCCGGCCGGCGGCTCGCTGACAAGCATCCCGTCCGGCATCCCCGTTCCCCCGGCTGGCGAAACAACCGAGCCTCGCGCCCTTGCGGAAGGGACGCCCGCTGCCCCGCTCACCGCGCTGGAGCGCAATGCCGAGGCGATGGCGCGCCTCTCCGAGCGGATGAATACCGATCATGGCAAGCGCGGCGACCAGAATCAGGGCTTCGAGGCGAGCGTCCACAAGATCAAGGAGCAGGTGCTTCCTCGCCTGCTCGAGCGCGTCGACCCGGAAGCGGCGGCGACCCTCTCCAAGGACGAGCTGGCGGAGGAGTTCCGCCCGATCATCATGGAAGTGCTGGCCGAGCTGAAACTCACCCTCAACCGGCGCGAGCAGTTCGCGCTGGAGAAGGTGCTGGTCGATGAGCTGCTGGGCTTCGGCCCGCTGGAGGAGTTGCTTGCCGATCCCGAGATCAGCGACATCATGGTCAACGGACCCCAGCAGACCTACATCGAAAAGAAGGGCAAGCTGCAGCTCGCGCAGATCCATTTCCGCGACGAGGATCATCTCTTCCAGATCGCGCAGCGCATCGTCAATCAGGTCGGTCGCCGTGTCGACCAGACCACGCCGCTGGCCGACGCCCGCCTTCCGGACGGCTCCCGCGTCAACGTCATCGTGCCGCCGCTCTCGCTGCGCGGCACGGCCATTTCCATTCGTAAGTTTTCCGCCAAGCCGATCACGCTGGACATGATGGCCAAGGGCGGATCGATGTCGGACAAGATGGCGACCGCGCTCAAGATCGCAGGCGCCTGCCGCTTCAACATCGTGATCTCGGGCGGCACCGGCTCGGGCAAGACGACGATGCTCAATGCCCTCTCGAAGATGATCGATCCGGGCGAGCGTGTGCTCACCATCGAGGACGCGGCGGAACTTCGCCTGCAGCAGCCGCACTGGCTCCCGCTGGAGACCCGCCCCGCCAATCTGGAGGGTCAGGGCGCCATCACCATCGGCGATCTCGTCAAGAACGCGCTGCGTATGCGGCCGGATCGCATCATCCTGGGCGAAATTCGTGGCGCGGAGTGCTTCGATCTGCTCGCAGCGATGAACACCGGCCATGACGGCTCCATGTGTACGCTCCACGCCAATAGCCCGCGCGAGTGCCTGGGCCGCATGGAGAACATGATCCTGATGGGCGACATCAAAATCCCCAAGGAAGCCATCTCCCGCCAGATCGCGGAGTCCGTCGATCTGATCGTGCAGGTGAAGCGCCTGCGCGACGGCTCGCGCCGCATCACCAACATTACCGAAGTGATCGGGATGGAGGGCGACGTCATCGTCACGCAGGAGCTCTTCAAATACGAATATATGGAAGAGGACGAAAACGGCCGCATCATTGGCGAATATCGCTCGATGGGCCTGCGCCCCTACACGCTGGACAAGGCGCGCCAGTTCGGGTTCGACCAACCGCTGCTGGAGGCGTGCCTGTAGGGCGAAGCAGTAGGATTGCCGGTCGGGACACCGACGCCACAGCATGCGGACACTTTCGAGCGGCCGCTTTCCAGCGTGATGTGCTTAAAAGCGGACTGTCCGGACACGACGACATTGCGGACATCAGGGGTCGCCGACGCCGATCCCGAAGGCCGCCTCTTCAACAGCCCGATTGTTTCAGCCGTGAACCGTCTCTCCGCGTTCTAGCATGCCCACAAAGTCCCTGATCTTTCGGGCTCTGGTTTCAGCTTTCTTCACCGAGCCAATCCGATACAAGATCGCATATCGGTTAGCGCCACTGAGCGTAGCGAAGAAAGCTGCGGCCTTCGGGTTCGCATCGAGCGCGGCCTGCAAATCCGATGGCACCTCAGCTTTGCTAGCTGATGCATACGCTGCCTCCCATCTGCCGTCAGCCTTCGCTTTATCGACCTCCAACTGTCCAGACGCTTGCATGCGCCCGTCCGAAATCAGCTCCAGCGCGCGTTGCCGATTTACATCCGACCACTTGCTACGCGGTCGGCGTGGGGTAAAGCGTATCAGCCAGCTCTCAGCGTCATATTTGTCGAGTTGCCCGTCGATCCAGCCATAGCAAAGGGCACTGTCGATCGCTTGAGCTTTGGTGACGCCGTCGACACTTGAACCCTTCTTACGAAATCTAATCCATGCACCGTTCGAATTGCTCGGCTGAGCCAACAACCAGCTCTCCAGTGCCGTTTGATCAGCAAATGAAATTATCGGAAGGCCAGAACGGAATTCAGTCATTCTCAAGCCTAGCGCGCTCCCTGGATTCGATAAAGGTCGGCTTCCGACAACCCCAGCTTAATAGCCGTCGTTCCGCAAACCCCGACTTTCCCGTCATTCAGCAACTCACAGCGTTCGTTCGAAGCCGCCGTTGCCCTGTCGCTCCGTCCACAGCGGCGATCCAACGGAAGTCAGCCAAACCATAGACAAGTCAGACGCTGCAGTCCTCCGCGGCGTCCTCTTCGCTCTCCACGACTTTGCCCAGCGTCTGGACAATCGCGGCCTGGAGGGCGTCCAGCATGGCATAGCGCTGCCGATATTCGGACCGCTTGTTGGGCCGGATGTCCTCGGCTGCCCGCCGTTTCAAACTCGGGCACAGATGGAAGAAGCCGTCCGGCCCGCGCGTGCCCGCGCGATCCTCCCACACAGCGTCGTAGCTCATCACGACCGGGTCGGCGCTGCGAGCCTTCAGATAGGCGCTGCGGTGGACTCGAATGTCGTCCGCCACGGCCAGGATGCGCACCACGCCATAGGCGCGGCACAGCATGCGGAACGCCTCGATCAGCAGGTCGCGCGGGCGCATACCGTGCGCCATCTTGGTGAGGCGCCGGGTTCTCGCCAGCGCATCCTCGTCGCCGCCGCCCTGAAGGCCGCCGATATAAGCGACCAGTCCGTCGCTGGTCCGCCCCAGCGCGAAGGAAAGGCTGAAAACGAGGCTATCCTCTTCCACCAGCGAGAGGGAGAGCAGCCCTTCGCGCGCCAGCCAGCGCGGCGCGGACAGCTCCAGGCGCAGGCCGGGGCTGATCTCGGAAAGATCTGCGAGCCGGCGATATTCATGGTCGCCCACATCGAGCGGCCACCCCAGCGCGTCCACTTCCGTGCAGTGGTCGATGACGGCGCGGAACCGCTCCGATGCGCGCCAGGGCGCTGCGACGAAGGGGGTAATGACGAGACCCAGCATCTCGGGCCGGTGCCGCCGGAACTGACCGAGCCGGCTGGCCGGGGTCGCGCGATAGAGATTGCGCACGGAGTTGAAATGGACGAGCGACAGGGCAACCGCCTGCGCCAGCGTGCCCGGCCCGGCATTGATCAGTTGCTTCAGCATGTCGCGCACCTGCTGCGCCGATCGACCCCGTTGCCTGAACGGGATCGCCGCAAATGATCTCGCAAATTTCCCCCCAATGAAGCGAGTCTTGTCCTGTCTCATTGGATAATCATGACGCTGCGGCAGGAGTCCAATGGGCTGGGCGAGGTTGACCTTCTATGGGACAGTGGGTCACCAAACCCTTAAAGCCGCAGCGGAAATCGTGCGAAAACCGACGCACGGACAGGCGCGGAGGCGATGCGCTGCACGGAAATTACGGCGGGGCAGTTGCCCATATTGACAGCGCCCTCGGGGTCGAGCGATAGCGGCGATCATCGGGCCATGTGCGGACGCCCGGTCAGACGGCATCCGTCCAAGTCCGCTCCATAAGCCGCGCCTGCGGCGGAAGGAGCGTAGAATGACTGGCCACACCCAACATGATCCTGCCCCGGAGAGCTCGGTCGCGGCAGCCCCCGCCGGGATCGTTGGCGGCCCGCCTTCCATCACGCTGAGCGCCCTGTTCCTCAAGTTCCTGCGTTTCGGCCTGTTCGCTTTCGGCGGGCCGGTCGCCCAGATTGCGATGGTCCGTCAGGCGCTGGTCGAGGAGGAGCGATGGATCGATCGCGCCCGCTTCAATCGGCTGCTCGCTGTGCTGCAGATCCTGCCGGGGCCGGAAGCGCATGAGTTGTGCGTCCATCTGGGCATGGTCGCACGCGGGCGGCTGGGCGGGCTGCTTGCCGGGCTCGGTTTCATGCTGCCCGGCCTGCTGCTGATGCTGGCGGTGAGTTGGGCCTATGTCCGCTGGGTTGCGGGCGCCACGGGACTTTCTGGCGTGCTGCTCGGCGTCCAGCTGGTCGTGCTGGCGGTCATTCTGCGCGCTGTCATCCGCATCGGGCAGCATATCATCGAGGATCGTCTGCTGGGCGGGATCGCGCTTGTCAGCCTTGTCGCCACGCTGGCAGGCGTGCCCTTCTGGCTTCCGCTGGCGGCGGGCGGGGTCGCCTACGCTCTTTCGCACCGACCCGTGCTCGTCGCACTGGTCCTGCTGGCAGCGATCGGCCTCTGGCTCGCTGTTCACTTCGCGGCCCTGCCGGTTTCGCCTGCGCGCATCACGCCCGGCGCCCCGGTCACGCTGGCGGCGCTCTTCATCGCCGGTCTCAAGGGCGGCCTGCTGACCTTCGGCGGCGCCTATACCGCCATTCCCTATGTCCGCGCCGATACCGTCGGGCGCGGCTGGATCGGTGACGCGACCTTCCTCGATGGCATCGCGCTCGCCGGCGTACTGCCTGCCCCGCTGGTCATCTTCGCTACCTTCGTCGGCTATATCGCTGGCGGCCCCGGCGGCGCCCTCGCGATCACGGCGGGCATGTTCCTTCCGGCCTTCGCCTTCTCGCTCGTCCTGTTCGAGCGGCTGGAGGCTGTCGTCGAAAATCCCGCGCTGCACCGCCTGCTCGCGGGGGTCGCCGCCGCGGTGGTCGGGATCATCGCCGCGACGTTCGTGCAGCTTGCGCACGCGACCGGCGCACGCACCACGGAACCGCTCGTTGCGCTCGCGCTGTTCGCGGTCGCGCTGGTGCTGGTGTGGCGCCTCAAGGGGAGCTGGGTGACGCCTGCCCTCATCGCGGGCGGCGCGGCTGCGGGGCGGGCGCTCCTTTCCTGAGGAGCGATGGAATAACTCCGCCCCGGCGCGCGTAAGGGATAGGAAAGTCCTTTTCCCTCTCCTCCGGAGCCTCCCCTTGCCGAAGTCCTTTCGCGCGCTTTCCGCCGCGCCTCGTGCCGCCGCCTTTTTAGCTGCCCCGCTTGCCTTCGCCGACGCTGCACCCGCGCAGGACTATCCGCATGTGCCCGAACCCATGGTGTTCGACATGATGCGGCCCCTCGGCGCCAAGCAAGGCGAGCTGGAGGTCAATACGCTCGCGACCACCAATCTCAGCGGACCGGACGGCAGCATCCACTGGGCGCCGGAAGTCGAATATGCCGTGGCGGACGGGTTCGCGGTCGAGTTCGAATTTCCGTTCGTCGATGGCCGCCTGGAGGAGCTGAAGCTCGGCCTTCAGGCCGCGTTCGGCACGCTCAACGGTGGCAAGTCCGCACACGGCATCCAGTATCTCGGCATTTATGATCGCCATAGCGGCGGCTACAACAGCACTGCCGCCTATATGCTCGTCACGCGCTTCAATGCGCGCTGGAGCCATGTCGGCATGGTCGGCCTTGCGGACATTGGCCGTCGCGCCAGCACTGGCGGCAACGGCTTCATCACCAATCACAGCCTGTTCTACGATGCGAGCGACCGCCAGGTGCTGGGCCTCGAGATCAACTATCGCGGCGGCAGCGAGGGCGGCGTCCTCGTCATGCCGCAGATCCACCAGATGGTGGGCAGCGCCTTCGCCATTCAGGCCGGCATCGGCGCGATCAAGGACCGTGGCGACGTCGTGCGCCCCCATGCCGGGCTGCGCGTCATCCGCCAGTTCTGAAATTTTCATGTGCCCGAGGGAATAAGGCCGCCCCGGCCCGCGTAAACAAACATGGCCTATCTCGATCTCAACCGCATAACTCCAGCACACCGGAAGGCGCCGCTGCGTGTCGCGCTTTTTTCCGGCAATTATGACTGCATTCGTGACGGCGCCAATCAGGCGCTTAATCGCCTCGTCGCCTTCCTGCTGGGCGAGGGCGTGCAGGTCCGCATTTATGCGCCGCGCGCGCCAAAGCCCGCCTTCGCGGCAGTGGGCGAGATTTGCCCGGTCCGCTCGCTCGCCATTCCCGCCCGCCCGGAATACCGCCTCGCGCTTGGCCTCACTCGGCCGGCGCGGCGGGATCTCGATGATTTCCGGCCCGACATCATTCACCTGTCGGCGCCCGATATTCTCGGCCGGCAGGCCCTGAACCACGGCCTGCGGCACGATATTCCCGTGGTCGCGAGCCTCCACACCCGCTTCGAGACCTATCTCGATTACTACCGACTGTCGCTCCTGCGTCCGCGCATCGAGGGGTATCTCCGCCGTTTCTATGGGGATTGCGCGCATATCCTCGCACCCACCGCCCCGATCGCGGACGATCTCGCCCGCACACACGACGCAAGCCGTGTCTCGATCTGGGCACGCGGCGTCGATCCCGAGATGTTCGGGCCAAGCCTGCGCGATCCCGCGTTCCGCTCGGCGCATGGCTTCGCACCCGATGATGTCGTGCCGCTCTTCTTCGGTCGGCTGGTGAAGGAAAAGGGGCTGGGCGTGTTCGTCGAGACGATGTCGATGCTCGCCGCCAAGGGATATAGCGTCCGCCCGCTCATCGTGGGCGAAGGGCCGGAACATGGCTGGCTCGCCGGCAAGTTGCCGGGCGCGGTGTTCACCGGCCATCTGGAAGGGCGCGCGCTCGGCCGCGCGGTCGCCAGCGCGGACATCCTCGTCAACCCGAGCGTGACCGAGGCGTTCGGCAACGTCAATCTGGAGGCGATGGCCAGCGGTCTTGCCATCGTCACGGCGGATGTGCCCAGCGCAGCGACCCTCATTACCGATCGCGCGACTGGTCTCCTCGTGCCGCCCGGCCAGCCGTCCGCTTATGCTCATGCCGTCATGCGCCTGATCGACAATCCCGCCATCCGCCACGCGCTGGGCGCCGCTGCGCTGGTCGAGGCCGGGCGCTATCGCTGGAGAGACGTGCTGGGTCAGGTGCTTTCATGCTATCGTCAGGTGCTGGGCCGGACGGATGCGTTGCCTCTGCTGCGCGCGGCCTGATGGTGATGCTTTTGGACGAGCCCCGTAACAGCGCGATCGGCGAGGATCTCGTCGCCATGCGCCGCTATGCGCGGGCGCTGACGCGGGACACGCAGACGGCCGACGATGTCGTGCAGGATGCGGTTCTGCGCGCCATAGAGCGGCGACGCACGTTCGATCCCGCGCGCAGCCGCCGTCGCTGGCTGCTGGCAATCGTCCATAATGTCTTCGTGTCCGCCAAGCGCCGCGAGGAATCCGAAGCGCGGCGGGACGCGCAATTTGCCGAGACCATGATTGCCCATCTCGATCCCGCACAGGAGCATCGCGCTCGCCTTGCGCAGATCGCGCGCAGCTTCGCTACGCTGCCCGAGCCGCAGCGCGCGGTGCTCCACTTGGTTGCCGTGGAGGGGCTGAGCTACCAGGAGACGGCGGACGCGCTCGGCGTGCCGATCGGAACCGTCATGTCGCGGCTGTCTCGGGCGCGCATCGCGCTACGCGAGGCGGAGGAACAGGGTCTAAAAACAGGAGAGCCGGCGAAAAGCGGGCTCCGGATCGTGGGAGGACGGGATGACTGACGAGCCCTCGGACATCGAGCTGAACGCCTATGTGGATGGCGAGCTGGACGTTGAGCGGCGCTTCGCCGTGGAGAGCCGGCTGGCCCGCAATCCCGCGCTGGCCGCCCGTGTGCTGGGCGATATGAGCCACCGCACCGGCTTGCGCCTCTTGGCGGATTCGTCCCCCGCGCCCGCTGCGCTCGCCGCCAGCGCTACGCCATTGGAGCGCCTCAAGGCGCCGTCCCGCGCGCTGCGCCGCATTTTCCCCTTTGCCGGGGGGGCGGCGCTGGCCGCCGGTCTCGCGCTCGTGCTGGTGCTGCGCGCGCCGTCCACGCCTGCCTATATTGCGGATGCCGTCGCCTCGCATCGCGTGGCAATGACGCGCGCCGCCATGGTCTCGCAAATCGAGGCGCCGAGCCGGGACTGGCGCGAAATCCTGGAGAAGACCCGCATCGACATTCCCCGGCTGCCGGATCAGTGGCGCGTGACGGACGTGCAGCTCTTCCCTGCTGCGAACGGTCAGGCCGTGATGGTCGCCGTGCGCACTGACACGGGCCAGCGACTCTCTATCTTCGCCATGCGGGGGCAGACGGGCGCTCCGCAGCAACCGGACGCAGTGCGGGAAGGCGCGCAGTCCGTCGCCTTCTGGCAGCGCGGCGACATGGCGTTCGCTCTCACCGGCGAAGCGGAACCGGGCTGGATCGACGCGACAGCAGAGACCCTCAGCCGCTTCTGGTCGTGAGGGCGGGCTGGACTGTCCGGATACGATGCCATTATCGGGGCTTTGCGAGTCAAATGCCTTCTCTTAAAGCGAAAGAGATAGAAAGCCAGAGACCGCTGAAGCAGAAATAGGAAGATGTCCCAAAGCGTTCAGAGTGCAAAGGCACGCTTCACAAATTGGTGCAAGTTGGGCGGCCGCCCTCTGATGAGCATGGGTCGTCTTGTCGAGGAGCATTTGCTCCCATCTTATTTTGCTGCCGGCTTTGAAAGGGTATCAGTGCAGCTGCGGGATCCCAAAGAGGCGGTTAGCTCCCGAGAAATTTGGTTGGAGCGTTCCTGCAACGAAGAAATCGACGTCGTTATCTTCAATTTCGATAAATACCGGAGACCTGCATTTCAGGTTCACCTTCATCGCCGCGAAATCCTACCCCCACACCATTGGGTAAGGGCTGCCAACCTAGTTCAAAAATCTTCGCAATATCTGCATTTCTGGGGCAAGCCATGGTGGCTGCCGACGCGCTATTGGACAGAACACATGTCCGCAAACACGATAGACTGCATGCGCGAAAAGACAGAAGATGCCTTGGTTTTTCTGGAAAAGAATGAGCGATGCCGTAATATCAGTAAGCCTGTAGAAACCTGAAAATTCTGGCCGCTTCCTTATGCGTGTGATCCCATGGAGACAGTGCACTTCCCACCACTCTCATTCATGTCGCCTGCGCTTCCCCACCTCATAGACGCGCAGGTCCTGTTCGCCGATCTGGAGGTCCGGCCACGCCGCCCGCGACTGCACGATATGCGCGGACGCGAAATGGCGATCGAAGGCGGCCTGATCGATCTACAGTTCCTTCACATGGATGAGGCCGGGATCGAGCACATCCTAGGCATAGCCGTATTCGAGGCAACCGGGCGGGCGGCGCTCAGCTTTGCGGCGGGCAAGCGAACGGTTCCCACGATCAGCAGCATGTCTTTCCCCCTCACCCCGCCAGTATCGCCAGCGCCGTGCCCACCAGCGCCATGGCGATGCCGATCATCGAGAGCGCGGGCCAGGGCATGAAGCCCACCCGGTCCGGCGTCGTGCGGCGCAGCCGCCGCTTATCCGCCAGATGCGCCGTCGCCGTCAGGAGCGCGCCCGATAGCGCCACCGCGATCAACCCTGCTTGCACTTGCACTGTCCTTTCGGCACGGTCGCCCCTCACTGACTCTTCAGAGAGAGGATGCCCCCTATGCTCCGCCGCCCTCGGCACGCAATGCCCCTTATCGCCCTTTCCGTCGCGTTCGCTGCCCCCTTCGCGATCGCGCCGCTCCTCGCCCAGCATGAGAACCATGCGGGCCACACCGCGGCCGTCGCGGTCGATCCCGCAATCGCCGCTGCAGTGAAGGCACCGACCCGCACTCCGGCCAATGTCGCGCGGGATAAATATCGCCATCCCGCCGAGACGCTCGCCTTCTTCGGCGTGACGCCCAGCCAGACCGTGCTGGAATATGCGCCGAGCGGCGGCTGGTACACCGAGATTCTTGCTCCCCTCCTCAAGGACAAGGGCACCTTCTACGCGGCGCAGTCCGCCGGTCGCGGGTTCGATGGCGTCAAGGCCAAGCTGGACGCCGATCCCGCCACCTACGGCAAGGTGAAGCTCGTCACTTGGCCGGTCGGCAGCGCCGTCGCGCCGGGCAGCGTCGATACGTTGCTCACCTTCCGCAACGTGCACAACATGGTGATGGGCGGCAACGCGGAGGAAACCTTCCGCCAGTTCTTCACGCTGGTGAAGCCGGGCGGCGTGCTGGGCGTGGTCGATCATCGCCTGCCCGAGAGCCGCGATACGGCGCTGGAAAAGTCCAGCGGCTACCTCAAGCTCTCGACCGTGAAGGCGCTCGCCGAGAAGGCCGGCTTCGTGCTGGAGGCGCAGAGCGAGATCAACGCCAACCCGAAGGACACCGCCGACTGGGCGACCGGCGTGTGGACGCTGCCGCCCTCGCTGCGCAACGGCGAGACGGACAAGGCGAAGTATCTCGCCATCGGCGAGAGCGACCGGATGACGCTGCGCTTCCGCAAGCCGCGCTGACCTGGGGCAGAGACAGCGCCTGGACATTCAGATGATGACGGCATTCGCAGGCCGTCAGCCCTGAATGTCCGGCCCGCCCTTGTTGCACAGGCACGGGGCGGGCTAAGGCAGGCCCGTGGCAGAGAACATCTCCCCGACCATGAGCCCTCCACGAGAGCGGCGGCTCTTCGCCATTCTCGTGCGTCTGACCGCCGCCGCCTGCCTCGCGGCCACGCTGGCGCTGGTGAAGATCGCGTCGGATCGCGGCATTCATGTCGTGGAATCGCTGTTCTACCGTCAGCTCTTCGCGATCCCCGTGGTGGTGGCGGGCCTCGCGCTCGGGCCGGGCTTCGCGTGCCTGCGCACGGATCGCCCCGGCGGCCATATCATGCGGACGGTCGTCGGCATGGGCGGCATGATCTTCAACTTTCTGGGCGTCGTCCTGCTCCCGCTGGCGGAAGCGACGACCATCGGCTTCACGGCGCCCATCTTCGCCACCATCATGTCCGCGCTGTTCCTTCAGGAGCGTACCGGCCTCCATCGCTGGGGCGCGGTGGCGATGGGCTTTGTGGGGATGCTCATCATGGTGCAGCCGGGGAGCAGCGCGTTCCCGCTGTTCGGCGGCACCATCGCGCTCATCGGCGCCTTCATGACCGCCTGCGTCTCGATCCTGCTGCGCCAGCTCGCCCGCACGGAGGAGCCGCTGGCGATCGTCTTCTGGTTCTGCGTCATCTCGCTGGTGCCCTTGGGCGTCGGGCTCGCGATCTTTGGGCGGCCCCATGACGCGACCGAGTGGGGACTGCTCGCGCTGATCGGCCTTGGCGGCGGCGTCAGCCAGATCTGCCTCACCGTCGCGCTCAAATGGGCGCCGATCTCCGTCGTGCTGCCGATGGACTATTCCAGCCTGCTCTGGGCGAGCCTGCTCGGCTGGCTGGTGTGGAGCGAGTGGCCCGGCCCCGCCACCTGGGCGGGCGCGGTGCTCATCGTGGCGAGCGGGCTCTACATTGCCTGGCGCGAGCGGGTGCGCCGCACGCCGCCCAGCCCCGAGCCGCTCGCGATCGATCAGATCTGAAGCATCGTGCGGAAAAGTGGGAACCGGTTTTCCGCGTAAACGATGCGACAAATTCTACTTGGTAGACTCCTTCCGCTCCTGCGCCAGCCGCTCTCCGAGCAGCTTCTGCGATCGCGCCGCATAGGCGCGGCAGGCGCCCGGCTCCGCATTATACCGCCCAGGCCCGGCATTGTCCGGATGCGCGGAGATGAGGATATCGCACGGCATCGCGTTCATCCGCCGGTAGCTCGCGGCGAACCCCTGAACGATCGGCGCGCTCGCCGGCGCGGTGTATTTGTAGCCCTCGGCCGAGACGGGATTGAGGCTGGAAGCAAAGACGATCGTCTTGCACGTCCGCCCTTCGCAGGCTTGCCAGCTCCAGCTCATGCTGCCCATCGTGTGCCCCGGCGTCGCATGGGCGGTGATGGCGGTGCGGCCCAGCCGCAGCACTTCGCCGTCCTTCACCACGCGCACCTTCGCCACGCGCGGCCAGCTGCCGCCATAAGCGCGCTGCGGATCGTCCTTCGCCAGCGCTCCCGCCTTCAGTCCTTCCGCACCCCGCGCGCTTGCCACCACCGTCGCGCCGGTGTCGCGGGCAAGCGCCGCCAGACCTCCGGCATGGTCGAAGTGCGGCTCAGTGCTCAGAATAAATTTTATGTCTTTGGGGTCGAAGCCCAGCTTGCGGACATTGGCGAGGATCGCCGGGGCCGCCTGGGGCAGCGCGCCGTCGATCAGCACCAGACCTTCCCCGGTGTCGATCAGCACGACGCTCAGCCCGCCGAAGCCCACCAGGTAGCTGCGCCTGAAAATTACCTCCGGCGGCAGCGGCGCCAGCCATTCCCCGGCCCGGTCCACGGCCATCGGCCGGGTCAGCGAGTCACCGGCGGGCGCTCCGGCCAGCAGGGCGGCGAGTGTCAGCGTGGCGATCATGGGCGTCTCCTTCCCCACCGGGATGCCTCACCCCGCCCCCGCCTCACAAAGCATGATTTCTCGACAAAGCCATGAGGTTAATTCATAGCTGAACCATGGATCGCGCCCAGCTCCCCTTGAATGCCCTGCGCGCGTTCGAGGCGGCGGCGCGCCACCTCAATTTCACTCGTGCCGCCATCGAGCTGTGCGTCAGCCAGGGCGCGGTCAGTCATCAGGTCGCGCAGTTGGAGCAGCGCCTCGGCACCCGCCTGTTCCATCGCCTGCCACGGGGCCTTGCCCTCACCGATGAGGGGCACGCGCTCGTCCCCGTGCTGGCCGAGATGTTCGATCGCGTCGCCGCCACGCTCGATCAATATGCCGATGGCCGCTTCCGCGAGGGGCTGAAGGTCGGCGTCGTCGGCACCTTCGCCACCGGCTGGCTGCTCCCCCGGCTCGATGGCTTCGCTCGCGCGCATCCGTCGATCGATCTACGCCTCTCCACTAATAACAATCGCGCCGATCTCGCCGGAGAGGCGCTGGATTTCGCCATCCGCTTCGGGGACGGCGCATGGCACGGCACCCATGCCGAGCCGCTGCTGGAGGCGCCCATGACGCCCGTCTGCGCTCCCACCATCGCCGCGCAGCTGCGCTCCCCCGCCGATCTCGCCCAGCATCCGCTGTTGCGATCCTATCGCGCGGACGAGTGGACGCTCTGGTTCGCGCAAGCCGGCGTCCCCGCCCCGCGCCTGCGCGGCGCCGTCTTCGATAGCTCGGTGCTGATGGCCTCCGCCGCCGCCGCCGGGCTCGGCGTCGCGCTCCTGCCCCCGGCGATGTTCACCCGCGAACTCGCTGCCGAGCAGCTCGTCCAACCCTTCGCGCCCATGATCGATGTCGGCCGCTACTGGCTCACCCGCCTCATGTCCCGCCCCGAGACGGACGCGATGCGGCGGTTTAGGGAGTGGATCAGGGGGGAGACATATTTCCAAACCCGATAATCCAACGCGGTTAGGTCGTTACCGGGATAGGACGAACATGCTCTCGAACTGCCCCGTCGATACATGGAAACCCCGTTCTACCTAACAATTACTGTCGTCAGACTTTCCTTGCTCGGCAATAAATGCGCTCTGGGCGATTTGGTAAAGCTCATCAAAAGTGTCCCACCTGGTCTTCCGAGAGAAAGTAGATTCTACAGAAACGCTGATGCGACGGCCAAGGCTTTCCCTGGGCTCGAAGAGGTCGGGCGCGCCTTTAAGAGGCCCCGGATAGCGTGCCGCCCAACTTAGAGTTTGATGCGCTGTCGCAAGAAAATACTCCTGCTGCTCAGAAGTCCGATGGAGTCCAGCCATTTTCCAAAGTTGAGGTATATTGTGCGTACTCGGTATCTTGGCTGGTACTTCTTTGCGATAACCTATTTGAGCTAATACAGCTTTCACGATTAGCTCAAGCGCTAGGCTGCTTTCTCGCAGCCATCCCCAGAATAAAGCAGTATGGGCACCTTCAATGTCGCCCCCAATAGGAGAAGGGTCAATAATTTGACCATGGCGGAGGGTCCAAAGGCAGTAGGCGATGTAACGGGCGCCGTCCGCTTTGCTCCAAAATTCCGTCGGATTGGCCCTTATTGCTTCATAAGGGTCATCTAGGAGGCTCATGTAAAATTATTCGTTACAGTCATAATAGCCACTGAAGTTTGGACCGAAAGTTGCTGGATCGCAACATTCACGGTCACTGGGCGGGCGCGGACAACTGACTAGTGACGGGCTTTCCAAGTGTTTTCGGGATATTTGATGATTTGTCGCCGCCATATCCAAACGGCGAAAGAAAACATGATCGCTCCCGTCACTACACCAGCAACCCATCCCTTCTGATGGCCGTGGAAACAGGCCGCCAGAATGCTGACAATGGCCGGAGCAGATAGGGCGAACCAATCCCGCTGGGTCACTTTCCTCATGTGGCGCAGTCTATCGCGAAGCGCCCGGAAAAACATTCATTTCTGCACACATGTGGGATCGTCATTGCGGGACGGCCAGTCGTTGATCCAAGCCTGATGCTGGCTGGATTTTTCCCACGCCGCCTAGGCATTTCTTGAGAAAATATCTTCCCCCTCATCCCGCCCCATCCCCATGAAGCTGCGGATAGACCCACCACCAGGGGAAATTCGTCTCGCCCAGCACCAGCTTCACGATCTGCGGATAGATGATTTCTGCGCGTGTGCTGTTGGAGAGCATCACCACGCAGCGCTGCTCCGTCTGCTGGCAGATCGCGATGTTCCCGGTCCAGTCATTGTGCCCGCCCTTGTAGAAGACCGGGCCATGGGGGCCGCGCCACACGGTCACGCCCAGCGCGCCTTGCAGGTCGATGGTCGCCGGGCGCGGATCATGCGTGCGGCTCGCCTCGATGGTGGGGAATTCATAGGCAGTGCGGATGGGCAGCTGCGGGCGGATCCACTCGGCCCGCATTGCGGCTGAGAGGCCTTCTCCCGCCAGCATCCCCCGCCACATCCGCGCCTGATCGGCGATCGTCGTATCCATGGAGCCGGATGCGCTCACTGTGCTGCGTTCGTCATGCGGCTCGAAGCTGCCGTCCATCGCATAACCATCGGCCAGATGGTCCGCGAAGTCCGCGCGCCACTGCATGTCGGTATTGGTCATGCCGAAGCGATCGAAGACGCGGCGCTGCATCTCGGTCTTCACATTGAGGCCCAGCCCCTTCTCCAGCACGAACTGCAGCAGATAAAAGCCTTCGCCGGAATAGGCGTAGCGCTCGCCGGGCGGAAAGTGGAAGCGCAGCTTTTCGTCGGGCTCCAGATAGCGCAGATTGGCAAGGCCGGAGGCATGAGTGAGCAGGATGCGCGGGGTCAGCCGCCGCCATTCCTCCTGCCCTTTCAGCGTGCCCCAGTTGCGGTCGCCCTCGTCATAGTCGGGCAGCGGCTTGGGCAGATAGGTGGCGATGGAACGGTCAAGGTCGATCCGGCCCTCGTCGGCTAGTTGCAGCACAGTGTAGGCGAACGCGGCCTTGGTCAGCGATGCGCCATACATGATGCTATCGGTCTCCAGCGGCTGGCGCTTGGCCACGTTGCGATAGCCAAAGGCCTTCACATAAGTAATGTCCTTGCCGTCGATCACCGCGATGGCGAGGCCGGGCACGTCGGCCTGGCTCATCAGCGCCGCGATGCTGCCGTCGAGCGTCGCCGCGCTGGTGGCGGGCGCGGCGGAAACGACGGGGCCTTGAGGGGCCGGCTGGGCAGCGGCGGTGAGGGCGCTCGCGAACAAGGCACAGGTCGAGAGTCCCCCGGCGAGCAGGGCAGCATGAGTCATCGGTCAATACTCCGGAAGTGAGGGGGTTTGAAACGTCGCGGCCGGTTCGGCCGTCAGGTCCAGCGGGAGGAAATCAGAACACAGCCGATACCTGCGAGGATGAAGGCGAGGCCGGGCACCAGCGCCCAGCCGAAGCGGGCCGGTTGCCACTGCGTGCCGCTGCCGGTGAGGCGCCAGAGCCGCTCGCCCTGAGGCAGCGACTCGGTGAAGAACGCCCCGCGCATCTGCGTGATGAAGCGGGTCTGCTCACTGCGCACGGCAGGCTCGGCGTCCGCCCCCGCGCCCTTGGGCAGCACGCCGTCGGAGACATAAGTGTAGGTCGTGATGTCGCGGCCCCGATCGATCATCGAGAGGCCAGTGAACCCGCCGCCCAGTGCCAGCGCCGTCAGCCCGGCGATCAGCCAGCGGCGCGGGACCGTCCGCCGCCGGTTGGACTGTGCCAGCATCAGTGTGCGCAGGCTGTCGATCTCGCGCAGCCGCTCCAGCTCCTCGGGGAAGAGCACGTCGAGGATCTCGCTCGCCGCGATGCCATAGGCGCCCGCCAGCCGATCGTAGATTTCGGTGGAGGGCACGGACTTTCCCGTCTCCAGCTTGGAGAGATAGGATTGCTCGATGCCCACCCGCGCCGCCGCCTCGGGCTGGGTCCACCCGTGCTGCATCCGCAATTGCCTGAGATAATCGCCGAACTTCATTGCGTTCCTTCCATCTGGCGAAACGAATTCGCGGGCATGACTGGCGGGAATACAAGCTGAATTTTGCGGACTATGCGGGAATTTGCGCGTCACGGCTCAGGAAGAGGCCCGCGATGGATACTCCCCCTCGCATCGCGCGCTTGCCGTTCCTATCTTCTGTTCTGGATTCCCGTAAAGAACAGACGTAGAACGGACGGCATGACTCTGACCCATATCCGTCAGCAGAGGTTTACCGAATGCTGACCCACATAAAGGTGCGCGGCGCGCGCGAGCACAATCTCAAGGGCGTGGACGTCGATCTGCCGCGCGATGCGCTGGTCGTCATCACCGGCCTGTCCGGCTCGGGCAAGTCGTCCCTCGCCTTCGATACCATCTATGCCGAGGGGCAGCGGCGCTATGTGGAGTCGCTCTCCGCTTATGCCCGCCAGTTCCTGGAGATGATGCAGAAGCCCGATGTCGAGCATATCGACGGGCTCTCGCCTGCGATCAGCATCGAGCAGAAGACGACCAGCCGCAATCCGCGCTCCACCGTCGCCACCGTGACCGAGATCTACGACTATATGCGCCTGCTGTGGGCGCGGGTCGGCATCCCCTATTCGCCTGCGACGGGCCTCCCCATCAGCGCGCAGACGGTCAGCCAGATGGTCGATCGCGTCCTCGCCCTGCCGGAGGGCACCCGCGCCTATCTGCTCGCGCCGGTCGTGCGCGGCCGCAAGGGCGAGTATCGCAAGGAAATTGCCGAGTGGCAGCGCGCCGGCTTCACGCGCGTGCGCATCGACGGGGAATTCTACCCCATTGAGGAAGCCCCTGCGCTCGACAAGAAGTATAAGCACGACATCGAGGTGGTGGTGGACCGCATCGCGGTGAAGCCGGACATCGCCCAGCGCCTCGCGGAAAGCTTCGAGCAGGCGCTCAAGCTCGCCGACGGCCTTGCCTATGTCGATCTGGCGGATGGCGTGGTGCCCGGCCGCGAGGAAGAAGCCGCCGATGCGGGCAAGATGAAGAACGCCGGCATCCCCGCCAACCGCATCGTCTTCTCGGAAAAATTCGCCTGCCCCGTCTCCGGCTTCACCATCGCCGAGATCGAGCCGCGCCTCTTCTCGTTCAACGCGCCGCAGGGTGCCTGCCCCGCCTGCGATGGTCTGGGCGAAAAGCTTCTGTTCGACGAGCAGTTTGTTGTTCCCAATGAGGCGCTGTCCTTAAAGAAGGGCGCGATCGTCCCCTGGGCGAAGTCCAATCCGCCTTCGCCTTATTACATGCAGGTGCTCGAGAGCCTTGCCCGCGAGTTCGGCTTCAGCCTGGAGACGCCCTGGCAGGATCTGCCCGGGGAGGTCCGCCTCGTCATTCTCCACGGCACCGGCGGCAAGCCCGTCACGCTGCGCTTCAAGGACGGGCGCAAGAGCTACGAAGTGAAGAAGGCGTTCGAGGGCGTCATCGGCAATCTCAATCGCCGCATGCTGCAGACCGAGTCCGCCTGGATGCGCGAGGAGCTGGGCAAATATCAGACCGCCCAGCCCTGCGAGACCTGCCACGGCGCCCGCCTCAAGCCGGAGGCGCTGGCGGTCAAGGTCGCCGGGGCTGACATCGCTACGCCCACCCGCATGTCCGTGGTCGATGCGCTCGGCTGGTTCGCGGCCCTGCCCGCGCAGCTGACCGATCAGCAGCAGCAGATCGCCCGCGCCATCCTCAAGGAGATCGACGAGCGCCTGGGCTTCCTCAACAATGTCGGGCTCGACTATCTCAATCTCGATCGCACCTCGGGCACGCTCTCGGGCGGCGAAAGCCAGCGCATCCGCCTCGCCTCGCAGATCGGCTCGGGCCTCTCGGGCGTGCTCTATGTGCTGGACGAGCCGAGCATCGGCCTCCACCAGCGCGACAACGACATGCTGCTCGTCACCTTGAAGCGCCTGCGCGATCTCGGCAATACCGTCATCGTCGTCGAGCATGACGAGGACGCGATCCGCGCTGCCGATTATGTCGTGGACATGGGGCCGGGCGCGGGCGTCCACGGCGGCACCATCGTTGCCCAGGGCACGCTGGCCGATGTGCTGGCGACCAAGGGCTCGCTCACGGCCGATTATTTGAACGGCACGCGGGAGATCGCCGTTCCGCCCAAGCGCCGCAAGGGATCGGGCAAGCAGCTCACGGTG
Organism: Sphingobium sp. CR28; assembly: GCF_052327305.1. Lineage (GTDB taxonomy): Bacteria > Pseudomonadota > Alphaproteobacteria > Sphingomonadales > Sphingomonadaceae > Sphingobium. The sequence goes on along the minus strand of NZ_CP182486.1, from coordinate 2,425,431 downwards.
CACAATGCCCGCGCGAACAACCTGAAGGGCGTCAGCGCGTCCATCCCGCTCGGCACCTTCACCTGCATCACCGGCGTCTCCGGCTCGGGCAAGTCCAGCTTCACCATAGACACGCTCTATGCCGCCAGCGCCCGCGCGCTGAACGGCGCCCGCGTCGTCGCCGGCGCGCATGATCGCATCACCGGGCTCGATCATCTCGACAAGGTGATCGACATCGACCAGTCGCCGATCGGCCGCACCCCCCGCTCCAATCCCGCCACCTATACCGGCGCCTTCACCAATATCCGCGACTGGTTCGCGGGCCTGCCGGAGGCGCAGGCGCGCGGCTACAAGCCGGGCCGCTTCTCCTTCAACGTGAAGGGCGGCCGCTGCGAGGTCTGCCAGGGCGACGGCGTCATCAAGATCGAGATGCACTTCCTGCCGGATGTGTACGTCACCTGCGAGGAGTGCCACGGCAAGCGCTACAATCGCGAGACCCTCGAAGTGAAATTCAAGGGGATGAGCATCGCGGACGTGCTGGACATGACGGTGGAAGACGCGGTCGAGTTCTTCAAGGCGGTGCCGCCGATCCGCGACAGGATGGCGATGCTCGCCGAAGTGGGCCTGGGCTATGTGAAGGTCGGCCAGCAGGCGACCACCCTCTCAGGCGGTGAAGCCCAGCGCGTAAAACTCGCCAAGGAGCTTTCCCGCCGCGCGACCGGCAACACGCTCTACATATTGGACGAGCCGACCACCGGGCTCCACTTCGAGGATGTCCGTAAGCTGCTGGAAGTGCTCCACGCCCTTGTCGAGCAGGGCAACAGCGTCGTGGTCATCGAGCATAATCTCGATGTCATCAAGACAGCGGACTACATCATCGATCTCGGGCCGGAAGGCGGCGTGAAAGGTGGCGAGATCGTCGCGACTGGCACCCCGGAGAAGGTGGTCAAGGAGCCAAGAAGCTATACGGGGCGGTATTTGAAACCGTTGCTTTCACCCCGGCAGAAGGTGGAAGCTGCGGAGTAATCCCTTCCCCCGTTCGTCCCGAGCGGAGTTCGAGCATAGTCGAGAACGAAGTCGAGGGGCGGCGAGATCGTCGCGACCGGCGCGCCGCAGCCAGTGGTGAATGAGCCGGTTAGCTATGCGGGGAGGATAAAGGGTGAATAATAGAAATATTCCAGAAGAGACTAAAAGATTAGTTAGGCAGGACTGCTTTTTTGGATGCGTCCTATGTGGCGCGCCTATTTTTGAGTACGATCACATCGAAGAATTTCATATTGTAAATAAGCACGAGATTTCTAATCTCGCACTTCTGTGCCCCAACCACCATAGAGAAAAGACATCCGGGCGACTGAGCTCGGATAGGGTCAAGAATGGACGACAAAATCCATTTAATAAAGGAAGAGAACACGCCAGTCCTTGGCATATTGAACCAGGACGAAATAGAATTGTTGAATTTGGTTCAAATATCGCCTCAGGTCTTGATGGAGATGGCGATTATCGAGTGATCTGGATAAATGGAAGAAATTATTTTGTACAACATAGCGAAAACGGATGGGTCACATTTTCGGCCGCCATCACAACTATAGACGGTGAAATATTATTACTAATTGATAGAGGGGAGCTAAAAAGTCCAGTAAATATCTGGGACATTAAATATCAAGGAACGAATTTAAAAATTCGTGTCGCACCGACAGAAATAATACTTGATATGGATTTTTCAAATGAAAAAATAAGAATAAACCATGGATTTTTTGTTGATGAACGCGACAAAAGCGGACTTTATATTAAAGATAAGAAAATTATTGCAGCATTTAAAGGAATAGAGCGGGGAACCTGTGAAGGTGGTTTTGCAATGGGAAACCAAGGAGGAGTTTTTGGTTTAGCAAGCGATCAATCTTTTATGGAAAACAGGCCGTATGGCTTTGCTTTCTTTTATGGGCCCTAATTTGTTTATATATGGCCCAGGACTTGGATTTTATGAGCATGCATTAATGGGCCCGCACCAACCCTAAGGTTGAAAATCCCTCAAAATCCCGGTCACTATAAAGCAGCGGCACCCCATCCATGATGCACCGCGTCGCAATCAGCGTATCGATAGTTTTGCGCACCGTGATGCCTCGCGCCCTTAGCGCCCGATAATTCCGCGCCGCCTGCACCGCCACCTCGCGCCCGCCAATCTCGATCACGTCCAGCGCACCCAGCATCGCCAGCGCCTGCTCGAAATCGCGATCTTTGGTGAAGCCTTGCAGCACCTCGGCCAGCATCAAGTCGCCGATCGCGACCGGCTCCCGACCCAGCAGCGCGTCGAGCCTGTCGGTCTGCGGCGATGACACGCCTCGGAAGTAATCGATCCAGACGCTGCTATCGACGAGGACCATATTGCCCCCTCACGCTCTGATCTCCGCGCACTCTGCGGCTCCGCGCGAACTGAATATATCCACGCAGAGGCGCGGAGAACGCAGAGTGTTTATTCAATCCCGCCGCATCGCGTCAAGGTCGCCCTGCCAGTCCAGCTTGCCGCGCAGCTTGCGGATGTCGCCCTGCCGGGAAAGCTGCACCAGCGCCTTCAGACCGCGCTCGACCGCCTCGCGCTTGGTCTGTGCGCCACTCGCCTTCATGGCCTCCGAGATAAGACCGTCATCAATAACGATATTGGTACGCATGATGTGTATCCTTTTGCCCCGCTTTACACATTGGTAGCGCAAGTCTCAAGTCAGATAGGTAAGCGGCAAAGGCTTGCTCCGTTGTGACAATGGCATAGACTGGTGCGATGCCCGCTAACCCTGCAGAGCCTGTCGCGGTCACTCCGGGTGTCCTCGCTAATCCGAGCCAGTCGTTGGAGCGGCAGGAAGGCGCTCTCGAAGCGCTTCTGAGGCGCCGCGTAGAGGCGGCTTTGGCCGACCCGGCGCCGACCATCCCGCAGGAGGAAGTCTTCGCCATGCTCCGGGCGCGCCATGCGTCGCCCAAATCGGGCCATAGGTTCGACGAATAAACCACCCCTGTCCTACACGCCCCATTCCATCATATCTGGTCCGTCCCCTTTCCCTTGAGGAGGACATGATGACCGTCCACAGCCCGATCGATCCCGCCGACGCTTATGAAGACGACGGCGCCTCCGCCCCCGACACTGCCCTCATCCCGGTTCCCGTCCGCTGCCGCGATGATGGCTGGACGCCGCAGCGCCAGCGCGCCTTCATCGATCATCTGGCGGAGACCGCCAATGTCACCGCCGCCGCTCGCGCGGTGGGGATGACGCCGCAGTCCGCCTGGCGCCTGCGTCGCCGTCCCGATGCCCGCGCGTTCGATGCCGCGTGGGAGGCTGCGCTGGAGCGCGGCATGGACCGGCTCGTCTCCATCGCGCTGGAGCGCGCCATTCACGGCACGGTGCGGGAGCGCTATTATCATGGCGAGCTGATCGGGGAGGAGCGCGTCCACCATAATGGCCTGCTGCTTGCCCTCATCGCGCGCGGGGACACGATGCTGCGTCATGCGCAGGCGCGCCGCACGCTGCGCGAGGACTGGGATGGCGGTCTGGATCGGCTGGAGGCCGGCGCGGCCGACCCCATCGGGTTCGCGCCCGGTCGCTATCAGGTCTGGCAGAACGGGCCGTGGCTCGTCACCGATTGCCCACCCTCGCCCGGTTTTCGCGGGGAGCAGTGGGGCCTGCCTCACACTACCAATTACTGGCGGCAACTCACCGTGGAGGAGACCGTGGCCTATCTGAACCGGACTGGCCCCTCGCAGGACGAGATGCAGCAGGCCCACGCCGTCCTCTTCGGCGTCCAGCCGCCCCGGCGGGAGCGTCGCGCCGCCGCTCGCCGCGCTGCGCGGGGGACGAGGCGCGTGTCCGGCGCGGTCTTGTGCGCAGAGGCGGAAGACAGGACCGGCTGAGCACTCCCCGACGCCGCGCTGCGCTCTCCCGCCCGCTCGATTTTTTTTGCTTCAAGAGGTGTAACTTTCAGAACCTTTCGCGTCTCCCCTCTCGCTCCCCAGCCCTTCCTATCGGGCTGTGATATCGGGTCGCTCCGCAATACGGGTCGGAGCGGGCGGCTCCGTCATGCGTTCATGGGCCAGACGATCCTTTGCACGCATGGAGCTGTTGCGGTCTCCGGTGGCTTGTCCCGCGCTGCGCTTGCCGCGTGGCGCCGCGACTTTCCCCATGACTTTCATCGCATGTTCAGGACGTCGCGCGTAAATCATTACGCAAACCCGGTTCTCTGTCAGAGCTTCTGGATCAGTCTTGGAGACGCCTTCATGTCGCGCACGTCCCTCCCCTCGCGCTCACCCGTCGCAATTGCCCGTGCACGGCCCTCATCCGTCCCGCTCGGGCGGCTCCTGCCGCTTTCCGCGCTCGCGGTGCTCGCCGTCGCGGGCCTGGCGCTTGCCTCCCCGGTGCGCGCGCAGGAGAGCAAGGCCAATCCCCGCGATCCCGTGCCCTCGGCCACGCCCGCAGGCAAGCCGACGAGTTGCCTCCTGCTGAACCGCATCCGCACGTCGGAGGTCCGGTCGGACAGCGTGATCGATTTCATCATGCGCGATGGCACGGTCTATCGGAACACCCTGCCCCTCTCCTGCCCAAACCTGGGCTTCGAGCGGCGCTTCGCCTATCGCACCTCCACGCAGCAGCTCTGCTCAGTGGACACCATTCAGGTGATCACCCTCCCCGCTCCCCTGCGCGGGCCGACCTGCGGCCTGGGCGAGTTTCAGCCGGTGAAGCTGGACAAGACGGCCAAGACCACCCGGAAGAGCAAATAGCGGTCCTGAATTGATCGCCATTTGATCGGCTGTTGGGAACTCTTGTCCCGATGACTGGTTAAGGGTGGCAAGTCATCCGTGCCCGGATGCGTGTCATTCAAATGGAAGGATCGCCCCATGTCTGTTCTTCGTACCCTCGTCTTCGGTGCGCTCGTCGGTGTTGTCGGCAAGAAGCTCTATGAGAACGGTTCGCTGGATCGTTTCGCGGAAGATGTGAAGGCGCGCTACGGCGAGGCGAAGGAGAAGGTCGAGGAGGCTCGGGCCTCGCGGACGACCGGTTCGAACGCCGCCCGCAAGGCTTCGACCCCGCGTGCGACGCGCATGTCCGAGGCTCCGTCTCCCCTGACGCCCGATCCGCTCGCGCGCACCAACTGATACACAGCTTCATGTCGTGCTCCGCCATCCCCCCCGGCGGAGCATGACATGATTGGCCGGCGTCCCGTCCTCCCCCCGCACCGTAGTTGGGACGCCGGCCACCCCCTCATTGAGGGGCAAAAGCGCGGGGCGAACGGGAGAGAGAAGATGAACCGCCAGTCCACTGTCCGCACTCTGCGTGCAACTGCCCTTCTTGCCGTCGCGGCGCTGCCGCTCGGCGCTTGCTCCGACTATATGGGCGGCGGCGGTGGCGGGCCACGCTACGCTTCGGATCGCGACGGCTACTATATGGGCGACAATGATCCCGTGTATCGCGACGATCGCGGCCGCTACTATTGCAAGCGTCGCGATGGCACCACCGGTACGATCGTCGGTGGCGCGGCAGGCGCATTGCTGGGTAACATCATCGCGCCGGGCGGCTCCAAGACGCTGGGCACGATCATTGGCGCAGCCGGTGGCGCGGTCGCCGGTCGTGAGATCGACAAGAGCCAGACGCGCTGTCGTTAGTTTCTATGCCTGATTAGCGACGCTCGATAAGTGTCGTGAGGGCTTCCACGCGCTGGCGGCGGGTCATGGCATCCGCCTCCAGTTCCGTCTCCAGCGCGTCCCGAATTCTGCAGATTTCAAGGTCGGTCAGGTGTTCTACGCCGATCAATTCATTCCGCGCACCCGCCACCGCGCGGATCAGCTCGTCCAGCTTCACCTGCATCGCGCTCGCATCGCGGTTCTGGGCGTTCTGGATGAGGAACACCATCAGGAACGTCACGATCGTCGTTCCAGTATTGATCACCAGTTGCCAAGTGTCCGACCATTGGAAGATCGGGCCGCTGACGCCCCAGATTATTATCGTGCTCAGCGCGAGGATGAAGGTGTAGGGTTGCCCCGCCAGCGTTGCCATTCCGCTTGCGATCCGGGTGAAAAGACGATCCATGCGCGCTGCTCCGTTTTGCGCCCTGTGCGCTTGCCGCCATCCCTGGTCAATCAGCTCTGTCCTACTTCAAAGCAAATGCGCTAGAGGAGCGAAATGTCTCGCTTCGTTCCCGCTTTTCTAATGTGCGTCTCTTTAGTGTTGCTTCCCGCCTGCGCAGGGGCGGAAGAGAAAGTGCGACGAGGCCTTCTCAACGCTGGCCTCTCGCAGGGCATGGCCAGTTGCATGGCAAAGCCGATGTCACGGGAGCTAAGCCTCAACCAGCTCATGAAGCTAAATTCGTTGGCCAGTGCTCGGGGCATGGACCGTAACACGAGCCTTGCCGAGTTCATGCGCCGCACGCGTGCCCTCCAAGACCCGGAGATCATGCGCGTCACCACGCGGGCCGCAGCCGATTGCTTCATTCAGCGCTTCTGACATCAGGCATTTTGCAACTTTGCAAAAGCGCTCATAGTCGCCTTGTGTTTTAGGGCCTCCACCAATTTTGCCCGGCACAGGAAGGCGCCTCCATGAACATCCATGAATATCAGGCCAAGGAACTGCTTGCGAAGTTCGGCGCGCCGATCGCTGCCGGTCACGCAGCCTTCACTGTTGAGGAAGCAGTCGAGGCGGCCAAGAAGCTCCCCGGGCCGCTCTATGTGGTGAAGTCGCAGATTCATGCCGGTGGTCGCGGCAAGGGCAAGTTCAAGGAACTTGGCCCGGATGCAAAGGGCGGTGTGCGCCTTGCCTTCAACCTCGATGAAGTGAAGGCTCACGCCACCGACATGCTCGGCAACACGCTGGTGACGATCCAGACCGGGGAAGCAGGCAAGCAGGTCAACCGTCTGTATGTGACCGACGGTGCGGACATCGCCAAGGAGTTCTACCTCGCGCTGCTTGTGGACCGCGCAACGGGTCAGGTGGCATTCGTCGTGTCGACCGAAGGCGGCATGGACATCGAGGAAGTCGCGCACTCCACGCCGGAGAAGATCAAAACCTTCTCGGTCGATCCCGCCACTGGATTTATGCCGCATCACGGCCGCACCGTCGCCGCCACGCTCGGGCTCTCGGGCGATCAGGCCAAGCAAGCCGGGAAGGTCGCCAAGTCGCTTTATGACGCCTTCCTCACCACGGATGCCTCGCAGATTGAGATCAATCCGCTCGCACTGACCGAGCAGGGCAACCTCCTCGTGCTCGACGCAAAGGTCGGCTTCGACGGCAACGCGCTTTTCCGCCACCCGGACCTGATGGCCCTGCGTGATGAAACGGAAGAAGACCCTGCAGAGCTGGAGGCGAGCAAATACGACCTCGCCTACATCAAGCTGGATGGCGACATCGGCTGCATGGTGAACGGTGCAGGCCTCGCCATGGCGACAATGGACATCATCAAGCTCAACGGCATGTTCCCGGCTAACTTCCTCGACGTGGGCGGCGGCGCCTCCAAGGAGAAGGTGACTGCGGCGTTCAAGATCATCTTGAGCGACCCAGCGGTGAAGGGGATTCTCGTCAACATCTTCGGCGGCATCATGCGTTGTGACATCATTGCCGAGGGCATCGTCGCGGCAGCCAAGGAAGTGAACCTCTCGGTGCCGCTGGTCGTGCGCCTTGAAGGCACCAACGTGGCTCAGGGCAAGGAAATCCTGGCCAACTCGGGTCTTGCCATTGTGCCTGCGGACGATCTGGGCGATGCCGCCAAGAAGATCGTGGCCGAAGTGAAAGCGTTGGCCTGAACGCGCTACGAACTTGACGTTCACGTTAACGTCAATTAGCCCAATGCTCTGTTCAGCGGAGAGAGAGCCATGAAAGTCCTCGTCCCCATCAAGCGTGTGCTTGATTATAATGTGAAGCCGCGGGTGAAGGCGGACGGGAGCGGTGTTGATCTTGCGAACGTGAAGATGAGCATGAACCCGTTCGACGAGATTGCAGTGGAGGAAGCGCTGCGCCTGAAGGAAAAGGGCGCGGCTTCCGAAGTGGTGGTGGTGTCGATTGGCCCGGCCAAGGCGCAGGATACGCTGCGCACGGGCCTGGCGATGGGCGCTGACCGGGCGATCCTCGTGCAGACCGACGATGAGATCGAGCCGCTTGGCGTGGCGAAGATCCTCAAGGCCATTGCGGATGAGGAGCAGCCGGGTCTGGTGATCCTGGGCAAGCAGGCAATCGATGACGACAGCAACCAGACCGGCCAGATGCTCGCTGCGCTGCTCGGCTGGGGCCAGGGGACCTTTGCGAACAAGGTGGAGGTCTCTGGCGACACGGTGAAGGTGACCCGCGAAGTCGACGGCGGTCTCGAAACCCTCAGCCTGAAAGCGCCGGCGATCGTGACAACGGACCTGCGTCTCAACGAACCGCGCTATGCCTCGTTGCCCAACATCATGAAGGCGAAATCCAAGCCGCTCGCGGCCAAGGCCCCTGCGGATTATGGCGTGGACATCGCGCCGCGCCTGACTACGCTCAAGGTCACTGAGCCGGCAAAGCGCTCCGCAGGCATCAAGGTGGGCAGCGTCGATGAGCTCGTCGCCAAGCTCAAGGAACTGGGAGTCGCAGCATGAAGGCGCTGGTCTGGGTCGAGCATGAGGGCGGCGCTCTCAAGGACGCCACGCTCTCTGCAGTCACTGCTGCGGGGCAGCTGGGCGATGTGCATTTGCTAGTGGCGGGTCAGGGTGTCGACGGCATCGCAGAAGCCGCTGCCAAGATCGCCGATGTCGGCAAGGTCCATGTTGCGGACAATGCAGCCTATGCGCACGCACTGGCCGAGAACATCGCGCCGCTCGTCGTGAGCCTGATGGAAAACCACGACGCGTTCGTCGCGCCAGCGACAACGACCGGAAAAAACATCGCACCGCGCGTTGCTGCTCTGCTCGACGTCATGCAGATCAGCGACATTCTTTCGGTGGAAGGACCGGACACGTTCACCCGGCCGATCTACGCTGGAAACGCGATCGCGACAGTGAAAACCAGTGACAAGAAGCTGGTGCTGACCGTGCGCGGCACCGCATTTGCCAAAGCCGCCGCGCAAGGCGGTTCCGGCACAGTCGAGGCGGTTGGCACTACCGGTGACAAGGGGCTCTCCAGCTTCGTTGGCGCTGAGATCGCGAAGTCCGAGCGCCCCGAACTCACCAGCGCGAAGGTCATCGTCTCGGGCGGACGGGCTCTCAAGGATGCCGAGACATTCGAGCAGCTCATTCCCCCGCTCGCAGACAAGCTGGGCGCCGCCATCGGCGCATCCCGCGCCGCCGTCGATGCGGGCTATGTGCCCAACGACTATCAGGTGGGCCAGACCGGCAAGATCGTCGCGCCGGAAGTCTATATCGCGGTCGGCATCTCCGGCGCCATTCAACATCTGGCGGGCATGAAGGACTCCAAGACCATCATCGCGATCAACAAGGACGAGGACGCCCCCATCTTCCAGATTGCGGACTTCGGCCTCGTCGCGGACCTCTTCACGGCCGTCCCGGAACTCACCGGGAAACTCTGATGGCCTGACCCTAAAAGAACCGTCGCGCAGCGCGCGCGGCGGTTTCTTTCGGAATGGCATCCGGCGGGCCATCACCCGCCCTAATTACCGCTTCAGCAAATCGGCCGGGATCACCGCATCGCTCAGTACATGCTCCATGCGCTTCCATCGAGTCGTCGCATCAGGCCCGGCAGCATCGACATAGGCCTGGACCATATCCTTCCCTAGGCCATAGTTGATCACATAGCTGCGATAATGGTCAGTAAATCCCACTGACTGTTCGGCCCGCTGAGGAGAGAGCAGCAGATATTTCTGGCTGAGTTCAACGGCCTTCGCGCGATTTATCTCTCCATCAAGATACATGCGCGCGATGGTCAGGCGAGCGCCAGTTAGGGCTTCGGTTGCTTGCTGGACCTTCCAGTAAGTTTCAGCGGTCTTGGGATCGAGCCCTGCCAGCGGATAGAGGACATCCCGCTCGAACGCGAGCCGTTCCGGCCCCGGAAAGGCGAGATCGATACCGAAATTGGCCGAGCCTTCAGAAATCAGGCTTTGCGGCGAATAAAGCGGGTTCACCTCATATTCGCGCCAGCCCTTGCCGCGCGCCAGCTTGCTTTCGATCATGAGGTTGAGGACATGGTGGCCCGGATAGCCCTCATGACAGCCAAGATCGACCGCGCGGCTGATGCGGATAGGAAGATCGGTGTTGACCTGAATGAGGCTGTGATAATTACCCTTGTAGTAATTATAGCCCGACCAAGGCTTGCCGGTCACAAACTCCAGCTTGAAGCTTTCCTCCTTGGGCAAGGTGAAATGCTTCATGGTGCGTTTGCGGCACTCCGCGATCGCCGCGTCGAATACCCGCTGCAGCCGCTCTTTCGGGATCGCATAGCGCTCATTGAAGGCATCGACCCGGGCAGGGAGAGCGCCGGTTCCCGGCACCAGATCATTCAGACCCGCGAGAATCGCGTCATAATGAGAAAGCGGCTTGAGCTGCGGTTTCACACCGAAAAGCCCCTGCGCTTCGTCATCGAAGGAGAAGCCCTGCCCGCCGATCATCGCTAGGCGTGTTGCAGCAGCCTGATAGAAATCCCGTAAAGCCCGGGCGCGCACGAGATCATCCGGATCAGTCAGGCCGGGGATGACTTCGCGGTCAAGCCGCACAACGGCAGCTTTGGCCGCCGTCTCCAGATCGGCGCGGGAACGCGGCTTGGCCTCAGCCTTCGCCTTGAGGTCTGCGGGGCCATAATAGGCGTCTACATATTCCGCTTCATGAGTCCCTGCCTCGAGCGTGATCGGCACGAAAGCAGCAGCCAATTCTACCAGCCCTGCATGTGCTGCGGAATCCTGCCCAACCGGGGCGGACGAATTGTCCGACGAGGACGACGGCTTGCCATTGCAAGCGGGAAGCGCCGCAGCCAGCGCGACGAGGCTTATCAGTCGAAGCGGGTTCATCACTCCGATAGAGCATGGCGCGATCCCCAAGTCGAGGGGACCGCGCCTGCCCGGCTTTATCAGCCCTTCATATCTTCCAGTTCGATGCCACGCGTCTCGTGGATGAACTTCTGCACAAGGAAGAAGCTGATCGCCGCGCACACACCGTAGAAGGTGTAGCTGGCGGCCAGACCCCAGCTGGATGCCATAACAGGGAAGGTCTGCGCGATGAGATAATTGGCGAACCACTGGGCGAAACCGCACACTGCCAGCGCCGAACCGCGAATCTGGTTCGGGAACATCTCACCCAGCATAACCCACATCACAGGGCCCCAGCTGATGTTGAAGAAGATGACGTAGAGATTGGCCGCGATCACCGCGATGATACCCAGCTCCTGAGAAAGTACCAGCTTGCCGCTGGCATCGAGCGAGCCGTGGCTGAACGCATAGACCATGATGAACAGAGCCACTGCCATGCCCGCCGAACCAATGAGCAGCAGGGGCTTACGGCCGATCTTGTCCACCAGCGCGATCGTCACGAAGCAGGCAGCGATTGAAACCGCGCCAGACACGATATTGATAAGCAACGAGTCGTTCTCGGTGAAACCGGCCAGCTGCCAGAGAGTCGATCCATAGTAGAAGATCACGTTGATACCGACGAGTTGCTGGAACACCGCAAGCACGAGCCCGGCCCACACTACGGGACGGATGCCCAGAAAACCGTTAGACGACAGTACATCCGCCAGGCGAGGCCGGTGATCGGCCGAGAAACTGGCACGAATTTCCTCGATCTTGGTCTTGGCCACCGCTGCGCCAAAGATGCTGGTCAGCACGTCAGTCGCCTGCTCCAGGCGGCCCTTGGCCACGAGAAAACGCGGGCTCTCAGGGATGAAGAACAGGGCGATGAGGAAGACGGCCGCCGGGATCGCCTGCATCAGGTACATCCAGCGCCACGCTTCAAGGCCGCCCCAGAACGGGCTGGTCGAGCTGCCGGCAGCCGCTGACAAATAATAATTGACCACGAACGCGGCAGTGAGGCCGGAGATAATCATGATTTGCTGGACGGTCGTCATCCGACCACGGATGTTCGCCGGGGCGACCTCGGAGATATAGGCCGGTGACAGAACCGATGCCGCACCGACGGCGATTCCTCCGCAAATCCGGGCGATGACGAAAATCGTGTGATCGTGCGCGAAACCCTGAACCAGTGCGCCCGCGAGGAAGAGGACAGCGGCCAGACGCATCACATTGCGCCGCCCCATCGAGTCAGCCAGCGTGCCGGCAAAAAATGCGCCGAAGATACAACCGATGAGCAGTGAGCCGACCGTGAAGCCGAGCCCGGCCTCATCCAGCCCAAACGCTGCAGTCAATCCCGGCTGAGTGCCGTTCACCGCGCCGCTATCGTATCCGAAAAGCAGACCGCCGATGGTCGCGACCGCGACGATGGCGGAAACGAGCGCGATGTTGACTTGCGCGCCCTGCCCCTTGTCCTGCATGCCCCTACTCCGTTTGCTTGCCAGCCGTTGCCGTACTGCGGCGGCAATTTATGGTAGCGCTACCTATGCTTGCTTGGTTCAAACATGCAAGCAGCGATTGCGCGAAGCCATATCTGCCTAAACATAAGCATTCCACAAGAGCGATTGACCTTCATGCCGCACGCATGGCAAGCGGGCGGGACGCGGGTGTAGCTCAATGGTAGAGCAGCAGCTTCCCAAGCTGACGACGGGGGTTCGATTCCCCTCACCCGCTCCAATCCCTCTTAGCAAATTGTTCGCGAGGACGGCGTGATACCCGACCGCCTATCGGGTTTGACCGTTTAGCACACGGAACGCTTCAGCGCATCATCCGCCAGATCGCGACGGGGAGCGTGTAACCCATAGAAAACGCAGCGCCTGTAGGCCGGCGGCGACCGTCATGCCCAATGCCGCTGCCCAAGCCAGTCCTGCCGAACCCCAGCCCCATTGCCAGAACAGCAAGCCCGCAATCGCCATCACCACGAAGAACCCGACAATGCCGTTTATACCTCCCGCAACCTGATCTCCCAGTGAGCGGAGTGCGGAAAGGAATATCGCTTGCAAGCCGTCAAGCAAGATGAAGGGAGCCAGAATGGCGACCATGATTGCAGCTTCCCGAGCAACCGTTTGGTCACTGGTCAACATGTCCACAATCGGACCGCTTGCCAGAATATAGACTGCGACAAGTCCGCCCATAATCACAATGGATAGCGCACAGGCGATAAACGTGCGCGGTCGCACAGTCTGCAGTTCTGCGGCACCCACGGCGTTGCCTACACGCACACCGGCGGCCGAACCCAGGCCAAGCGCAAGGGCGTAGCCGATATTGTGAAGCGAGAGCATGACTTGGAAGCCCCCCGCCGTCGCCGCCCCCATGCGCGTCGAGAGAATCATGAGCCAGGAGAAGCCCACGACTTCCATGCCAGCGGCAAAGCCCGGCACGGCACCGAAGCGAAGAAGCGCAGGCAAGCCGCGGGCCGCGTCAATCCACGCGGCAAGATCTCGCCCGCGCAAGGTTCGCGCCGATGCGTCCGGTAAAGTCCAGCACATCACCGCCATCGCGATCGCCCCTCCGATACTGGTGAGAGCGGTCGCCAGCGCGGCTCCCACTGCTCCGAGCGCGGGAGAGCCGAAGTGCCCGAGCGCCAGAGCCCAGGCCAACACGGCGTTGACAGGCAGCATGACAAGATTGACCAGAAGCACCCGACGGGGCTGACTGACGCCTTCCAGAAAGAACGACAGCGCGATCGTGACGGTCTGCCCTGGCAGGCCAAGCATCATCGCGCGCAAAACATCGGCGCCCGGACCAACGAGCGCCGGCGCGACACCTGTATGCTTCAGTAGCGAATCTGCGAAAATCGCTGTGACGATGGCCGTGGGAATGCCGAGGAGCAGGCCGAGCAGCAACGCTTCACGCCAAAGACCGCCGGTTCGCGGGAGATCGCCGGCTCCATCAGCGCGGGACGTGTAAACGACGACGCCGGTCATCCCTCCCAAGAGTAACACGATGGCCACGAAGAAGACCACGCGACCCGCCGCAAGCGCGCCGAGCTCACTGGTGCCGGCAATGCCGACCACGAGCACATCGACCATATGCATGATCGTCCAGTTGAGGCTCGTGAGGATGATCGGCCAGGCAAGAGTCGCGATGCGCCGCGCCTCTACCCAGTGGCTGCCCCACACATTCTTTTCAGACGCGCTCATCCGACGCGGATAGGCGAGAAACGCCGGCTTACGCCACGATTTTCCACGTCTTCAACGGAATGTTCGAGAATGGTTGCATGGCCATGCACCCTTTGCTAAAGGCCGCCCCCTACCCGAGGAGCCGGCTCCGGCTCACCTCCCTGATGTGCGGTCGTGGCGGAACTGGTAGACGCGCAACGTTGAGGTCGTTGTGGGCGAAAGCCCGTGGAAGTTCGAGTCTTCTCGACCGCACCATTCAGTCCTAAGTTACTCTGGACATTCGATAATCTCCCGAGTGCCGTGCAGAACGGCGCAGTTCCGCGCCATATGTGGGGCGATGGCACTACCCTGCGGTTGGGATTGTCTCCCAGGGTGAGATTTGCCTCTCGGATCCGGGCTCCGTCTCACGGGACTAAAAAAGTGACTGCAGGTCCGGCTAGTTGCTCGGGCACCCGAACGAGAGCGGGCGCCTGATCGGCGCCCGCTTCGTGTCTCACCTCTCGCTGGCTTGCTAACCGAACCCAAGCGCGGATCGCTGCGCATCCCATGCGAGCGGAAGGTCGATCCGGGTGAGCGCCTTAGCAGTGAGCGTTGCAGGCTGACGCCCTTCGAGGATCGCGGTGACGATATCGGGCGCCATGCAGGCCAGCACGGCAAGCTTACCCAGCCGGGTGCGGCAGCGCTTGTTGGCAATGCCGATGGCGTTGAGTGATTGAGTCGGGTTAGCCACGATGAGCTGGCGCGCCTCATGGGCTTCAGCGATCAAGGCAATGAGCTACCTGATCCGATGAACTGGGCCTTTGTTCGCGCCAAACAGGTACGGAGCTCGGGACGAGTCTGGCTGATTATCTAGCGGCGCATCCGCCCCGGGACGAATCATTCCCGGCGGACGCCGCACTTGTTACGGGTGATCGGCGCAATGAGCGCGTCTCTTCGCGGCGCGGGCGCCAATGGGAAACATCTAGAAATCTTGCCGTTGCCGGCAGTACCTCCAATATGCCGACCGTCATCCACTGGAAAATAGGCAATCATGAGTGTCGCCTTTAGACGGGAAAGCGATGAGGAGCATCTCGAACCCAAATTTGAGATTCCCCTTCCGCCTGGTCCAAATCTGGTCACCACCCGAGGTCTTGAGATCATTCACACCAAGGTGAGGGACCTGGAAGCGTTGGTTCCGACCTTGTCAGAGGGACAACAGCGCGACCTGGCGAAGCGTGAACTGCGCTATTGGCACACGCGCCAGGCGACCGCCCAGCTGGCGCCTGAGCCGAAAGGCGAAGTCGTGGAATTCGGGTGCACCGTCACCTTTCGCATGAATGGCAAGCAGCAGCGCCTGACAATCGTCGGGGATGACGAAGCTGATCCGGCAGGCGGCCTGATTTCGTTCTCAGCTCCCCTCGCGCGTGCCATGATGCAAGCCGAGCCTGAAGAGCTTTTGCCCTTTGGCGGAAAAGCGGACGCTATTGAGATCGTCGCGATCGAGGTCGATCGCTAGTTTCTCGTATGCGGAATACGCACGCAAGGATTGCAAGCAGATCTTGCACAAATGCCGCCCGTTCTCACCCGGCTAGGCGGTCCGGCGAAGCTATCATCATTTTCTCAAACGCGTCTGGAAGTTCATGAAGCATTTCCGCGCCAGTATATGCCTGCAACGGGAGTGGCGCCGTTCCGATCGCCAGACCTAGAAGCTCTGCGATCCCGTAGATGATGCGTAAACTTCCATATCTTTCAAACAACGCCAACATCGGGGTGCAGTGAGCCTGCAGTCGCGCAGTCTCGTCGATATCTCCTCCCATAGCAGCGCGTGCCAGGCGGATCGCAGGCTCAGGCAGGATGCCAGCAATGACGCTGTGCCATGCGTCGGCTCCCGCCAGACAGGCTGGCGCTGCGCACCAGTCGCCGCTGTAACCGATTTTGAAACTCTCGGGCGCCCGCGCTCGAAGCTGCTGGATCTCCCCCGCGTAGTTGTGGTCATGCAGAGGCGGCATCTTTACTGCCGCGATCCCCGACATATGCGCCAGCTCGACGATCAGATCATGTGAGAACTCGAAATTTGTCGTGCCGGGGTTGTTGTAGATGCAAAGCGGCAGACCGGTGGCAGCAGTAACTGTTTTGAAGTGGTCCGAGACCTCTCGGTCGGACAGCTTCGCATAAGACATTGGCGCTAGCAGAAGCCCGCTGGCGCCACACGCTCAGCAGCAACCGCAAGTTCGCGCGACCAGCTGGTTCTTAGCGCCCCTATACCTGCCACCACCGGAACACGGCCAGCTGCCGCCTCCACAGCTGCTGCGACGGCTCGGTTCCGTTGGTCCCGATCCAGATAGGCGTAAGTCCCTGTGCTGCCTAAGAAGCTGACCGAATCCACACCTGCATTCGCAAGTCGGTCCACGAGAACGCCAAGCGCATGCGTATCGACCACGCCCTCCTCGTTAGCGGGGGTCGGCGGAAATGCCGATAAGCCAGTGAATATCGTCATGCGCGATTGTCCGATTGATTGGCAGCCAGCGGAATCTGCAGCCCGGCGGGGGCGAAAACAAGAGAATGCATCTCTGCACCTCTCCTAATAACATGATCGTGACAAAATCGAACGATTACACCCATATAAAGATATCTTTATATCATGATTGACAGCGGTCCCGTGATGGTGTTGAAGCGAACCGTCGAGGTTCCCTGCCTCAGGCGTGACGGCGGGGCTAAGACGGGAAGCCGGTGGTGCCCTTCTGGGTAGAATCCGGCGCTGCCCCCG
Organism: Sphingobium sp. CR28; assembly: GCF_052327305.1. Taxonomy (GTDB): domain Bacteria; phylum Pseudomonadota; class Alphaproteobacteria; order Sphingomonadales; family Sphingomonadaceae; genus Sphingobium. The sequence continues at coordinate 2,408,584 of NZ_CP182486.1, read as the reverse complement.
CAACTGTAAGCGGTGAGTGGCGGTTCCATTTTGTGTCACTGAGCCTCCGCAAGAGGCTCGGGAAGGCCGGAACCCTGCGATGACCCGTGAGCCAGGAGACCTGCCTCCGGCGCTATAACGTTCCTCGGACGGGGGTTCCTCCGGTGGATCGCGCTTGAAGCAAGGCGCGCGGTTGAGCGACGTCCAGACTGCTAATATCGCGCGCTCTTCCTCAGGCCCTCCCGCCCGGCAAAAGCAGGTGGTCGATCATGAGCAAAAGCCCATTCACATTCTCCATAAAGAGCGTCGCATTCGACGAGGATTACCGTCCCGCCGACAACACGCGCATCACTACCAACTTCGCCAATCTGGCACGGGGAGAGAGCCGCCAGGAGAACTTGCGCAACACCCTGCGCATGATCGACAACCGCTTCAATTCGCTGGCGCATTGGGACAACCCCAAGGGCGATCGCTATTCTGTCGAGCTCACGATCATCACTGCCGAGATGAGCATCGCTCCAGATGCGAATGACGAGGTGTTCCCGCTGATCGAGATCCTTCAGACGACGATCGTCGATAAGAAGACAGGCGAGCGCATCGACGGGATAGTCGGCAACAACCTCTCATCCTACGTCCGCGACTACGACTTCAGCGTCGTCCTGCCCGAGCACATGAAAGCGCATCCCAAAGCCGAGGCGCCGCAAGATTTCGGCGACCTGCATGGCACTTTGTTCAAGCACTTCCTGAATTCGAGCGCTTACCGCGACAATTTCCGTAAACCGCCGGTCATCTGCCTCAGCGTGTCGACCAGCAAGACCTATCGTCGCACCACCAACGAACACCCCGTGCTGGGTGTCGAATATCGGAACGATGAGTTCTCCGCGACCGACGGATATTTCGCCAAGATGGGCATGAAGGTGCGCTATTTCATGCCGCCCAACAGCGTCGCGCCTTATGCTTTCTACCATATTGGCGACCTGCTTGGCGATTACACCAGCCTCGAGTTGGTGAGCACGATCAGCGTGATGGAAACGTTCCAGAAGATTTACCGCCCGGAAATCTACAACGCCAATTCGGCGGCCGCGGACCACTACCAACCGAGCCTGAAGTATCAGGACTATTCGCTGACCCGGATTGTTTATGACCGGGAAGAGCGCAGCCGACTGGCGGTCGAGCAAGGCAAGTTTGCCGAGGAGCGCTTCATCAAGCCCTACAGAGCCGTGCTCCAGCAATGGCTGGACAGCTTCGCCGCCTGATCCTCCGATAAAATTCAAGGTTACCTATCATGAAGACATTATTGCCCACGTCGACTGCCGGCAGCCTGCCCAAGCCAAACTGGCTCGCGAAGCCGGAGACGCTCTGGTCGCCCTGGAAACTGGAAGGCGAAGAACTGGTTTCGGGCAAGCACGACGCCCTGCGTCTGGCTGTCGAAGATCAGCGGCAGGCTGGCATCACGATCGTCGGCGATGGCGAGCAGACACGCCAGCATTTCGTCACAACGTTCATCGAGCATCTGAGCGGCGTCGACTTCGAGAAGCGCGAGACGGTCAGAATTCGCAATCGCTATGATGCGAGCGTGCCGACAGTGGTCGGCGCCGTGTCGCGCCCGAAATCTGTGTTCGTCGAAGATGCGAAACATTTGCGCGCGCAAACCGACCAGCCGATCAAGTGGACGCTGCCCGGCCCGATGACGATGATCGATACGCTGTACGACGCACACTATAAGAGCCGCGAGAAGCTGGCTTGGGAGTTCGCCCAAATCCTCAATCAGGAAGCCAGGGAGCTCGAAGCCGCAGGTGTGGATATCATTCAGTTCGATGAGCCGGCATTCAATGTCTTCTTCGACGAAGCGAACGACTGGGGGATCGCCACGCTGGAGAAGGCGGCCGAAGGACTGAAGTCCGAGACGGCGGTCCACATCTGCTACGGCTACGGCATCAAGGCCAATACGGACTGGAAGAAGACCCTGGGAGCCGAATGGCGGCAGTATGAGGAAACCTTTCCCAACCTCCAGAAGTCGAAGATCGATATTATTTCGCTGGAGTGCCACCATTCACACGTCCCAATGGATCTTATCGACCTTATTCGGGGCAAGAAGGTGATGGTCGGCGCGATCGACGTGGCATCCGACATCGTCGAGACCCCGGAGGAAGTCGCAGATACACTGCGCAAAGCGCTTCAGTTCGTGGATGCCGACAAGCTCTATCCATCGACCAACTGCGGCATGGCCCCCCTCTCCCGCCGCGTGGCGAGAGGCAAGCTGAATGCCTTAGGTGCAGGCGCGGAGATTGTTCGGCAGGAGCTGTCGCGGTGACAGCTGGGAGTTTCAGATGCGACGATAGCGATCGGCAAGAGTGTGCATCGCTAAGGCGATTGAGCTACCGAATGATATCCTTCTTCATCGCTTAAGCCCTGCACGATCCCTTCGCCTCCACGCGAGCGACGTGCTACCTAACCCACATATAGTTGCAATATCTAAGGCAGGCATTAGGCGATTGAGCAGAGCGACGCTCAGAAAGACGCGGGGGCGGTTTTGAGAGCCTGCCAGCGACCCCCCCGCGATTTAACACTACTTGCTAGTCGAAACTAAGCCCCGGCGTGCCCGACCTCTAAAGACCCCGTCGATGCAGACCGGATATCGGCGCCAAAGCTCTGCTCCGATAGCTGATATTCGCCGGAGAGCCTCTTGCGGATACGAGTGTGAATGAGCCAATGCTCCAAGATCCGGCCGAGAACCCACAAAGCGAAGAAAATGCTCATGAACACATAGGCTGTGGTCATCGACGGCTTGCGATTCCGCTTGCCGATTTCTTCGCCCTTTTTGCCGCCCTTGTCAGCCTTGGGCTTCTCAGGCTCCGGCGCGCCGAGTATCTTGTCGATCGTGTTCATGGGCACGTCCTCAGGCTTCACCTTCGATCTTTTCTTTGCCGCTTCTTCTTTGGCTTTGGCCAGTTCGGGCGGATTGCGCCAGGTATCTACGGCCACGCCAATATGGCCAACCGTGAGAAAGAATAGCGGCGCAAGAAAGCAGGCGAGCAGCGCGCGGCTGGTCATATCATAGCGCAGCACGCCATTAGCGACAGTCCAGCTACCCCGGTCGAAGATCGACATCTTGTCCTGAGGGTGCTGAGGACCTTTGGCGAAGGACAGCGTGTCACCCGACATCGAATATGTGGTGTTCTTTTCCTTCAGCAGATCGTCAAGCTTGCCGAAAGCGTCCGAAGCAGAGTCCGAGGGATCGACCGGGACAGTGCCCCTCACCCGCCAGATCCAATCGATGAAAGGTAGCTTCACTATATTCTCCTCTGGAAAAGGCTGGGCCTCCAGGGTGGGCTAAACGATGACCCGGACCCGTTTGACACACCAGATCCGGGTATCGCTGTCTTTCCTAGCTCCGGCGAATATTCACTCCGCAGGGACGGCGACCATCGGCCGGCGGCGGGCGAGCTTCTCGCGAAGCAGCTTGTAAGGCTCGGTGAAGGTGTAGTGCATGGTCTCCCAGATCGTCATGCGGCGTCCACCTTCCTGACCCAGAAGCTCTGCCTCGCCGTCACGGCACGTGCCGTGCATGCGATCGATGAAGATCCAGGTGCCCGAATAGTTGCTGCGGGTGCTCTCATAGTCCTGAGCGTGGTGCAGGCTGTGATGCTCAGTGGTGTTGAAGATCTTGAACCACCACCGCGGCGTGTTGAAGCGGATGTTGCAGTGCTGGTAGCTGCCAACCGCAAGACCAAAAGCACCTGCGAGGAGGACGGCGCGCGGCAGGAAGTCGAACAGTCCGCTGACACCCAGACCGATCAGGAAGATCTCGACCGGATTACCGATGCTGCCCTTCTGCACGTTAAGCTGCGTGATGAAGTGATGCGGCGCATGGGCGACCCAGAGCGGATACCAGTTATGCATGAAGCGATGCATCCAATACTGGAAGTAATCGCGGACGAACGAGAGCAGGAACGCCTGAAGCAGCAGCGGCATCGCCATGAACCAGGCGATCTTGCCGAAGTCGAACGTGTCCTGGAACCAGCTAATGATCGCTTCGCTGTTGATCGGGCCGAAAACGACCCGAACCACCATCATGCCCATGGCGACATAGAAGGTGTCACATGCCAGCTCTTTCCATGTGTGCTGCCAGCTCTTGTAGCGGGGGCTGATCCATTCCATCCCCAACATCATGAACTTGACGCCAAGGCCGATCCACAATGTGACCGACGGTTTAATCCATGCTGCCGGTGCATAATAATAGAACGCGATTACCGCGATCAGGAAGGCAGGCTGAAAATGGGTGAAGAACGCCCGCTTGAAGGGACCACCCTCCACACGACCTAAATTCTCCAGCCCCATCGTTACAGGGGCGCTCACCATGTAGGAGGGTTTCTCGACCGCAACCGTTCCACTCATAGGGATATCTCTCGGTTAGATTTTCGTGCCCGATGCTTTTAACACCTGCTTGTTAGTAACTTAGACGGGCGTTCAGAGCGTTACGTCGTTCGACGTAGGGCTTTGCGCCGCCTTCGCGCCGGGCAGTTCGCTCAGGTAAAAGGGTGGATTTGAAGCGTCGCGCTGCGGTGGCCGGACGAACGGCTCTTGCGCCACGGCGGTGACGAGGCCATCTGCGAATTTGTGGTCGTTGCTCAAGTGATAGACAAAAACGAACGCCCGTTGAGCGAAGCGGAAAGACGCCTCGCACGGCAAATGTTCGGCGCGGCGCTGGATCTCGACCCTATCCGCATTCACCGGCGAAAATGGTGGCCTCTGCAACCGCGAAACGTGACGATGGCGCCCCGTGGCCATATCCACTTCCATCCTGCCGGAAGCGGCTATTGCGAATGCTTCGGCTCGGGAACGCTGGGGCAACAGGGTCACCTCATTCACGAGCTTGTTCATGTATGGCAGCATCAGCAGGGCGTTAACCTGCTCCTCCGACGGCATCCCTTTTGCAGCTATAGTTACACCGTCCGGCCGGGATGGTCGCTCGCCCGCTATGGCATCGAGCAACAAGCGGAGATCGTCCGCCATGTCTTCCTGATGAGACATGGCGCCATCGTGCCGGGGGCGCCGCCACTCGCGACTCTGGAAAGCATTCTGCCTTTTTGAGGTGGCGCGGAAGTTGCCAAAGTTGGCACTACGTCCCGTCAACTTCCGGTCAATCAAAGCTGCGCCGGGCCGCGCGCGCGTCGCTCCGCATGAAGGAGGAAGGGGAAGAGCAGGAACACGTCACGGACACATGATGGCATGCGCTCGAGACTGTAGGACAGCCCCTTCTGGAAGCCGCCGAGCCGAGTTCCGTTACTCCACCGTCACCGATTTAGCGAGATTGCGCGGCTGGTCCACGTCCGTGCCCTTCAGCACTGCGACATGATAAGCGAGGAGTTGCACGGGGACCGCGTAGACAATCGGAGCGATCAGTGGATGGACCTGCGGCAGCGCCAGCGTCGCCACGCACCCTTCGCCCGCCTGCGCAATGCCAGCCTCGTCGGAGATCAACACGACCTTTCCGCCGCGTGCCTGCACTTCCTGCATGTTGGACACGGTCTTCTCGAACAGCGGGCCGGAGGGCGCAATGACGATGACCGGCACGGCTTCGTCGATCAGCGCAATAGGGCCGTGCTTCATTTCGCCGGCCGCGTAACCCTCGGCGTGGATGTAGCTGATTTCCTTGAGTTTCAATGCGCCTTCCAGCGCAAGCGGATAATCGGTGCCACGCCCCAGATAGAGCACGTCGCGCGCCGGCACGATGAGCGGCGCCAGCGCCTCTATTGCCTCGTCCTGGAGAAGCGCCTGATTGATCGCGGCAGGTGCTTCTGAAAGATGCTCGACGATCGCCTTTTCTTCCGCAGGGGTAAGCCGCCCTTTGGCTTGCGCGAAATTGGCGGCAAGCGCAGCCAGCACCGCGAGCTGGCAGGTAAACGCCTTGGTCGAGGCAACCCCGATTTCCGGCCCGGCATGCGTGGGAAGGAGCAAGTCTGCCTCCCGCGCCATCGAACTGGTGGGAACGTTCACGACGACAGCGATCTTCTGACCCTCGGCTCTGGCATGGCGCAGAGCCGCCAGCGTGTCCGCCGTCTCGCCAGACTGCGAGATGAAGAGCGCCAGACCGCCCGCCTCCATCACGGGTTCGCGATATCGAAACTCCGAAGCGAAATCGAGATCGACCGGCACCCGGGCAAACTGCTCGAACCAGTATTTGGCCACCATGCCGGCATAATAGCTCGTGCCGCATGCCACGATGGAGACACGGCTGATCGTCGAGAGGTCGAAGTCCGGGATGGGAAGAGAGAGCTTGTCGTCGATCCGGCGCAGATAGCTTTTGAGCGTTTGGGCGACGACCACCGGTTGCTCGTAAATCTCCTTCTGCATGAAATGGCGATGATTGCCCTTGTCGATCATCGCGCCGGAGACGCCCGAGAGCGTGACCGGACGCTCGACCGGATTATTCCCGACATCGAAAACCTGAGCGCCTTGGCGCGTGATGACCACCCAGTCGCCTTCTTCGAGATAGGCGATCTTCTGGGTCAGCGGCGCCAGCGCCAGTGCGTCGGACCCGAGATACGTTTCGTTGTCACCATGCCCGACCACGAGAGGCGAACCCAGCCGCGCACCGATCAGCAGATCGGGATACTGGCGGAACAATATGGCAAGCGCGAAAGCGCCATGAAGGCGCGGCAAAACCTGCCGCACAGCGTCCTGCGGACTCGCTCCCGCTTCGACCAGTTCGCTCACCAGATGCGCGACAACTTCAGTATCGGTCTCGCTATTGAACACGCGGCCACGCGCAATCAGCTCATCCCGCAGGGCTTTGAAGTTCTCGATAATGCCGTTGTGGACGACCGCCACTTCGTCTGTCGCATGGGGGTGCGCATTGTTGGTGGTGGGCGCGCCGTGGGTTGCCCAGCGCGTGTGGGCAATACCGGTCGTGCCTTCTATCGGCTCCGCCGCCAGCACTTTCGCCAGATTGATCAGCTTGCCTTCCGCGCGCCGCCGTTCGATCCGTCCGTTAAAGTCGGTCGCGATACCAGCGGAATCATAGCCCCGATATTCCAGCCGCCGTAGACCATCGAGCAGGCGATCCGCGACGGGCTGCGATCCAACGATGCCGATAATGCCACACATGCTGATTCAGTCTTTCGCTGGAGGAGATGGAATGAGACTTGCGACATATTGCCTTGATATGGTCGAAGCAATCGCACCGCACGACGCTTGATCTCAGGAGCGCGCGGGAACGAGGGTGATCATCCAGAAATCCGGCGGCGTGAAGAAGCGGATCGGAAGGCGGCTCGTTCCAAGTCCACCACTGGCGATGAGAAAGGCGTTCGGGCCAAGCTGGTAGCGGCCGCAATAAAGGTGAGGCGCAATATGCGTCGCGGAGGCGACCGGCCGGCCGAACAGACGCACCTGCCCGCAATGCGTGTGGCCAGTGAGCAGGAGTTCCGGCTTTTTCTGCAGACGGGTGAGAAGATCGGGGCTGTGAGTGAGCAGGACACGGGGAGCCTGAACCCTATCGAACCGCTCGATCAGTCCTCCAACGCTGCCGCCACGTGCGCCTCTGCTGTAGGGGCTTGCTCCCCCGACCATAAGGCCGGAGACATCCGCGATCTCGTTCTCCAGCACATGAATGCCCGAGCTTTCCAAAGCCCTGATGACGCGCCGTGCAACGCGCATTGTCACATTGTCGTGATTGCCCAGCACGGCATAAACGCCCAGCGGGGCGCGCAAGCCAGCCAGGGGCGCGACAGCCTCAGCTTCAGTTGGCGCGCGCGTGAACAGCTTGTCTTCGCCAATATAGTCGCCCGCCAGCAGAATAAGGTCGGGCCGCTGCGCATTCACGATTCGCACGATGCGCGCCAGCCGCTCGGGTGGCATATCGGGGTAAGACATGTGACTGTCACTGACGAGGGCAATGCGAACGGGACCGCTCAGCCCACGCATCGACAAAACGGTGCGATGAATTACGGGATCGGCCAGGCCCTGCGCATAGCCCCAAGCGAAAAGGCCCACGACAAGCAGCATGGCTGCGAGGCACAAAGACGCAAACCAAAGAAAGCGGCAGTAGGGGCGATCGACTGAGTGAGACAAGGCGCGATTAGTGAGCCGATGACGCCGCGGCCTTGCGCGCCTTCATTCGCTCGCGGAAACGCTTGGCCCAGCCCGCTTTCTCTTCCTGCGGCGGACGAACAAGAGCAAGGGCGCCAGCCGATACGTCCCTGGTGACGACGCTGCCTGCACCGACGATGGCGTTGTCGCCGATCGTCACCGGGGCGACAAGCGCACTGTTCGATCCGATAAAGGCGCCCGGACCTATCTGGGTGCGATATTTGAGGAAGCCGTCGTAATTGCAGGTGATGGTCCCGGCACCGATATTCGCCTCCGCGCCGACGCTGGCATCTCCGATATAGGACAGATGATTGACCTTGGCTCGCTCGCCGATCGTCGCTGCCTTCACTTCCACGAAATTGCCGACCTTGGAACCAGTCTCCAGCACCGTGCCGGGCCGCAGGCGTGCATATGGGCCAACAGACACCCCGCTCGCGATGTGGGCACCCTCGATATGCGAGAAGGCGTGTACCACCGCGCCTTCCTCCACCGTCACTCCGGGACCGAATACGACGTTCGGCTCGATGGTCACATCGCGGGCCAGTTGTGTGTCGAAGGAGAACCAAACGGTTTCCGGCGCGATGAGAGAGACGCCGTCACGCATCGCCTGGGCCCGGCGCCGTTCCTGCCAGCTTCCCTCGACACTGGCCAATTCCGCTCGGCTGTTCACACCCGCGACTTCCCAGGCTGCCGTCTCCACAACGGCGCTGGTGGCGCCGGGGAGCATCACGATGTCGGGAAGATAATATTCGCCCGCGGCATTTTCGTTGCCGATCGCATCAAGCAGCACGAAGAGATCGGCAGCGCGCACAGCCATGAGCCCGGAATTGCACAGAGTGACGGCGCGCTCCTCGGCGGTCGCGTCCTTGAATTCCACCATCTTCTCGATGATGCCTTGGCCGTTCGCGATGATGCGGCCATAAGCCGCGCTGTCCTCAGGCCGGAAGCCGAGCACGACCGCGCGCGGTTCGTCGCCTCGCGTCAGCCTGTCCAGCATGGCGCGCATCGTTTCGGCACGCACAAGCGGCACGTCTCCGTAAAGGATCAGGACATCACCGGCAAAACCTTCGAGCGCCGCCTTGGCCTGCATCACGGCGTGCCCGGTCCCCAGTTGTTCGGCCTGCACAGCGACCGCGACGTCATGGCCGGCCACGGCTCTCTCGACCTGTTCGCGACCAGCACCGACCACGACAATTTTCCGTTGAGGCGCCAGCGTCTCGATCGTCCCGAGCAGGTGCAGCAGCATGGGTCGCCCCGCGACCGGATGGAGCACCTTGTGCAGGGAGGACTTCATCCGTGTCCCCTGCCCGGCTGCTAGGATGACGACGGCAAGCGGGCGATCGTTTGCATGGCTGTTCGTAAGCTCGTTCATGGCGATGTCCTGCCATCAAATGCTTGTGGTTTCCACTACAGGGCGCCAAGGCTCGCGCGAATTCTCCCATCAAGAAGGCAATCCGGCGAAAATATGTTCGACCTTGTCGGTTTCGATCTCGACGGCACGCTCGCGGATACCGCCGCTGATGTCGCCCACGCCACCAACCACGCCCTGTCCCTCGCCGATATTCCTCCGCTCCCCATCGAGACCATCAAGCGCTTCGTGGGGGGCGGGGCTCGGCTGACGCTGCTCCGGGCGCTCCGCAACACCGGTCACGACGAAGCGATGGTCGACACGCTGCTACCTCACTTGATCGACCATTATGCAGCGCATATTGCCGACCATAGCTTGCCCTATCCGGGCGTCGAGGAGACGCTCGACCAGTTGGTGGCCGCCGGGGCGCGGCTCGCCATCTGCACCAACAAACGAGAAGGACTTGCGCGCCTGCTGATCGATGCGCTGGGCTGGCAAGACCGCTTTGTCGCTATTGTTGGGGGCGATAGCGTGGGCATCCTCAAGCCCGACCCTGCCCCGCTGGCGGCAATGATCGAACGAGCAGGCGGCGGCACCACGCTTTTCGTGGGCGACAGCGACAATGATACCCGAGCAGCGCAGGCGCTGGGCATCCCCGTCGTGCTTTTCACCTCCGGCTATGGCGAGCCGTTCGACCCGTCGAGCCTGCGCGCCGACGCAGTCATGTCCTCATTCGACGCGCTGCCCGCTCTCGCAAGGAACCTGTTCGACCGCTAGCGACGGTTCTCCGTCTAAATGGTGGATTATCCCAACTGTTGGGCATCCGTGATGCGCAGGCCATTGACTACCGTCTCTGCCGCCGGGGAAAAATCCAGCATAGCCATGTTTTCGCCAAGTTGGCACGCCTTGTGCTTTTCGGGACGCAACAGGCAGATCAGCCGCCCAACTGAACGAGGATGACGATATGACCGACCCACAGCCCCACAACCTCTTTGCCCGTGGCGACACGATTTTCGGTGTTTGTGAAGCGATCGGTCAGGATTTCGGCTTCAATCCCAACTGGCTGCGCGTCGCGTTCGCGGTGCCGCTTCTTTACAGCCCGGTGGTGGCGATCGCGAGTTATGCCGGTATCGGAGCCATCGTCGCTATCTCGCGCGTCGTGTTTCCTCGCAAGGTCAGCGATTCGCTCGTGCCCGCGGAGGAAGCTCCGAGTTCCGAAGTGAGCGCGCCGGTTACCCGCGGGGAGATTACCGAAGTGGCTTACGCTCACGCTGCTTGAGACGTCTGTCATAAATTCGTTGCAAATCTCGCCCTAAGCCGTCGCGGCCATGCCTAAAATGTTCTAGGCGGTAAGAACTATTTCTAACTGGCTCAGGCGCGTACGCATGTCTCGAAGCTCCTGGATCGCGACCGCCTGTCTGGCTGCTGGCGCGGTTGTCATCCTTCTCCTGACACATAGTCTGGATGCCGCCGTCGCGGGCGCGGTGGCCGGAGCCATTGCCGTGGCGCTGGCGGTTGAAACAAGCGGACGCTCCCGCATTTCGCAGCGTGTCGAGCCGAGCGATGACGCGTCCCGGTCTTCGGGAGAGATCGCCCGAAACGCCGCGCTTATCGCTGGCATTCCTATCCCCATCCTCGTCGTCGAGCAGGGCCGGATCGTCGAAGCCAACGCATCTGCGACTGAGCTATTAGGCAATCATATCCTCGGCGCGGACGTGCGGCTCGCCATTCGCAACCCGGCGGCGCTGGATCTCATCCTGAGCGAGCGGACCCGCGAGGTATCCGCAACTATCGAAATGGTGGGCCTTGGCGGCGCCGAGCAGCGCTGGTCGATGCGGATCGTGCCCCTTGCAAACGAAACCAAGTTGCTCGCGCTGCTCGACCAGAGCGGTCGCCATGCCGCCGAGCGGATGCGCGTAGATTTCGTCGCCAATGCCAGCCATGAGTTGCGCACGCCGCTTGCCGGAATCCTCGGTTTCATTGAGACGCTCCGCGATCCCGTGGCCGGCGCAGACGCGAAGACACGGGAGCGCTTCCTCTCCATCATGGACGGCGAAGCGCGACGTATGCAGCGCCTCGTCGACGATCTCATGTCGCTTTCGCGCATTGAGGCGGACAAATATCGCGCGCCGGCCAGCCCCGTGGGGTTGACGCTCCTCGCCGAGGAAGTCGCGGACGTCTTTCGCAATCGGACGGACTTTGCAGGGCGCGGTATCGAAATCATATCCGCGCCCGATCTGCCTCCCGTACGCGGCGACCGCCCGCAGATAAGCCAGCTCCTGCATAATCTCGTCAGCAACGCGATTAAATATGGCGCCGCCGGCACTCCTATCACGATAAGTTTGACGAGCGCCGAACGCGACATGGTGCGGCTGACAGTGACCGATCGCGGCGAGGGCATCCCGCCCGAACATATCCCGCGCCTGACCGAGCGCTTCTATCGGGTTGATTCGGGCCGGAGCCGCGCCATGGGGGGAACGGGTCTCGGACTCGCCATCGTCAAACATATTGTGGAGCGCCATCGCGGGCGACTCGACCTGACAAGTACGGTGGGCAAAGGCACCACCGTGACAATCGATCTCCCGATTTACGCGGAATCCGAGCTTTCTGAGCTCATGTCACAAAACTGAAACCGGACTGTCACATTGCCGCGCCGAAACCGCTCTAAAGCGCAGCCGGAACGATCGGCGCAGAGCGAAGCCTTTCTCTCGGGAGTGACTTTTCATGTTCAGAGTTTCCGTCCTGCTGGCGGTATCGACCATTGCTCTCTCCGCCTGTTCGGACCCTGCTTCGACTGGCGCGGGCGGCGCGCGCGACCAGATCCGCGCCGTCGGTTCCTCGACCGTCTTCCCCTTCGCTACCGCCGCCGCAGAGCTCTTCGTTCAGGCCAATCCCGGCATGAAGTCGCCGATCATCGAGTCGACAGGCACCGGTGCGGGCATGAAGCTGTTTTGCGCCGGCGTCGGCAGCCAGCATCCAGACATCGAAGATGCATCGCGCCGGATGAAGAAGGCCGAGTTCGACCAGTGTCAGGCCAACGGCGTGAAGGACATCATAGAGGTTCAGATCGGCGTTGATGGTCTGGCCTTCGCGGAATCGAAGCAAGGCCCCGGCCTCAAGCTGACGCCCGCAACGGTTTACAAGGCGCTCGCCGCCAATCCGTTCGGCAAAGGCCCAAACACCGCCAAGACGTGGAAGGATGTGGACCCAAGTCTCCCGGCAGTTGCGATCAGCGTCTTCGGCCCGCCTTCGACGTCCGGTACGCGCGATTCGCTAGCCGAGCTCGTGCTGACCAAGGGCTGCGAAAGCGACCCGGCAATGAAGGCGCTCAAGGAAGCCGACGAGGCGAAGCACAAGCAGCTCTGCACGCAAATCCGCGAGGATGGCGCGTATGTGGACGCGGGTGAGAATGACAATCTCATCGTCCAGAAGCTCTCCGCCAACCCCGATGCGATCGGCGTGTTCGGCTTTTCCTATCTCGATGCCAATCGCGACAAGCTGAAGGATGTGCCGCTCGACGGTGTCGAGGCGAGCTACGAGACGGTGTCCACAGGCAAATATCCCGGCGCGCGTCCTCTCTACATCTATGTGAAGGAAGCCCACATCACAGCGGTTCCGGGGCTAAAGGCCTATGTGGAGACCTTCGCCAAGAACTGGGCCGCCGGCGGCACGCTCGCCAAGCGTGGCATGGTTCCGGCCACCGACGCTGTGCAGCAGGCCAACGCCCAAATCGTGACAAACCTCACCATACTTAACGGCGCCGATCTGAAGTGAAAACGGTGAGCATTGCAACGATGGCCCGAGTGGCGCTCCGATGAAAACCAGCATCGTCCTGCTGCTCGTCCTCGGCCTCGCGGCCGTGGCGTGGCTCGCCTCGCGCGCCAAGGCAACGCGGCTTCAGGCAAGCGCCGGGCGGCTCGCGACGAATAGCCGGCCGTCCCAGCATGGCTGGTACGTCGCGCTGTGGACAGCGGTGCCGGCGCTGATTTTCCTCGCGATTTGGGGGAATGTCTCTCCCGGCCTCGTCACCCATGATGTGCTTGCGTCGCCAGCCGCAGCCGGTTTGCCGGCCGACAGCTTTTCGCGTGCGTCCATCCTCTCCGAGGCGCGTGCAATCGCGACGGACAAGCAGACTGGCGCCTTCAACCCCGCATCCGAGCCGCTGGTCGAGCCCTATCGCAATGCAACGCGCAAATTCGCCCTGATCGGCGCCGCGCTGGCCGCAATCCTTGCCTTCGCGGGTGCGGCTTATGCCTATTCGCGCGTTAGCCCCGCATTCACCGCCCGCACCCGCGTCGAGCGCATGGTGATGTGGTCGTTGCTTCTCGCTTCGCTCATCGCGATCATCACGACGCTGGGCATCGTCGCTTCCCTGCTTTGGGAAAGCCTGCGCTTCTTCTCGATGGTAAGCCCGCTCGACTTCCTGTTCGGGCTCAAATGGAGCCCGCAGTCGGCGGCGCTCGGCTACGGCAACGAGGACGCATTCGGCGCAGTGCCGCTCTTCTGGGGCACCATCTTCATTGGCGCGATCATCGCCATGATCGTCGCGATCCCGCTCGGACTGATGAGCGCGATCTACCTCACGCAATATGCCAGACCGCAGGTGCGCAAGTGGATGAAACCCATGCTGGAGGTGCTCGCGGGCGTCCCTACCGTAGTATACGGCTATTTCGCCGCGCTCACCGTGGCACCAGCGCTGCGCAGCTTTGCGGCGACCATTGGCATTCCCGGCGCATCATCGGAAAGCGCGCTCGCCGCTGGCCTCGTCATGGGCGTGATGATCATCCCTTTCGTCTCTTCCATGGCCGATGACAGCATCGCTGCCGTGCCGCAGGCCATGCGCGACGGCAGCCTCGCCATGGGCGCTACGCCGAGCGAGACCATCCGCCGCGTCCTCATTCCCGCGGCACTGCCCGGCGTTGTCGGCGGCGTTCTGCTCGCCGTCAGTCGTGCGATCGGCGAGACGATGATCGTAGTGATGGCAGCCGGTCTCGCGGCCAATCTGACGCTCAATCCCTTTGCCAGCGTCACCACAGTCACGACCCAGATCGTTCAGCTTCTGACCGGCGATCAGGAGTTCGACAGCGCCAAGACCCTTGCTGCCTTTGCGCTCGGCCTCGTGCTCTTCATCGTCACGCTGCTGCTCAACATTGTCGCGCTCCGTGTCGTGAAGCGCTACCGGGAGGCTTACGAATGAGCGGGCTCGTTCCCACCTCCGCGCCGCTGCCAGCCGGCATGACCCCGCGCGTTCCGACGGACTGGCGTTCCGATGCCATGCAGCGCCGTATTGCGCGTCGCTACGCCTCGGAAAGGCGCTTCCGCCTGCTGGGGTTGGGCGCCGTTCTGCTCTCTGCCGGCTTCTTGGCGTTTCTCCTCATCTCAATGATGTCGAGCGGCCTCAAGGGATTTACACAGACACAGGTCGATCTACCGATCGATTTCCCCCGCTCGGCAGTGATGATCGACCCCGCCTCGCTTGCGGTCGGTAATCCGCAGCAGGTCATCGCCAACGCAAATCTCGGCCCTGCGATCGATCAGGCGGCAAAACTCGCCTTCGGTGCGGATGGCGCCTCGCTCATCGGACCGGGCGCAACGCGGGCAGTGGGAGACACGATCATAGCGGATCCCACAATCCTGTCCCGCAAGGCGACGATCCGCGTGCCGGCGTCCGAGGGGATCGACGTCGCAGCCAAAGGCACGGGAACGCCCGAAGCGGAAGACGCCGCGCAGAAGCTGCGCGCGCAGGGCGCGTTGTCGACTGCGTTCAATATCGGTTTCCTCACGGCAAGCGACGGCACAAATCCAACACAAGTCGGCATATGGGGCGCTTTCAAGGGGTCGCTGCTCACAATGGCTGTGACATTGCTCCTCTCCTTCCCGATCGGCGTGCTGGCTGCGCTTTATCTGGAGGAATATGCGCCCAAGAACCGCTGGACCGACGTCATCGAGGTGTCGATCAACAATCTAGCTGCCGTGCCGTCGATCATCTTTGGCCTGCTTGGCCTCGCCATCTTCCTCAACCTCATGCACTTGCCGCGCTCGGCGCCGCTGGTGGGCGGGCTGACACTGGCGCTGATGACCATGCCCGTGATCGTCATTGCGGGGCGCAACGCAATCAAGGCGGTTCCTCCTTCAATCCGCGATGCCGCGCTCGGCATTGGCGCTTCACCCATTCAGGTCGTTTTCCACCATGTCCTGCCTTTGGCGCTCCCCGGCATTCTCACCGGCACCATCATCGGCATGGCGCGTGCTCTGGGCGAGACGGCACCGCTGCTGATGATCGGCATGCGCGCGTTCATTGCTTCGCCGCCCGGTGGGATCAGTGACCCAGCCACTGTGCTGCCCGTGCAGATCTTCCTCTGGTCCGACGAGGTGGGCCGCGGCTTTATCGAGAAGACCTCCGCCGCGATCATTGTGCTTCTCGTCTTTCTCCTCGCGATGAACGGCATCGCGATCTATCTCCGCAACCGCTTCGAGAAACGGTGGTAAACCGACCCATGCCTTCAGCAACGACCACCACGACCAAGATGTCCGCACGGGACGTCAACGTGTTCTACGGCGCCAAGCAGGCGATCAACCGTGTCTCAATCGATGTCGATCTGGAGAACGTCACGGCGTTCATCGGCCCCTCGGGCTGCGGCAAGTCGACCTTCCTGCGGACGCTCAACCGCATGAACGACACCGTGGCGAGTGCCCGCGTCGAGGGGAATATCACGCTCGACGGCGAGGATATTTATGCGCCCAGCATGGATGTGGTGCAGCTACGCGCCCGCGTGGGCATGGTTTTTCAGAAGCCCAATCCCTTCCCCAAGTCGATCTACGAAAATGTCGCCTATGGCCCGCGCATTCACGGGCTGGCACCGGGCAAGGCAGAGCTGGACGAGATCGTCGAAAAGTCGCTGCGGCGTGCCGGGCTATGGGATGAAGTGAAGGACCGACTGCACGACAGCGGGACTGCCCTTTCGGGCGGCCAGCAGCAGCGTCTATGCATCGGACGGGCGATCGCCGTGGAGCCGGAAGTCATCCTGATGGACGAGCCCTGCTCGGCGCTCGACCCGATCGCCACTGCCAAGATCGAGGAACTCATTCACGACCTCCGTGGAAATTACGCGATCGTGATCGTGACGCACAATATGCAGCAGGCCGCTCGCGTCAGCCAAAAGACGGCATTTTTCCACTTGGGAACGCTGGTGGAATATGGCCCGACGGGTGAAATCTTCACCAATCCGCGCGAAGAGCGCACCAAGGATTATATCACCGGTCGCTACGGCTGACCGCTCAGGAACGGATGGCAGGACCATGAACGATCATACCGTCAAGGCGTTCGACGAAGACCTCAACGGCCTGCGCGCCCTCATTGCGGAAATGGGGGGCCTGACCGAGGCGGCCATCGACGACGCAATGAAGGCGCTGCAGCAGCGCGATACCGTGCTCGCGGCGCGGGTCGTGGAAGGCGACAAGCGCATCGATGAACTGGAAGCGCGGATCGACCGTCTCGTCGTGCAGGTCATCGCCCTGCGTGCGCCAATGGCGGACGACCTGCGCGAGATCGTCGCTGCGATGAAGATCGCCGGCGTGGTCGAGCGCATGGGCGACTATGCCAAGAACATCGCCAAGCGCGTCCCCGTCATCATGACGGATGCGCGGATCGAACCGCTCTCGCTTCTTCCGTCCATGGCCCGGCTCGCCAGGGACATGGTGACCGACGCCTTGGATGCGTTCGCGGCGCGCGATCCTGATCGCGCTCTGGAAGTCATCGAACGCGACCGCGCGGTGGACGACTTCTACAACAGCATTTTCCGCACGATGGTGACCTTCATGATGGAAAACCCGAAAACCATCACGGAAAGCGCCCATATTCTCTTCGTCGCCAAGCATCTCGAGCGGATCGGTGACCACGCCACCAACGTGGCCGAAATGGTCCACTATGCCGCGACTGGAAATATGCCGCCGGAGCGCGAAAGAGAGACGAGCATAGAAGGCGCAGACGCGCCCACGGGAGACTGACGCCATGAACCGCGTGAAAATGCTTCTGGTCGAGGATGATGCCGCGCTGGTCGAACTCCTCTCATGGCACTTCGCTCGCGAGAATTTTGACGTGGCGACGACGCCCGATGGCGAGGAAGCACTGCTGCTGGCACAGGAGAAAGTGCCGGATATCGTCCTGCTGGACTGGATGGTGGAGAATCTCTCCGGCATCGAAGTATGCCGGCGCCTGCGCCGTATGCCCGCGACCGCAAATATTCCGATCATCATGCTCACTGCCCGCGGCGAGGAGGAGGACCGGGTGCGCGGACTCGAGACCGGCGCGGACGACTATGTCACCAAGCCTTTTTCCCCGCGCGAACTGATTGCCCGCGTGGGCGCAGTGCTACGCCGCGTCCGTCCGGCGCTGGCGGGAGAAATGCTGAGCTTCGCCGATGTCGAAATGGATACGGTCGGGCACAAGGTGCGGCGCTCTGGAGCGCCGATTTCACTGGGACCCACTGAGTTCCGCCTGCTGCGCCACCTGCTCGAGCATCCCGGCTGGGTCTTCTCGCGGGAGCGGCTGCTCGACAGTGTATGGGGGCAAGACAGCGAGATCGAGTTGCGTACCGTGGACGTCCATATCCGCCGGCTGCGCAAGGCAATCAACGCGGGGGGACGTCCTGATATTATCCGGACGGTGCGCTCAGCAGGCTATTCGCTGGACGCTGACGCCGCCTGATCGGCGTCAGACGAAGCCCTGATCGTTCAAACCGTCAAGGCCGACCATGGCCCGATCAAAAGGATGCATAGGAGTAACGCTGCTGCCGGCACGACCAGAAGAGCGGGCTTTCGTCGGGCAGGACGCCGCAAGACAAGGCGCATTTCGGTAGCGGCCGGAGCAAAAGGGACATCCCCGGCACAGCGCCCGCCTTCGATCACCCGAAAAATAGCCTGTCCGTCCATGCGCCTCTGCCTTCAAATCTGACAGAGCCATGCACCACTTTCTCTTACCGACAGGCTAACGCCGGCTGCTCCGCCTAGAAGTCGAGTTCGGCGCGAACTCCAAACACATCGACATTATAGTCCCGATCTGTCCCCGCCGCGATGATCGCGTCCGTGTAGCTCAGGTGGCCATAGTTGAAATTAAAGCGCAGATACTGAATCGGCGACCAGATGACACCGACGATCCCGCCATTTTGCGTGCCTCCAATGAGGCCAGCGTCGTTGAGGTCCAGATAATCATACCGCAAGTTGATCTGGATCGACCCGATGCCGCCCTTGCCCCACGGGTGCGCGGGTTTGGGTATGCCCATGATGCCGTTTGAATAAGCGCGCGTATCGCCCTTGGTCAGATAGTAGCCGACCTCGCCATAAGCTCCGAAGAAGGTCGGGTCCGCCAGGCCGGGGCGTAGCACACGCAGCCAGTGCCCCTCCGCCGCATAATGGAAGCGACCGAAGACGCCCGCAGTCTCCACGCCGTAACTCATCTCGCCAGTGCCGCGCGTCGTGACACCCAGAAAGCGGCTATTGACTGAGTGAAGGAAGGGCCGCTGCGCGTAGGTCTGCGTGCCTTCTCCCAGCCGATTGAAATCGCGCCAATGATAGGAGGTGGCGAAATGAAGCTGACTGCCGCTGGACAGCTTCGGCGCGAAGACCATCCGACCGTCCAGGCTGACGCTGTTGTTCTCGTCCCCGCCACTCACACCGTCGCTGCTGTTCGCCAGAGCGCGCACGTCATCCGTGAACACGCCGGCCTGTAGCAGCATCGGACCCTGCTGATATTGCACGGAAAGGCCCAGACGCCGCTCGAAGTTGAATGCGTCTGTGAAAGCGGCCCGCTCCATGACCGAGCCGGAGGTATCGCCGATCAACTCGTCAAGCGACTGGAAGCTGTTGTGATTCCCGAGCGTGACCAGCCAGCGATCCTTGCGATAGGTGATGAACGCATCGACAAGCTCAACCGCGTTATCAGCCAGTTCGAACTCAAGCTTGTAGCCGAAGCTCTCGTTCAGCATGCCCTCTCCGCCCAGCCGCAGCCGGCGGGTCTCATTCGAGAAGCCACGCGCCTTGTCTCGGATAGCAGAAGGGGTGACGAGATAGCCTGCGTCATATTGCAGCCGGCCTTTGACCTTGAACCGGGCGTCGTCCTGAACGAACTGGGGCGACCCGCGCCAGACGATGCTGGTCTGCTCATCCTTCTGCTCTGTGGACGCCGCGCTTGCGAGGGCTGCCCCAGACGCGGCCCCGCCTGCCGGAGCGGGTGTGACGGGCGCCGGCGCGGCAGCCGCGTTTGAAGCAGTTTTCGCATCGGCCTGATCCAGCCGCGCTTCAAGGGCCGCGACGGCCGCTTTCAGGCGCTCGATCTCCGCACGAAGCGCCGCGTTGTCATCTGGTGCCGCCGCGACCGCCGGGGACGCCGCGGAAATAAGCAGAACTGCTGCTGCGCTCTTGATGACCGACACTGCTTGCCTTCCCCCGGGACTGCGCCGGTCATTGCATACAGCGCAACATTCCGGAAACAATTCCATTCAACCTTGCGTTAAGCTGCTCTTTGTGTATTATATCAATAATACAGCATGAGGCGCGTCCATGTATAGCGATTCAGAACTCGACGCCGCAGCGCAGGCCGGCGTGCTCTCGCCCGAACATGTCCACGCGCTGCGCCTATATGTAGCCCGGCAGCGCGCCGCAAGCATTCCGGACGAAGAGCATTTCCGGTTTTTGACGGGTTTCAACGATATCTTCGTCGCTATCGCCATTGTCATCCTGCTGGTCGCCACGGCCTGGATCGGCAACGTCGTCGGACCGCTGAGCACTGGCCCAATGAAATCACCGCTCGGCGGCATATTGACGGCCGCCGCAGCTTGGAGCCTCGCGGAGTATTTCACGCGGGTTCGGCGTATGGCGCTTCCCAGCATCGTTCTTCTTCTGGGCTTCGCCTATGGTGTCGGATCGGCTGCTCTGGCGACTGGCGCGAGCCTTCTGCCGGATTCAGACGATCGAACCATGTCCCTTCTCATGAGCGCTGCGGCGATACTGACGGCCTTGGCGATCTTTGCCCACTGGCGTCGTTTCGCGGTTCCGATCACAATCGCAGCGCTCACGGCTGCCGTTGTTGCGACGATCTGCGGTCTGCTCGTTGCCTCCTTCCCCGCGCTGGAAAATGCGCCTTATGGTCCGGTCCTTGTATGCGGCCTCGCTGTCTTCGCTCTCGCGATGCGCTGGGACATGAGCGACCGCGAGCGAGTGACGCGCCGCGCCGATGTCGCCTTTTGGCTTCATCTCCTCGCCGCGCCCCTCATTGCCCACTCGCTTTTCAACCTACTGGGGGTTTTCCGCGAGGACATGTCCACAGGCACGGCAACCATCGTCATCGGCCTCTATCTCCTGTTCGGAGTCGTTGCCCTGGTCATTGATCGCCGCGCTCTGTTGGTTTCGAGCCTGGCCTATGTGCTTTACGCGCTTTACCAGCTTTTCCAGCGCGCGGGTGCAATCGAGCTGAGTGCTGCGCTGACCGCGCTTGTCATCGGTTCCGCGCTTCTCACCCTTTCAGCCTTCTGGCCGATTGCGCGCGGCACCCTTCTCTCCTGCCTTCCTTCAGGCCTCGCCGATCGATTGCCATTGCCCGGCCCTCAGTTGAAACCGGCGGCGACGCCGGCCTAGTCGACGATTTTAAGAAGACGGCGCTCGACCGGCGCAAGGATACCGGCAAGCTCCTGCCCCCGTTTGAGCACGGCGCCCGCTTCTCCGATCAGCGCCCACATGCCCTGGCGATGTCGCAGCGCGGGTCGCTTCTCGATGCGTACTTCCGGGCGCTCCGCCGTGCGGCGGAACGCGGAGAAGACAGCGACATCCCGGCCGAGATGAATCGCATAATCACGCCACTGGCCTGCCGAGACCATGCGTCCGTAGAGGTCCATGATACGGGAAAGCTCCGCGCGATCGAAACTGGTCTGGGTGGGCTGCGCAGCGCTGGGGAAAGGCGTGACGCTGCCCATCAGGCGCGGCTACGCGTCCGCTTCGGCGACGGACCAGCGTCCTCGGGGCGCGCCCGTTCCTCAAGCAGTTCGGCAAGCCGCTGGTGCAACTGCTCAACTTCGCACTGGAGCAGTTCCAGCTTCTGGGTCGCCGGATCGAGGGCATCGCAGCAGGGGGTGCCATAGGGCGTGAAGCGCTTCTGATATTCGCGTGCGTCGATCAGCGTCTGTCGCGCTGGGATGCCGATCATTACCGCCCCTTCGGGCACATCCTTCGTAACAACGGCATTGGCGCCGATCCGCGCGCGAGCGCCGACCACGATGGGCCCAAGCACCTGAGAGCCGGAGCCCAGTATCGCGCCGTCGCTGATTGTCGGGTGCCGCTTGCCGGCAATGCCATTGGCCGGGTCCGTCCCACCCAATGTCACGCACTGATAAATGGTGACATCGTCACCGATCTCGGCGGTCTCCCCAATCACGGTGAAGCCGTGATCGATGAAGAAGTTTTTGCCGATACGGGCGCCCGGATGAATATCTATCGCGGTGAGGAAGCGGGAGAAATGATTGACGGCGCGTGCAAGGAAATAGAGCCGTGCCCTGAACAGCCGATGTGCGACGCGATGAAAGCCAAGAGCCCAGACGCCGGGATAGAGAAGAATCTCGGCCCGTGACCGAGGCGCTGGGTCACGCGCTTTGATCGAATCAAGATAAGCAATCAAACCCATCAAATTCCACCCGCTTGGGACATGCACCTTTGAGTCCGTCGCCCGAAATTAGGGTCTAAGGACTTATTTTTCCAGAGCGGTGCTTCGTTTGCTTCTACTTACACGTTTCCGCCTTGCTTCTCCGCCCGTTCCAGCTATTGTTTATTAAATAAGTAGTAATAGGCCGACATGATCGAAAGCTTGCTGGGGCAGAGTGAGGCCCTTCTTCCCTTCATACTCGTGGGTTTCGGGGCGCAAATCATCGATGGCGCTCTGGGCATGGCCTATGGCGTCATTTCCAGTACGCTCTTGCTGGCGTTGGGTGTGCCGCCCAGTCGCGCGTCGGCTGGTGTTCACGCGGCCGAGACCTTCACCACCGGCGTCTCTGCTATCAGTCACATCGCTCATCGCAACGTGGACTGGGCGCTCTTCAGGCGGCTGGTTATCCCCGGCATCATCGGCGGCGTCGCCGGAGCCTATCTCCTCTCAAACATAGACGGAAACATCATAAAGCCCTTCATTCAGGCCTATTTGATCGGGATTGGCCTGTGGCTTCTGTGGCGTGGTTTCCGCTATCCGCCTCAGGCGAAGAGTCCGAAAGTCGTGGCGCCACTAGGCCTTATCGGTGGATTTCTCGATGCATCCGGCGGCGGTGGCTGGGGGCCGATGGTCACGTCCAACCTGCTCGTTCAGGGGAGTAGCCCGCGTCACACGATCGGCACGGTGAACACGGTTGAGTTCTTCCTCACCTTGTCGATCAGCATCACTTTTCTGCTCAACCTTGGCTGGGAAGTGCTGACCCAGGCAACCTTGGGCCTGCTCATCGGCGGTGTGGTCGCAGCGCCCTTCGGCGCGATGCTGGCGCGCCATGTACCCGCTCGGGCGCTGCTCCTCATGGTCGGCGTCGTATTGACGCTTACGTCGCTGTACGGGATTGGCCGATCTGCTGGCATCATCGGATAAAACGATTATATAAGGGCAGCCTAATCGCCAGGAGCGATCAATGTCTGCCTACATGCCCACGCTCAAGCAGCTTCAGTATCTCGTAGCGCTCAAGGAACACGGCCATTTCGGCCGTGCAGCGGATGCCTGCTACGTCACGCAGTCCACTCTCTCGGCGGGAATCCGCGAACTCGAGACGCTGATTGGGGTGACGCTAGTCGAGCGCACCCGCCGCATCGTGCGCTTCACGGCGCTGGGCAATCGCATCGTAGACAAGGCGCACCGCGTGCTTCGCGAGGCCGAAGAGCTTGCGGACATCGCGCAGGCGTCAGGCGCGCCCCTCTCCGGTGAACTGCGGATGAGCGTCATCCCGACCATCGCACCGTTTCTGCTGCCGCGCCTGCTGCCTCGGCTGCGCAGGGAGCGCCCACAGCTCAAGCTCTACCTGCGGGAAGAGACCAGTCACGCCGCGCTTGATTCGCTGCGTCATGGCCATGCCGACTGCGTGCTGCTGGCTCTCCCCTTCCCCTGCGGCGATGTCGACACCGAAATCCTCTTCACAGACCCGCTGCTCATCGCCTTCCCCAAGGACGATCCGCGCGACCCGCCAGCGCAGATCTCGCCAGAAGCGATCGACGGGAACCGGCTGCTGCTGCTTGAGGATGGCCATTGCCTCAAGGATCATGCCCTAGCGGCGTGCAACCGCTCGGAATTACGCTCCGAGGCAACGATCACAGGCACGTCGCTTCATACGCTGGTGCAGATGGTCGATAATGGGCTGGGCCTCACGCTGCTTCCGGAAATGGCAGTGCGTGGTGGGATTCTTGCCAGTACCAGCATTGTCGCTCGTCCTATCCGGTCGCCGAGCGCGCATCGCGACATCGCACTGATCTGGCGGCGCAACAGTCCGCGCGAGCACGAATTCAGGATGCTGGCCGAGATATTGCGCGAAGGGGCGGACCGGCGGGAGGAGACAGCCTCGGCCGCCTAGCTGTGCCAGCGCGCGGCACGTTCATCGTCGGCAGCCTTTGCTTCCACCCAACTTCGCGAGCCGTCTGCGCGTTGCTCTTCCTTCCAGAACGGCGCGGAGACTTTCAGCCAGTCGATTAGGAATGCGCAGGCTTCGAGCGCCGCCGAACGATGGGCCGACGCCACACCGACAAAGACGATGCGAGCGCCCACGGCCAGCGTACCGACACGATGGATGAGCGTGATCCCGAGCAAGGCCCACCGCACTCTAGCCTGGGCAACAACCGCTTCGAGCTGGCGCGCGGTCATGGCCGGGTAATGCTCCAGCCTGAGCGCCTCAATGCCTCCATCCTGCCGCACAAGGCCGGTGAAGCTGGCGACCGCACCGCCCTCCAGCGCTTCAAGCGCGGCGAGCTCCGCGCCGGGATCAAAATCCTCCTCGCCTATGCGAGTGACGATGCGCGGTGCCTCAGCCACCGGTTACCGGCGGGAAGAGCGCCAGCTCTCGCGCGTTGCCAATTTCAGCATCGAGGGTCACGAAGCTTTGGTCGAGCGCGGCACGCAACCGGCTCCTATCCGCGAACGCCGCTGCATGGGCGGGACTTTGCTGAGAGAGACGGTCGAGCAACTCGGTCACTGTCGTGCCGGAGGGTGGCATAGCAACCTGCTCCCCGTCCTGACCAATCCGCTCGCGGACCCATGCAAAATAGAGAAGCTGAAGCCCCGACACTGGTCAGTCGTTCATATGCTTGAGGCCGACCCGCAAATAGTCCCAACCTGTGATGAGGGTGAGCACGGCTGCGCCCCACAGTGTCGCCAGACCGATGGTCAACACCCACGGCCAGTGCGGCACGCCGCCCGACAGGATGAGCGCGCCCAGCGCGATGAGCTGGAACGCGGTCTTCCATTTGGCGAGTTGCGAAACGGGCATGGAAACCTTCAATCCCGCGAGATATTCGCGCAGTCCGGAGACGGCGATCTCCCGCAGAAGAATGACCATCGCCGCGACGATATGAACGCCCCGGATGTCGCGCGTCGCGCAGAGCATGAGGATGACCGCGCCAACCATGATCTTGTCGGCAATGGGATCGAGAAAGACACCCAGCTTCGACACGGTGCCTTGGGCACGGGCGAGATAGCCGTCGAAATAGTCGGTGATGCCCATCAAGCAATAGAGACCGAACGCAACCAGATATCCGGCGCGCCACTGGTTGCCCATCTCGGCAGGCCAGAGCAGCGCGACGAGCAGCGGCACGGCCAGGATACGGGAAAGCGTAAGGAGGTTAGGGAGGTACAGCACGGCGAATCCTGCTGCCACAGCCGGCCTGCCGAAACAAGCGAGCGCAGCTGGGCGCACGCCCGTCATCTACATCTTTCATCCTTCATAGTTCGACGTTACAAGCCGCCGCCAGGGCGACAGGTGTTTCGCCTGGGCTTTGAGTACTCGCCTTTATGCAGGCTTCTCTGCGGCTTCTGGGCAATCGCCGTTTCCTGCCGCTCTTCGTCACCCAGTTTCTCGGCGCGTTTAACGACAACCTCTTCAAGACGGCGATGATCCTCTTCGCCACCTATGTCGTCTACCGCGACCCGCAGCAGGAATCGAACTTCAACGCCCTGGCGACCGGGCTTTTCATTCTGCCCTTCTTCCTGCTCTCCGCGCTCTCCGGGCAGTTGGCCGACAATATCGATAAGGCGCGAATCATCCGGGTGGTGAAGACCGCGGAGATCGCGATCATGAGCGTGGGAGCCGCTGGCCTCGTGCTATGCGAATATTTGCCCATGCTGGGGGTTGGACTCATGCTGCTGGCGCTCTTCGCCATGGGCATTCACTCAACCTTCTTCGGCCCCATAAAATACGCGATTCTGCCCCAGCATCTTCATGAGGATGAAGTGCTGGGCGGCACCGGGCTTGTGGAGGCCGGCACTTATGTCGCGATCCTGGCGGGTACGATCGTCGCGGGCTGGATCAGCCCCAAACAGGCTGCGCTGGGCGTGATCGTCATTGCGTGCATAGGCTATCTGTCAGGCAGAATGGTGCCGCCGGCACCGCGACAAGGCCCACCCATCGAACTCGACTACAACGTGATCCGGGCCTCCTGGCGGCTCATCAGCGGAACCATGCACATTCGCCGCCTCTTCCTTGCCATCATGTCGATCAGCTTCTTCTGGATGATCGCGACCGTGCTCATCATCATCTTCCCGCCGATGGTGAAGAATGATTTCACGGCGAGCAAGGAAGTCGCCAGCCTGTTTCTGGCGATCTTCTCCATCGGTGTGGCGATTGGATCGGTCGCGATCAACCGGTTGCTCCAGGGCCATGTTTCCGCGCGCTATGCGCCTGCGGCCGTTCTTGTAATGGCTGGTTTCGTCTGGTTCTTCCAGTTCGTATCTAAGGACTGGACTCCCGCGCCCGCCGGCGTGCTGTATGACGTTTCGGGCTTCCTCGCCCATCCCCACAGCTGGCGCGTCCTTCTGGCCTTGTTCGGCATCGCGACGTTTGGCGGCATGTTCGTCGTGCCACTTTACGCGTTTCTCACCACCACGGTCGAGAAGAGCCAGACGGCACGCACCGTAGCGGCGAACAATGTCGTCAATTCGGGGGCAATGGTATTCGGTGCCCTCGTCATCATGGGCGCGATGGGCGCTGGGCTCAGTAACAGGGAAGCGCTGCTGACTGTTTGCCTGATGTGCGCTTTCTCAGCGGCTCTTGCGTTCAAGCTTCATCGCGTCTGCTGCCAGGACATGCCGGTCCCTCAAGGCGAGTAGCCCTGTCGGGCTCTCAGGCGATAAAGCTGTAAGCCACGGTGAAAAAGGCCGTGAAGCTCAGGAGAAAGAGCTTCCAGTCCTGATCGTCGGACTGCCGCGCGGCTTTACGCGCGTCTTCCTCGTTCTCCGGCGCGACGCGGAACACATTTTGAGGCAGGCCCATCCGGAAGGGGTGGCGTGCGACTTCGTTAGTTAGAACAAGCGACCGTCTCATGGGTCGAATGGTTACTAAATCGTTAACGCGTGTAAAGACAGTCGCTTCGCTTCTTTGTCCATCCGTGGGACATGATCGTCCCGGGTATCGCCACGTCTTGTGTCGTCGATAAACGAAGAGCCTCGTGACAGCGCCCGCCTCACTCGATTAAGCGATGGTCATATCTGAGCATGGAGCATCCTTAGATGACCGTCGAGAAGCGATATCTCTCCGCAAACGAGCTGCTCGCCGATTCCTTTCGGCTCGGCAACCGGGTGCTCGATGCGGGCTATCAACCCACACACATTGTCGGCATCTGGCGGGGCGGCGCTCCGGTCGGGATCGCGGTTCAGGAATTGCTCGAGTATCATGGGGTGATCGCCGACCATATCGCCATCCGCACGGCGTCCTACACGGGGATTGATCAGCAGGATCACGAAGTTCGCGTCTATTCACTGGGCTATCTCATCGACACACTCGAACCGACGGATCGCTTGCTAGTGATAGACGACGTGTTCGACAGCGGCCGGTCGATTGCGACCTTCCTGCACGAGCTTAAGGCCCGTTGTCGGCACAACATGCCCGAGACCGTGCGCATTGCCACGGTCTACTATAAGCCCAAGCGGAGCAAAGTGGCGATCGCACCCGACTTCTTCGTGCATGAGACGGATGAGTGGCTCGTGTTCCCGCACGAAATCAAAGGCCTCACGCCAGATGAAATCCGCGCCCACAAGCCTGAAGCAGCAATCATCCTGCGTCAGGCGGACTGAAAAGCGACGGACAGCACCCACGCGCCGGTCCTGGCGCGAGGAGCATCGCGAGTCGCAAAACGACAATAAAGGTGGAGGCCCGAGCCGGAATCGAACCGGCGTGCAAGGATTTGCAGTCCTCTGCGTAACCACTCCGCCATCGGGCCGGAGCCGCGCCCAATCCCCGCTTTGGAGGCATCTGTCAAGGAAGCGTTGTGCCCTTCGCGCCGGATGCGCCGGTCCGGGCCATTCAGAGCGCCGGTTTAGCAAGGATACGCAGATATGACGCACGCGGCATGCTGCGCTCGCGAAAACGGTTTTCTGTGCCGCCCTTCGGCGCTAGAGACGACACGCTGGCAGTTCGTGTATTGCCAGAACAATACAGCTGTGGCATCAGGGGCATCATGACCGAGCAGAATTTCCTGGGGATGCGGCGCGCAATGGTAGAAAGCCAGCTGCGCACCAACGATGTCAACGATCCGACCGTGATCGCCGCCATTCTCGCGGTGCCGCGGGAGGCCTTCGTGCCTGAAGCACGCAAGGATACGGCCTATGTCGACAGGCCCGTTCCGCTGGGTGGCGCGCGCGCCCTCAACGCCCCGCTCGCCACTGCGCGGCTCATCGTTGCAGCGCAGGTGCGAAAAGGCGAGAACGTGCTGCTGATTGGTGGCGCAACCGGCTATGCCGCTGCGCTGCTGGCCGAACTTGGCGCGAACGTTGTCGCGGTCGAGTCCGACGAGCGTCTGGCGGAAATGGCCGCCTCGGCGCTCAGCGGCCAGGCGGGCGTAACGGTCGAGAAAGCAGATTTGGCGGGCGGCTTTCCGCAGGGCGCACCTTATGACGTGATTCTGGTGGACGGTGCGATAGAGGCCTTCCCGAGCGGCTTGGCGGACCAGCTCAAGATCGGTGGACGCGCTGTCTTTGGCCGCGTCGATCGCGGCGTAACCAGACTGTGTTCGGGCACGCGCAGCGCCGGCGGCTTTGGTGCAGTGCCATTTCTGGATGCCGAAGCCGTGATCCTTCCGGGTTTTGCGGCTCCCAAAAGCTTCACTTTTTGATCGAACGGACCGTGCAAGTCATGCGTGCTTCCTTCCTCACCCGGGCGGCACTGGGCGCCATGCTGCTCGCCAGCGCGGCACAGCCCGCCAGCGCCGAAACGCTGCAGGAAGCGCTCGCAGCCGCATATCGCGACAATCCTACATTGAATGCGGCGCGATCGGGCCAGCGCGCGACCGATGAGACCGTACCGTTGGCTAAGGCGGCCGGGCGCCCGAGTGCGCAGCTTCAGGGACAGTATACTGACAACGCCTATCTGCGCCCGGCGAATCCTTTTCAGGCCGAGCATACCGGCGTCGTCCAGCTCGGCTTGTCCACGCCGGTCTATTCGGGAGGCACGGTAAGAAACAGCATCAACGCCGCCAAGACGCGCGTCGAGGCGGGGCAATTCACGCTGCGGGGCACGGAGCTCACTGTGTTTTCGCAGGTCGTCGCTGCCTACATGGACGTGATCCGCGATCAGGCGATTGTAGGCCTGAGCGAGAACAACGTGAATATCCTCGAAGTGAATTTGCGCGCCACGCGTGATCGCTTCGAGGTCGGCGATCTTACCCGCACGGACGTTGCCCAGTCCGATTCGCGGCTCGCCATCGCCCGGGGCGATCTGGAAACGGCCCGCTCGAACCTCATCGCGTCGCGTGAACGCTATACCCAGCTCGTCGGTCACGCCCCTGTCGACCTTCAGCAGCCCCCTGTCCTCCCCGGCCTGCCGGGATCACCAGATGATGCAGTGGACGTCGCTATCGCCAATAACCCGGACCTTGCAGCCGCGCGCAAGGCCCGCGAGGCCGCCGCTTATGACGTGCGCGTCGCGAAGGGCGCGCGCCTTCCCACGATATCTGTGGTTGGCAATGGCCGCCATACGACGGACTTCGGCTCAACCCCTGCTGCTGCGGGCTTCCAGAACTATGGCGAAAACCTGACCGTGGGCGCAACGCTGGCCCTGCCGCTTTATCAGGGCGGACGGCCAAGCGCTCAGGTCCGGCGCAATCAGGCGCTCGAGTCGCAGGCGATGGAGCAGGAAACGGCAAGCGAGCGCGATCTCGTCGCGCAGACGCGCGCCTTCTACGCGAGCTGGAAAGCGAGCAACACGATCATCGAATCGACGCGCGTCGCCGTCTCAGCAGCAGAGCTATCATTGGAGGGTGTGCGCGCTGAGAACACCGTGGGTTCGCGGACCATCCTCGACATTCTCGACGCCGAGCGCGAGGCATTCACTGCGCGCGTCCAGCACGTCACCGCACAGCGCAATTCCTATGTGGCCGGCTTTTCCCTGCTCGCGGCTATGGGCCAGGTCGAGGCCACGGATCTCGGCCTCGATGGCGGGTCTCTTTATGACCCGGTCGTCAACTACGAACGCGTGAAGGGCAAATGGAACGACTGGGCGGATGATCCCGCTCCAAAGCCGGTTTCATCAAGGACCGTTGACTCACCAGCTCAAAACGCGACAGTAGCGCCCGTTACGAATCCTTGATTGCCGGGGAAAATCATGGGCGCGCTGTCTAACGACCAGTCGATGGAGGAGATTCTCTCCTCCATAAAGCGGATCATTGCGGATGAAGACAACGCGCGCGCGGCCGGAATGCCGCGTCCGCCGCGGCGCAAACCCGTCATCAGATCCGTGCCGACACCTGAGATAGCTGAAGACGACCAGATTCTGGAGTTGACCGACGCCATTGTGCCGGATGACAGCTCCGCGGATGCCGGGGAAACGAACGCCAACGTTGCGCTCTTTCCTGTCGTAGAGAAGCCGGAAGTCGAGGAGAGCGAAGTCATGGTGAAGCCGCCGAGGAACGCCACGACTGCCGAAATCGGCGCGGCGTCTGAGGTGTCGGTTGACGCCGCTCCTGCCGTTATCTCGGACAGTAGCGCCGCGGCCGTAAGGGAGGCGCTTTCCAGCCTCTCGTCTTTGCTCATCAAGCCTGCGGATGCGCCATCGAACACACTTGAAGGGCTGGTGCAGGAGATGCTGCGGCCGATGCTCAAGGAGTGGCTCGACGCCAATCTTCCCGGACTTGTGGAAACCATGGTGAAGCGCGAGATCGAGAAGATCACCGGCCGAGTATAAAGGCCGGGCTGCCGCCTGAGCCAAGCAGTCCGGCAGGAACTGGCTTCACGCTGTATCGCGGTCGCTCGTGCGACCCTGCTCCATCACTTAATTTCACCTTGCGCCGTCGTGCCGCCGCTTTGGCTGGCGCGCCCGCACAAGAAACTTTAAGGGCCTTGCCCCATGTCCGAGCTTTCCAAGACTTTCGATCCCGCCGCCATTGAAGCGAAATGGTATGCCCATTGGGAAAAGGGCGGCCTGTTCCGCCCCGCGCGGCCCGATGCCGCGCCCTTCACCATCGTGAATCCGCCGCCCAACGTCACCGGGTCGCTGCACATCGGGCACGCTCTCGACAACACATTGCAGGATGTCGTCATCCGCTATGAGCGACTGCGCGGAAAAGACGCACTTTGGGTGGTCGGCACGGACCATGCGGGCATCGCCACGCAGATGGTTGTCGAGCGACAGATGGAAGCGCAGCAGGACAAGCGGACCAACTATACCCGCGAAGGATTCGTCGAGAAGGTCTGGGAGTGGAAGCGCGAGAGCGGCGGCACGATCACCGGCCAGCTGCGGCGTCTGGGCTGTTCGATGGACTGGAGCCGCGAGCAGTTTACGATGGACCCGCACTTCACCAAGGCGGTCGTAAAGGTCTTCGTCGACCTGTATAATCAGGGCCTCATCTATCGCGACAAGCGGCTGGTGAACTGGGACCCCAAGCTCAAGACCGCGATCAGCGATCTGGAGGTCGAGACCCGCGAAGTGCAGGGCGGTTTCTGGCATTTCCGTTACCCGCTGGCAGACGGCGTGACGCTGGATGGCCCCGGTATGGAAGGCCGCGACTATATCGAGGTCGCAACGACCCGGCCCGAGACGATGCTGGCCGATATGGCCGTCGCCGTGAACCCCGAGGACGCGCGCTACCAGAGCGTGATCGGAAAGTATGTGACGCTGCCGATTACCGGTCGCCGCGTGCCGATCGTCGCGGATGACCATGCCGACCCAGAACTGGGATCGGGCGCAGTGAAAATCACGCCGGGGCACGACTTCAACGATTTCGAGGTGGGTCGGCGTGCCGGCATCGCGGCGGGCGATATGCTCAACATGTTCGATGCCGAGGCGAACGTCGTGCAGACTGCCGACGGGCTGATTCCGGACGAGTATCTCGGCGTCGGGCGATTCGAGGCGCGCAGCCAAGTCGTCGCGCAGATGAAGGCGCTTGGCTTCCTCATCCCTCATGTCACCAGGGACAAGGAGGGTGATGAGACCGCGCATGAAGCCGAGCCCCGCACGATCCAGACGCCTTATGGCGATCGCGGCGGCGTGGTCATCGAACCATGGCTGACCGACCAGTGGTATGTCGATGCCGCAACGCTGGCTCAGCCCGCGATCGAGGCCGTGAAGTCCGGCGCGATCGAGATCGTGCCCAAGACGTGGGAAAAGACTTACTTCAACTGGATGGAGAACATCCAGCCCTGGTGCGTCTCCCGGCAATTGTGGTGGGGCCACCGTATTCCGGCATGGTTCGACGAAGACGGTAACGTCTTTGTCGCCGAAACCGAGGAGGAAGCACAGGCGCAGGCGGGCAACCGCAAGCTAACCCGCGACGAAGACGTGCTCGACACATGGTTCTCGTCCGCGCTCTGGCCCTTCGCGACCTTGGGTTGGCCGGAAAAGAGCAACCTGGTCGCCAAGCACTATCCCAACGATCTGCTGATCTCAGGTTTCGACATCCTCTTCTTCTGGGATGCGCGCATGGCGATGCAGGGCATCCACTTCATGAAGGATGTGCCCTGGAAGCGGCTGTACCTGCATGGATTGGTGCGTGCCGCCGATGGCCAGAAAATGTCCAAGTCCAAGGGCAATGTCGTCGATCCGCTCGGCCTGATCGACCAATATGGCGCGGATGCGCTGCGCTTCTTCATGGCCGCGATGGAGAGCCAGGGCCGCGACGTGAAGATGGACGAGAAGCGGGTCGAGGGATACCGCAACTTCGCGACCAAGCTCTGGAATGCCGTCCGCTTCGCGCAGGCCAATGGGATCGGCGCCAGCACCACACTGGCCGCGCCCACCGCGACGCTTGCGGTCAACAAGTGGATCATCGGCGAAGTGATCGAGACGCTCGGCGCGCTCGACAAGGCAATGGCGGACCTGCGCTTCGACGCGGCAGCAAGCGCCATCTACCGCTTCGTGTGGGATCGCTTCTGCGACTGGTATCTGGAACTGGTGAAGCCAGCCTTCGTGGATGGCGAGAAGGGCGAGATGGATGCCGAGACCAAGTTGGTCGCAGGCTGGGTGATCGACCAGATCCTCGTCATGCTCCACCCGTTCATGCCATTCATCACCGAGGAGCTTTGGAGCGCGCAAGGCGAGCGCCCCTATGAGCTGATCGTAGCGAAGTGGCCTGAGCCGCAGGCGCAGGTCGACGTTCACGCGAAAGCCGAGATCGACTGGCTGATCCGGCTGGTGAGCGAAGTGCGCGCCGCGCGCTCTGAACTCGGCGTGCCGCCCGGAGCGAAGCTTAGCGCCATAATCAATGACGCTTCGGCCCAGACCCGTGCTCGTATCGAACGGCTGGGGTCGTCGCTTTCCCGCCTGTCGCGGATCGAAGAGTGGCGTTTCGACGAGACCGTGAGCGGCGGTGCCGCACAGATCGTGGTGGATGAAGCGACATTCGTGCTCCCCCTCGAAGGTGTGATCGACATCGCGGCGGAGAAGGCGCGTCTCGCCAAAGCGCGCGATGCGGCGGACAAGGAAGCCAAGTCACTCGCCGGGCGCCTCTCCAATCCCGCGTTCGTCGAGAAGGCCAAGCCCGACGCCGTGGAGAAGGCCCGCGCCGACCATGCCGAGAAATCCGCCGAGGCCGAGCGGCTCGGTGCGGCGATGGCTCGGCTGGGATAAAGGCGGCGATGGCTGGTTCGGCAAATCCGACCGGCCGGGGGCCGGGACAGAGGGACCTGACGCAGGGGCCGATCGGGAAGACGCTTCTGCTCTTCTCGCTGCCCACGCTCGCCTCGAACATTCTCCAGTCCCTGAACGGCTCGATCAATGCCATATGGATCGGGCGCTTTCTGGGAGAAGACGCGCTCGCCGCCACGGCCAACGCCAACATCATCATGTTCCTGATGTTCTCCGCCGTGTTCGGCTTCGGCATGGCAGCGACGGTGATGGTGGGACAGGCCATGGGCCGGCGCGATATTACGGCTGCGCGCCATGCCTTCGGCGCCTCGGTCGGTTTCTGCCTGTTCCTCTCCGTGCTGATCGCCACGCTCGGCTGGTTTGGGGCGCCACGGATCCTCACGATGCTTGCGACGCCGCCCGAGGCGTTTCCGCTGGCACTCGCCTATCTGCGCATCATTTTCCTCGCCATGCCCGGCATGCTGCTGCTGGTGATGCTGATGATGGGCCTGCGTGGATCGGGCGACGCTATGACGCCGCTCTGGTTCATGATCGTCGCCTGCATTCTCGATGCCGGGCTCAACCCCGTCTTCATCCTCGGCCTCGGCCCCGCCCCGCGCATGGGCATCGCGGGCTCCGCCTTCGCGACGGCCATTGCCAACTATGCGAGCCTCGTTGCCCTGCTCATTTATATCTATGCGCGTGACCTGCCGCTGCGGCTGCGCGGCGCGGAACTGCGCACCCTTTTACCCAGCGTGGCGGATATCCGCCTGCTGGTGGGCAAGGGCCTGCCCATGGGGCTGCAAATGATCGTCATTTCGACGGCCGGACTTATCCTCGTTGGCCTCGTCAACCGGGAAGGAACGCTGACGACTGCTGCCTATGGCGCCGCGCAGCAGCTCTGGACCTATGTGCAGATGCCCGCGATGGCGATCGGCGGGGCAGTGAGCGCGATGGCCGCGCAGAATGTAGGCGCGGGGCTGTGGGACCGGGTGAGTCGCATCGCGCGGACCGGCATCCTCTTCCACCTCGCCATTACCGGAGTGATGGTGGCGCTCATCCTGATTGCCGACCGCCCGCTCCTCGCGCTGTTTCTGGGCGGCGGCAGCCCCGCGATCGAGATTGCCCGGCACATCCAGTTCCTCGCAAGCTGGTCCTTCATCATCTTCGGCATATCGATGGTGCTTTTCGGTGTGATGCGGGCCAACGGCGTGGTCGTGTGGCCGCTCATCATCCTCATCATCGCCATGTTCCCGGTGCGGCTCGGTTTCTACTTTCTCGCCTACGGTTGGCTGGGCGCGGACGCGCTGTGGGTGAGCATGCCCGTGGGATCATTCGCCGCGGCCAGCATGGCAGCGCTCGTTTACCTCAAGGGCGGCTGGCGCAAGCAGAGGCCGATGATCCTGCCGGAAGACGAGGAATGCAAGGACGCCGTGAATGCGGAGACGGAGCCGGCCGGGCGGATGAAGCCGACGGGCTGAGCGCAAGACATCCAGCGCTGACGGCGATCTGACTGGGGCGTTGCTTTTACCGCCCCTGACTGCGCCAGCGATTGATCGTCCGCTCGATCATCTCGCCCTCGCCGCCTGACCGGCGCCACAACTCGGTGAAAACCGGATCGGCCGATGCCGGCCTGCGCGCGGGTTCGAGATCGTCAAAGCCGACGCGCACGGGGATCGACACGCCTTCGCCGCATACGATGCATTCGCGATTGCGCAGCGCCGGGATGGCGTCGAGGAAACCGCGCGACCCCTCCGGCATTGCGCCCTTCACGAACATCTGATCGCGCTCGTTGTTGAGGCGCATCGCCAGAATGGTGCCGCATTGGGAAAGGACGCCCTCGGCAAGGTCGGACGGACGCTGCGTGATGAGGCCCAGCGAAACGCCGTATTTGCGGCCTTCCTTCGCGATCCGCTCCAGAATGCGACGAACCGACTGGCCTTCCCCGGCCGTGTTCGCCGGAATGTAGCGATGCGCTTCCTCGCACACGAGCAGGATCGGTTTCTGTTCTTCGCCGCGCGACCAGATCGCGAAATCGAAGATCAAGCGCGCCAGCACCGAGACGACCACATGCGTGATTTCCGACGGCATGCTGGACGTATCGATAATCGAGATTGGGCGGCCCTCCGCGGGCAGGCGGAAAATCTTGGACAGGAAGGACTGCATCGAGTCCGCCACCAGCATGCCTGAGAACATGAAGCTGTATCGAGGATCGGCTTTAATCTCATCCAGCCGGGTGCGCAGGCGCAGATAAGGCAGCGTGCTCGTGCTCTTCTCCAGCTTGCCCATCTCGTTGGCGAGGATCGCGGAGAGGTCGGACAGCAGATAGGGCACGGGCGAGTCGACGGTCAGCCTGCCCAGTCCCTCGGCGAGGCGGTTTCGGGACCGCGCGGCAAGCAGGCACTTGGCGAGAATATCGCAATCCTGCGCGCGTTCCGGGCCATGCGACGTGACGAACACTTCGCAATGCTCCTCGAAATTCATCAGCCAATAAGGCAGCTCGAGATTGCCGGCGTCATAGACCTCGCCGTTATTCGCGAAGGCAGCGCCATATTCGCCGTGCGGATCGACCATGACGATGTGACCCTGCGGCGACAGATCGCAGATGCGGTGAAGGATCAGCGCTGTCGCGGTGGACTTGCCCGTGCCGGTCGAGCCCAGAAGAGCGAAGTGCTTGCCCAGCAGAGCGTCGACATGGAGAGCAGCGCGGGTTTTCTCGGTGGGATAGACCGTGCCGATCTCGATACGGGCGCGGTCATGCGAGGCGTAGATCTCCTGCATGTCCGCCGTAGAAACAGGGAGCACTTCGGTCCCCGGCAGCGGAAAGCGCGTGACGCCGCGCCGGAAGTTGAAGATGCGGCCGGTCAGGCGCTCCTGATCCCCCTCGCCCAGAAAGTCGATATCGGCGAGCAGATGGCGCGCGGTGCGATCATCGAGGGCCAGCGTGCGAACGGTCGCGACGATCCAGCTGTTGCCGACCCGCAGCTTGATCTGGCTGCCGACATTGCCCGCCATTGCGAGGATGGGATCTTCGTTGCCCGCAAGGCGCTCCATACCGG
This sequence comes from Sphingobium sp. CR28, assembly GCF_052327305.1. Classification (GTDB taxonomy): domain Bacteria; phylum Pseudomonadota; class Alphaproteobacteria; order Sphingomonadales; family Sphingomonadaceae; genus Sphingobium. The sequence continues at coordinate 2,371,838 of NZ_CP182486.1, read as the reverse complement.
CAATATCCAGCAAAACGCGCGCGCTGCCGCCCACGAGACTGGAGACGACGCCGAAGACGAGTTCGGCAGCCCGCCGGAGCGAGGCGTCCTGCGCCTGAGGGAGTTCGACACCCCCCAACTGGCCGGTCATGAAGTTCACAGCGCCATAGTCTCCCTGGCCAATCAGGCCGGAAGTAGCGCGCACGAGTAAATAAAGTGCTGCTAGAGGCGGCGGGCAACCAGTCCCGCAATGCCGCCCATGCCCAGCGCGAGCAGGACGGCGACGATGCCATAGAGAAATCCGTAATCTTCCGCGAACGTGCCCATTACGCGCTCGAAGCCGGACTTGCGAACCTCGATCTCCCGCACCGCCGCCGCCACCACGCGCCCATCCTGCACAAGGAACGTCTCGGCGGTGTACGTCCCCACGACCACACGGGCCGAGAGCGGCAGCCGGGCGCGGTAGAGCACGCCGTCGCTGATCTCCACGGTGCCGGGCTGCTCGACATAGAGCCCGCTGCGCCGGCGCAGATCGTTGAGGCCAGCGGCGAAACGGCTGATCTCGGCAGTATTGTTGAGCGAGGCGGGGGAAAGCTGCAGATTGTCGAGGCCCAGCTCGTAAATGGCGGCGGTGCGCTCGTCGACCAGTTCCTTCAGCGGCCGGGAGGACGCATAGGCATAGAAGCTCGGCGCCGAGCGGAAACTGGCGCTGTCCGCATTGACCCAGATGCCGGCGATCTTCTGCTTCTCGCGCATGACGATGGGCTGACTCGGCCCCTTGAGCACGACGACGATGTTCGCCGGCTTGTCCGGCAGGCGTCCGCCAGGATAGAGAATCGCGCCGAAAAGCAGCAGCTCAGCGCCGGAAAAGCTGTAGCGGATCTCGATTTCCCGCTGGGAGACGTCCGGCACCAGCACAGGCTGCGCGCCCGTCGCGCCGACCAGCGCGGGCACGAAAGCAAGCAGCAAGGCAAGCGCGAGCCGCCTCACCCCAAGGCCACCGTGTATATCTCGTCGGGCCGCCAGCCGAGACCGAGCGCCATGCGGATCGCGACGATGAGGACGATGACCGCCAGGACGATCCGCAGATATTCGGACGGGACCTTCATAGAAATCCGTCCCCCCACCTGCGCGCCGACGACCGAACCGATGAGCAGGAGAAAAGCAAGCACGAGATCGACCGCGCGTGTCGTGACGCTATGGACGAGCGTCGTCGCCATGGTGACGAATATGATCTGGAAGAGGGACGTGCCGATGACGACCTGCGTGGTCATACCCAGCACGTAAAGCATCGCCGGCACGAGAACGAAGCCGCCGCCAATCCCCATGAGCATCGTCACGATGCCAGAGAGCACACCCAGCAGGAGCGGGGCGAGCGGTGAAATATAAAGGCCCGAGCGATAAAATCTCCACCGCATGGGCAATGCGGCGACCAGCGGATGATGCCGGCGTTTACGGGCGGGAACGGGAGCGCCCCGGCGCGCGGCGATAAGCGCCTGCAGCGACTCGCGCGCCATAAGCAGGCCAATCGAGCCAAGCATGACGACGTACAGCATTGCGATGACGGTATCGATTTGCCCCAGTCGCTGAAGCATCGCGAAGATCAGCGCCCCGAGAAGCGCACCGATAATGCCTCCCACCACCATCACCGCGCCCATCTCCAGATCGACCGTCTTGCGCTGAAGATGAGAGACCACGCCCGATACGCTGGCGCCCGTCACCTGCGTGGCGGCGGAGGCGGCGGCGACCGTGGGCGGAATTCCATAGAAAATGAGCAAGGGCGTCGTCAAAAACCCGCCTCCCACGCCGAACATGCCTGAAAGCAGCCCGACAAGCCCGCCGAGCGCCACAATGACGAACGCATTCACCGGCAGGTTTGCAATCGGCAGGTAGATATCCATGGTCCGCCTCGCCTACCCGCATTCCGTGGCGGCAAAAAGGCCCGGGGAAGGCGAAGGCGCTAAAATTCGCCGATGAGCGTGAAGGCAGGGCCGGAACCGGGCCGCGCATGTCCTGCAACGCGCTCCCGCCACTCTGCCGAGAGACGCGCATGCCCTTTGCCCAGAGGCAGGCGGACGCGGACCTCCGGCCCGACGTCCAGCCGGGAGGCGCCGGGCTGCGCACCGCCCGACAGGCTGGCGCCGACCGCGATGTCCCGCGCGGCCTGCTTTCGCGTCAGTTGGCGCGTCACGCTGATCTTGCCATCGACGAAGGCGTCCGGATGCGCGAAGCCGACGATGCCGGCCTGCCCATATCCTTCCAGTTCCATTCCTCGCCCCAACGAAGTGGGATTGAGGCCACCGGCAACGTAGGCAGCCATCGCGCTCCGCCCCCCGGCACTCAGGCGCTGCCGCCGCTCGACGGCGAGGGTTGCGGGCACGCTGTGCGATGGACGCCACGCCAGGCCGAGCGCACCCTCACCAGCATGAGGCGTCCCCATCGCGGCGCTCAATCTGCCGTAAGCGCCGAAGTCGCCGCCCGCGACCTGCCCGATTGCGTAGTCGAGCCGGGCGCCGGCTTGCGAGCCACCGAGTTGGCTACCCGCCGCCGCTGCCGTCTCACCGCCGCCGGGGCGCCACAGCACCCATGCTGAGCCGCGCCAACGATTCTGTTCGCCCTGTTGGGCCGGAATGGCTGTCTCCACCGGCTGCCGCCGGGTGCCGGGCGCGAACCGGGCAAGTGCTGTCTGGCCAAGGCTGGGCGCCTCGTCGATAAAACCCAGATTATAGGCGAGCGCACTGCCCGGAAAACCGCTTCCGAGTCCCCCGCCCCCCTGCTCCGACGAGAGTGCGGCTGCCTCGGACGAGATGGAAGACGCGATCGCGGGAAGCATGTCGCCGATCCGTGCCTTGGCTGAGCGTCCCATTTCCAGCGGTGCAGCCATCACCTCCGCTATGGGAAAGACTGCTTCAACGGTAGCGAAGGTGGCAGGCGCCCCTTCAGCGCGAACCCATATCAGCGGAACCATGAGGAGGAGGAGCCGGGACGCGGCCCATCCACCGACAATCTGCCAGAGGAAGCGCAGCGGACGGCCGCTTCGCACGGGAGCAAGGACCGCTGTGCTCATGCGACCGTGGCCTGATCGGGGAAGCGGTGTGCGGTTTTATCCCAAACCAGCTTCTCGCCCCGCAGATGACGGAGGTAGATGATGAGAGCCCGGCGCGCGGCAAGCATCTGGACGATGTTCGCCACGAAAGTGCGCGGCACTGAGCGCAGCGCCTCGGCAGGGCCATAGGCCTCCCACACGAAACAAGCCCGAACCGAAAGCCGCCAAACGAGCAGCGCGGCGTTCAGGCCGAGCAGAAACGTAAGCGCGGGGGGGAGCGGCGGAAGCGAGATAAGAGCAAGCCCTTCGATCATCCAGAGCCCAGCTGTCAGCAGCATTCCGGCATAGGCGGCCAGCAGCACGATCGCGGCAAGGGTCGCCCTGCGATCCCGCAAGCGCATCCAGGTTTCGCCCAGTCCCCCGCTCCATCCTAGGCGATCCCAGCCCGCCAGCGCGATGCCGACAGTCCAGCGAGCCTTCTGTTTGACCGCGGCGGACAGCGTATCCGGGAAATATTCCTGGGTGGCGATCAGCGCGCCGCGCGCGTCGCGCATGCGCACGAGAATGCCCCGGCCGCCCATCTCCGAGATACGCAGCCCCAGTTCGTAATCCTCCGTGAGGCTCGATTCATCGAAGGGGCTACCGTCTCGCCGGCGGGCGACCTCCCCCATCACGCTCCGCGAAAAACCGCAGCCGACCCCCGCCGATGGCATGGAAGCCCCCAGCGCCTCTCGTACCAGCAGGGCCTTGCCATGCGCCTCCGCGAACTCGTCACAATAATGGCCCGATATCCAGCGCGAGCCGGAGGCGACCAGCGGCAGCACTGGCAATTGCACGAGAGAAAAGCGCTCGGCTAGCCAGCCGATCAGCCGAATGGAATCCGGGTGCACCACATCTTCGGCATCGTGGAGGACGACCGCCCGCATCCGGCGCTTTTCATCCTTTTCCCAGCGAAGCATTGCGCGCCAGCAGCAGTTGAGCGCATCCGCCTTGGTCGTGGGGCCGGGCCGCCCATTGATTACCACCGTCACATGGTCGCTCCAGCCCTCTGAAAGAGCTTGCGCAATCGCGGCGATGGTCGGCTTGTCATTGGGATAGACGCCGATGAAGAGATGGACGTCCTCTCCTCCCCACGCTTTCATGCATCCGCGCACCATCTGGCCGATCACCGCCGATTCATCCCATGCAGGCACGAAGACCGCGACCGGGCCAATGCTGCCGACAGGCGGAAGACCCTCTGTCGTCATCTTTGGAAAGCGACTATATATGGCGATGCGGCGCCAAAGCCGGCGAACGATATAGATGAGATCGACGCACAAGTCGTCGAGACCGCCAGCCAGCAGGCCAACAGCGGCAAACAACAGCAATTCGTCTCGAACGAATGCCAGAACAGTCAGCACAGATTCCCCCCGGGTGCGAATCTTAAAAAGACTGCGCGGGGTAATAGCGCCATACCGAAACGATTCGGGCAAGAGCGTTAAGAACTCAGTCGGTTGCGTTTGACCTGTCCGACTGGCGTCCCTAACCGGAGGCATGTCCAAGGCGCATGACGCTGGCCTGAGCCTGTCAAACGCCCCGTCTGTGCTGAGGCAGTTTCTGCGCGGCGAGGCGGGCGGCGGGGCGCTGCTCATCGCCGCCTCGGCTCTCGCCCTCATTCTGGTGAACGGGGTGCCGGGCGCAGAGCAATATTATCATGATCTGCTCCACTTGCCGCTGGGCCATATGCTCTCGGCCAAGCTCGGGGAAATGACGCCGCATCTGTGGATCAACGACGGATTGATGGCGATTTTCTTCTTCGTCGTCGGGCTGGAGATAAAGCGGGAATGGCTGGACGGACGCCTTTCCAGCTGGGACCAGCGGATTCTCCCAATGATCGCGGCGCTCGCGGGAATGGCCGTGCCTGCAATCGCCTTTCTGTTCGTCACCCGGTTGCATTTCGATCTTGCCGCAGGCTGGGCCATTCCGGCTGCGACAGACATCGCCTTCGCGATCGGTGTGCTCGCGCTCCTCGGCAACCGGGCACCGCTCTCGCTCAAGCTGCTCCTGACCACGATCGCCATCGTCGATGACATGGGCGCGGTCGCGATCATCGCCCTGGCCTATACCTCCGATATTAGTGGCGCGGCGCTTCTAGCTGCAGCGCTGATCTTCGGTGGCATGATGGCGATGAACAGGCTGGGCATAGACCGGCTCTGGCCCTATCTCGGCGCGGCGGTCGCCTTGTGGTTCTTCGTGCTGCTATCGGGCGTCCACGCCACGATCGCCGGTGTCGTCGCCGCATTTGCCATTCCCATTCGTGTCACGCCCGGCGCCCCGGACGCAGTCGAGAGTCCTCTGCACCGGCTGGAACACGCGCTTCATCCGTGGAGCGCCTATCTGATCGTGCCCCTCTTCGGCTTCGCCAATGCGGGCGTCGCGCTTGGACCGGAAGGGATGGGCGCTCTCACTCACCGTTTGCCGCTCGGCATCGCCCTTGGCCTCTTTCTAGGCAAACAGATCGGCATTTTCAGCGCGATCTGGCTTTGTGTGAAGACCGGCCTCGCCGCCATGCCACGCGGCGCAACCTGGATGCAGGTTCACGGCCTCGCGCTTTTGTGCGGCATTGGCTTCACCATGAGTCTATTTATCGGCGGCCTCGCCTTTCCGACGCGGCCGGACCTTGTCGAAGAGGCCAAGATCGGCATTCTTGCCGGCTCCCTCATTTCCGCCATTTGCGGATTTCTCGTCCTCCGGCTGGCCCCTCTCCATCCCAGACATGCCGATGTCGAGGCGGCGCTCGACCGGGAGATCGAGATCGACGGCGACACGAGGGGCTAGGCGCAATGCATCCAATGGGCAAAGCACGACGCGTTGGGCTGCTGGGCGGGTCGTTCAACCCTGCCCATGGCGGTCACCGCGCGATCTCGCTCTTCGCGGCGGACGCGCTAGGGCTGGACGAGGTCTGGTGGCTCGTCTCGCCGGGCAATCCGCTCAAGCCCCGTGCAGGCATGGCCCCCCTCGCCGCGCGCATGATGAGCGCAAGAGCGCAGGCACGCCGCGCGCCGATCCGCGTCACGGCGATCGAGCGCAAACTGGGCACGCGCTACACGGTCGATACGCTCGGCGCATTGCAGCGGCGCTACCCGCATATCCGGTTTGTCTGGCTGATGGGAGGAGACAATATGCTCCAGTTCCATCAGTGGAAACAGTGGCGGGACATAACGAGACTCATGCCCATTGCCGTAATCGCCCGTCCACGATATGATGCGCTCACCCATGGTAACCCTGCCATGATCTGGTTGCGGCCGTTCGTCCGGGCCGCCCGCCATTCGCGACAATGGACGAAGTGGAGACTGCCGGCGCTCGTGCTTCTGCGCTTTCGCCCCGATCCGCGATCCGCGACCGCCCTGCGGCAGGCCGCACCCCAATGGCACCGGAAATTCGCCCATTCGCGTCCGCGCGATGGTATCACCGGTCGCGCCATATTTTCACAGGAGTGACATTGCCCGACATGCAGACCCAGTCCAGCCGCCGCGCCGCCAATGATGCGGGCCCGGCTCCCCTGCCTGCCGACCCATTGTCCGACGCGCTGCATGAGGCCATCCTCGCCAGCCTTGACGACGATCAGGCGCAGGAAGTCGTGACCATCCCTCTCGCGGGCAAGAGCAGCATCGCGGACCATATGGTGATTGCGTCGGGTCGCTCCTCCCGTCAGGTCGCGGCAATGGCGACCAAGCTTGCCGAGCGGGTCAAGCAGAAGTTCGGCCGCAACGTGCGGCTGGAAGGCCTGCCTGTCGCGGACTGGGTGCTGATCGACGCCGGTGACGTCATCGTCCATCTTTTCCGGCCCGAAGTGCGCAGCTTCTACAATCTCGAGCGCATGTGGGGTTTCGCGGATACGCCCACCGCCGGCGAAGCCTGACGCACAGCCCAGTATCGATCAAGACCGGAAGAGGATAATCGGTGCTGCTCCATATCGTGGCGCGTGGCCGCATTGGCCGCTCGCCAGAGGCCGAGCTTTTCGATCGCTATATGAAGCGGATCGGCTGGCCGACAAAACTCACCGAGTTGCCTGACCAGGGCGGCAAGGCGCCACCTCCCCCGCCATCTCCCGCGATCATCATGATGCTCGACGAGGGCGGCGATACGTTCACGTCCATGGCCTTTGCCGAGCGCCTCGGCAAATGGCGGGACGACGGTGTCCGCGAGTGTCGTTTCCTGATCGGCGCGGCGGACGGCTTTTCGGACGCGGAGCGGGCGGCTGCGTCCCATCGCCTCGCCTTCGGCCCGATGACATGGCCACACATGATGGCACGCGCCATGCTCGCAGAGCAACTCTGGCGCGCCACCAGCATCCTTGCCAATCATCCTTATCATCGCGAAGGTTAGGCGCGTGACGCGCCCCTTCCCGATCATCCTGTCCGCCTGCGTTCTTGCGATGGTGGCAGCGCTACCGGCAGTGCTGCGCGCGCAGTCGGGCGGGACGAGCCTCGCGCAGGAGCAGGCTGCGCTGCTACGGGCAAGGGCACAGGGCGATGAAGCCCGGCGGCGCAGCGAAAGCTACGAGGCGCGCGCCCGGCAGGCAGTGGCGGAAGCGGACAAGGCGCGCGAGCGCGCCGCGGCACTCGCCGCCCGCATTCAGCAGGCGGAGGCCGATTATCGTGCCGGTCAGGCCCGCATCGCCATCATTGCCCGGATGCAGCGCGCGCAGACCCGGCGGCTCGCCGCCCGGCAGGAACCGATCGTGCGCCTGACCGCGGCCCTTCAGCAGATCGCGCGGCGTTCGCCGGTGATGGCGCTGGTGCAGCCCGGTTCCATGGCGGATGCCGTCCACCGCCGCATCATCCTGACGCGGATTTTGCCCGAAGTGATGGCCCGCACCAAAGGACTACGTGCGGAACTCGCACGAAGCGCCGAGTTGCGCACCAGTGCGGAAGCGGCGGCGCTCGGCCTCTCACGGACGCGGGACGCGCTGACGGAAAGGCGAAAGGAGCTGGCGGTGATCGAACAGCAGCGCCGGCTCGCGTCGCGCAATTTGCACCAGAGCGCGGACATGGAAGCCGAGCGGGCGCTGGCGATGGGCGAGCGGGCGCGAGACATCACGGATCTCATGTCCGATCTGCGCGACGCATCGACAGTGCGGGACGAACTGGCCACTCTTCCCGGTCCCCGCCTGCGCCCTGCCCTGCCGGACCTCGCGACGCTCCCCGCATCAGTCGATGACATGAAGGGCGCTTCCCGCAGCGACGATGCGGCACCCCCTTATCGTTTGCCGGTGGTTGGCGACGTCGTGACCGGCTTTGGCGAACTCAGCGCCAGTGGAATCCGCGCAAAAGGCCTTACAATCGCGACGACAGCGCAGGCCACTATCGTCGCTCCGGCTGCCGGCCGGATCGTGTTCGCCGGACCTTTCAAGGGCTATGGCCAGATCGTCATCCTGGACCATGGCGGGGGCTGGACGACGCTTGTCACCGGAGCCGCGCAACTCAGCGCGACGGTGGGCGATCAGTTGCGTCAAGGCGATCCCATCGGCGCGGCCGGACCGGGCCGCCCTCGCGTCACGATCGAACTGCGGCGACAGGACCGCCCGATCGATATCGGATCTCTGCTGTGAGGCATCGCTCGCTTTCAATGTCGTTCACTCGCTGGCAAGGCTTTGCGCCCCAGCATGGGAACATGCTATGGCGGCAGGGCTGAGCCAGCCGCAGCCCTCGAAGGAAACTTGATGCATCGTCCCGCCCCTCGCTCCCTGCTCCGCACCATTGCCCTCGTAGGTGCGATCGCGCTGGTGCCTGCTTCGACCTCGGCGGTGACGGAGACGGAAAGCGCGACGTTCAAGCAGCTCGACCTGTTCATGGATGTGTTCCAGCGCGTGCGGGCTGACTATGTCGACAAGGTGGACGACGCCGCGCTCATCAAGGGCGCGATCGAAGGGATGCTCAACAGCCTCGATCCGCATAGCTCCTATCTGGATGCTGCGGACTTCCAGAGCCTGCGGACCCAGACAGAGGGCAATTATGGCGGCCTCGGCCTCTCCGTCACGCAGGACGACGGCGTGGTGAAGGTGATCGCGCCGACCGAGGATACGCCGGCTTATCGCGCAGGCATCAAGGCAGGCGACTATATCACGCATATCGACGGCAAGCTCATCTTCGGCGGCACGCTCAACGAGGCGGTGGACAAGATGCGCGGCCAGCCGGGCACAACCGTGAAGCTTACGATCGCCCGCGAAGGTCGGGACGAGCCGTTCGACGTGTCCATCACGCGTGCGATCATCGACCTCAAACCCGTGAAGTGGGAGGTCAAGGACAATATCGGTATCATCAATATCATCAGCTTCTCCGCCGACACCGGCGCGGATGTGCGACTGGCGATGCGGTCCATCGACAAGTCCCTCGGCCACCGGCCGACCGGCTATATTCTGGACTTGCGGTCCAATCCGGGTGGCCTCCTGGATGAAGCCGTGTCCGTCTCGGATCTCTTCCTGGAGAAGGGGGAGATCGTCTCTCAGCGTGGGCGCGGGCGTGGCGACACGCAGCGCTATTTTGCGCATGCCGGAGACGAGGCCAAAGGCCTGCCGATCATCGTTCTGGTCGACTCGGGTTCCGCCTCCGCCTCGGAAATCGTGGCCGGCGCCCTTCAGGACCAGCACCGCGCGATCGTGATGGGCGAGCGCAGCTTCGGCAAGGGTAGCGTCCAAACATTGCTCCCTCTTTCGCCGGAGACGGCGCTTCGCCTGACGACGGCGCGCTATTACACGCCGTCCGGCCGCTCCGTGCAGGAAGGCGGAATAGAGCCGGACATCGCCGTGCCGCAGCTGTCCGATCCCGACTACGCCAAGCGTCCCAAATATCGCGAGAGCGATCTGCGCCGCCACCTCATCAACGAGGCGAAGCTCGACGCGAAGGATCTGGAGAAGGACGCCAAGACCGATCCCCGCTTCTCGGCAACCGCCGAAGACCTCAAGAAGCAGGGAATCGAGGATTATCAGTTGCATTATGCGCTGAAGACGATGGCGCGTCTTGGCCCGGCCACGCAACTGGCCGGGTCCGCGACGACCGGCGGCAAGCGCTAAGTCCGCCCCGGCCTTCGGATCAATATGTCGACCCTCTCGCTCGCTCGCCTTATTGCCATTCTTGTTCCCAATGCGCTGCTTTGGGGCGCGATAGGATCTCAATATCTCGGCGGCCTCCACCCGTGCGAAATGTGCTACTGGCAGCGCTGGCCCCATATTGCCGCGATCGTCGCCGCTCTGGGCGCGATTGCCGCGCGGCGCACGCCCGGAATGAGCGCCGTGTTCACGCTTCTCTCCGCCCTTTTCCTCGCGACTTCCGGAGCGATCGGCGTCTTTCACGCGGGGGTCGAATATGGCTGGTGGGAGGGACTGACGACCTGCGCGGCCAGCAGCGGCGGCATCTCGCTTGAAAGCATCATGAACACGCCGCTCATTCGCTGCGATGTTCCCCAGTGGACGCTCGGCGGCATTTCGCTTGCCGGTTTCAACGCTCTTTTCTCGCTCAGCGGGGCTCTGGCAATTTTCGTACTGGTCTTGAGGCGGAGGGCCGCATGACGAACACACACACCCCAAGGCCGGGCCATGCCGGGCCGGATCGCGCCGCAATGCTCCGTGTGGACCAGGCAGGCGAATATGGTGCGACTCGTATCTATGCCGGGCAACTCGCCGTTCTGGGGGATCGCCATCCCATGGCACGCCAGATCGAGCATATGGCGGCGCAGGAAGACCGTCACCTCGATCATTTCAATGCAATGATGGCCCGCCGACAGGTGCGGCCGACCCTCCTCCAGCCCTTCTGGCACGTCGCAGGTTTCGCGCTGGGCGCAGCAAGTGCAATCATGGGTCCGGAAGCGGCGATGGCCTGCACGGCGGCTATCGAAACGGAGATCGACCGGCATTATTCCGAGCAATTGGAAGCGCTTGGCGATACCGACCCGGAACTGAGCGACGCTATCGTGGATTTTCAGGCTGAAGAAGTCGAGCATCGCGACGCCGCATTGGCTGCGGGCGCAGAGCGCGCACCGGCCTATCCTGTGCTTTCCGGCCTGGTTCGGATGGGCTGCAGGGTCGCTATCGCATTTTCGACACGTATTTGAACAAGGATAAAGCCAATGCGCTGCGCCAAGCCTTTCACTGTCCTGCTGCTGGGCTTCATGCCGGCAGCGGCTTTCGCGCAGGCTAGTCCCGCCAACCCGGCTGGTCCTCCGGCCGAAAAAGTGACGCAGGTCATCGTCTATGGTGATGATCCCTGCCCGCAAAGTCAGGGCGACGAGATCGTCGTTTGCGCAAGACTGCCCGATAGTGATCGCTACCGGATCCCGACGGAATTGCGGACAGACCCTAATTCGCCCCAAGTCCAGAGTTGGGCGAGCCGGGCGAAGTCGATCGAATATGTCGGCCGCACCGGAACAGACAGTTGCACGCCGATCGGTGGCGGTGGCTTTACGGGATGCACCCAGCAGATGACCGCGAAGGCGCGCGAGGAGCGCAAGGCTTATCTCGGCTCGGAAAGCTGGTCTGCCGCTGTTGCCAAGGAGCGCGACAAGCGGTTGGGCAATCTGGACGCCGAATCAGCCGAAATCGAAGCGCAGGTGAAAGCCGAAGAGGCCGGCGCGTCCAATCAGGCGGCCCCGCCCAAGTAATTTTCTCACGCTGATCGCAGGCAACAAAAAGGGCGGCGGGAATATTTCCCACCGCCCTTCTGTTTTGCTTTGATCGCCGATCAGAACTTGGCGACGATACCAGCCATCGGGCGAACCGAGTGGAAATCGCCACGGGTATCGGCCTGGAAACGCAGACGCAGGTTCGAGCGGTTCGCGCTCAGGCCCATGTCAGCAGCGGAGAGCTCCACGCCAGCACCGTAGACAGTGCCGTGATAGTCGCGGCTATCGACGCCCAGCGGGGCGAAGTTGGTCCACTGGTAACCGACCTTGGCGAAGAACAGGCTGTCCTTGCCAGCGCGCAGACCAATGCGGCCGGCAGCGCCATACTCCCAGTCGATATCCTTGGAGAAGCCCTTGGCCACCTGACCCTCGACACCGAGCACGATCGGGCCGCCGATATTGGCATTCACGCCAGCGACGCCTTCGACGAGGTAGCCGCGATAGCCAGCGGGCGGGCCGCCCTTGAAGGTTTCGTTGTCGAAGTCATGGAAACCGCCCAGCACACCCACATAGGGCTCGATCTTGCGTGGGGCGGCATCGTCCTGCGCGTGCGCTGCGATAGGCGCGAAAATGAGAGCCGCGGTCGCGGCGAGAACGATCTTCTTCATGATGATTAGCCTTTTATAGTGAATTCGAGAACGGTTTTGGACACCGTTGCCGGACCCCCTAAGCGATCCGCGCAAAGTCAAAAAGACCAATTAGGTCCAACGGTTCCTGAACAAACATGAATTAAGTCATTCATGTTGATAACCGATGCATAAGTGCAACGGTTTCTGAACCGCAGATGACTATGATTGAGCGATGCGTCGCTCACTTCATCTGCGGTTCATCTTTATGTCATGTTTCAGGCAAAATATGTTCGTTTGTCTTAATTGACGGTCGCCTTCACGATCTTACCGGGCGTTGCGGGCGGCTCGCCCTTGGGCAGCGCATCGACAAACTCCATGCCCGACGTCACTTCGCCCCAGACGGTATATTGCCGATCAAGGAAGGTCGCATCGTCAAAGCAGATGAAGAACTGGCTGTTGGCGCTGTTCGGATTGCTCGAGCGCGCCATGGAGCACACGCCCCGCACGTGCGGCTGCGCGTTGAACTCGGCCTTGAGATCGGGAAGCTCGGAACCACCCATGCCCGTGCCGGTTGGGTCGCCGCCCTGCGCCATGAAGCCGGGGATCACCCGATGGAATACAACGCCATCGTAGAAACCGTCCTTCGCCAGCGACGTAATGCGCTCGACATGGCCGGGCGCGAGGTCAGGCCGCAGCTTGATGACGACATCGCCGCCGCTGTCCAAAGTGAATGTGAGGGTATCGTCGGCCATGGCCTTGCCTTTCTGTGATGCCGGGATGAGGGCGAGGGCGCGAGGTAGGCGTCCGCTCGGCCAGCGTCAATGTCAGACCAGCCCGCGCACGCATCAGCGCGCCTCTTGCCTTTGGTTTTCGCATGCGCGAAAGGGGACGGTATGAGCAGGGCAATTGATGACGGGAACGGGGACCAGCGATGGCTGAACACGACACCCCTTACCCTGTTCAGGACTTCGAACCCGACGCCCTGACCACCAGCGAAGCCGGGGACAATACCCGGCTCGACGAAGATGACCGGCTGAAGCCGGACTTCGTCACCGCTGTCCTCGACGCGATCGAGTCCGGGGATAACGAAGCCGCCCGCGTGCTCGTGGCGCCGCTGCATCCCGCCGACATCGCCGACCTTATCGAGCTCGCGCCGGAGGACCGGCGTGCAGCGATGGCCGCCGCACTGGGTTCGCTGGTCAGCGCGGAAGTGCTCTCCGAACTCAATGACTATGTGCGCGACACGGTCGTCGAGGCGCTGGAACCGCAACAGCTCGCCGACCTCGCGGCCGAACTCGACACCGATGACGCTGTCGCCATCATCGAGGATCTCGACGAAGACGATCAGCAGGCCGTGCTCGAGGCACTCGACCCCGAGGATCGCGCCGCGATCGAGAGCGCGCTCTCATACCCTGAGGAGTCCGCCGGGCGCCTCATGCAGCGCGATCTGGTCGCGGTGCCGGAACATTGGTCGGTCGGCCAAGTCATCGACTTCCTGCGGGACTCCAGCGATCTGACTTCCGATTTCTGGGAGATTTTCATCGTCGATGCAGGCCATCGGCCGATCGGCACCTGCCAGCTTAGCTGGGTTCTGCGCTGCCCACGCGGCATCGCGCTCTCCGATCTCATGAAGCGCGAGCAGACCCTGATTCCGGTCGATATGGATCAGGAGGAAGTCGCGCTGCGCTTCCAGAAATATGCGCTGATCTCGGCAGCGGTGGTCGATCAGTCCGGGCGGCTCGTCGGCATGATTACGGTCGATGACGTCGTCCACATCATTCAGGAAGAGGCAGGCGAGGATATCCTCCGACTGTCCGGTGCCGGCGGCGAAGGCGACATCAACGAACCGGTGGTGGAGAGCTACAAAGCGCGGGTCCGCTGGCTGCTCTCCAACCTGATGACCGCGCTGCTCGCGAGCACGATTATCGGTATCTTCGAAGGGACGATCGAAAAGATGGTCGCGCTTGCCACGCTCATGCCGATCGTGGCGGGCGTGGGCGGCAATGCCGGTAGCCAGACGATGGCCGTGACCGTGCGCGCGCTCGCCACGAACCAGATCACCGGCACCAACACCCGCCGCACAATCACGCGCGAGTTGCGCGTGGCCTTGCTCAACGGAGGAACCGTGGCGCTGGTGCTCGGCATCGGGGTCTCGCTCGTTTTCCAGAATCCGGCGCTCGGCGGCGTGATCGCCGCCGCAATGATGACCAACATCGTGACGGCCGGGCTTGCGGGCGTCGCCGTGCCGCTGGTTTTCGATCGCTTCAATATCGACCCGGCAGTCGCTTCATCCATTTTCGTAACGATGATTACGGACTCGATGGGCTTTCTCGCCTTTCTGGGCCTTGCGACTGCCGCTGGCCTGGCAGGCTGAGCGTCCTCGCAAATGCCGCTTCACCTCACCAAGATCGCGTTCGGCGCCGAAAGCGCGGACAGTCTGCGCGATTGGCTAGAGAGCCACGGGAGCGGAGGGGAAGCGCGACTGACCACACGCTATCTGCCCAAGCGAGAGGCGGAGCTAGCCGGCGGGTCGCTGTACTGGATCCACCAACACATGATCGTGGGGCGAAGCCCGATCATCGGGTTCGCCGAAAAGCCCGATGGCAAGCATTGGATAAGGCTGGAGCCCCGGCTCATCGCGGTGACGCCCCGCCCACGCCGCGCCCATCAGGGCTGGCGCTATCTGAGCGAGGTCAATGCACCCGCGGATGCCACAAACACAGAGGCCGGCGACAGTCTCCCGGCGGAGATCGCGAGCGATCTCGCCCGGCTGGGCCTTATCTGACGGTCAGGCCTCTGCCTTCGCTTGCCTGAGTTCGGCAGGCTTCCGCCGCTTGAAGACGCCCGCGAGGCGCTTCTCGTCCGCGCCTGAAAGGCCATCGTCGGCAGCGGGAAACATCTCTTCTTCCTCTTCGTCGATATGATGAAGGTAGCGCTTCATCATATGCTTGAAGGTCGCATCCCACGCATCCTTGCCGATCTCCAGATCGCCCAGTTCTTTCAGAAAATCGTCGATTTCCTTATGCTCGGCAACACTGTGCTGCGCCTCTTCGCGAAGATCGGGCTTGGCGAGCATGGTGGCATAAAGGCTTTCTTCTTCCGCTGCGGCATGAGCCGTCACTTCGACCCGGAACTGCTCGAACAGAGCCTTGCGCTCTTCGTCAGCCTTGCTGTCCGCGATCTTCGCAAGCAGCTCGCGGTGTAGATCATGATCCTTGATGAGCGCTTCAAATATCGCGGCGTCTGCCATGGTGTGCGGCTCCTGTCTTCGGTTGTCCGAGAAGGAACGTGTCCGGGCGAAAAAAGCTCCTCCGGCTATTTGCCGAAGATCGGCCCCAGTTTCCCCGCTTTCCGCATCTCCGCATACCATTGCTGCAGCATCGCCTGCGTGCAGCCCGTCGAGCCGTTGCTGCCAATCGGCGAGCAACTATTGGGGAGGAAAGCGCGTCCCGACGCCTCGGTCGCCATCGCGCGACTACCCCAGCCTTGTTCGGCTGGTGCGTCCTTCTCCTCCGCTTCCTTCTTGCGCACGGCTGGCGGTATGCGGAAGCGCTCTGCCTCGGGCCGACGCGCGCAGACGATGATCGTGCCGTCATCTGTGGTCGGGCAGGCATCATCGCCATAGACCGCCACATCGATGGTCCTGCGACCGGCCTTCTCGTCCTCGGTCAGCGCATAGGAAGGCGTAACCGGCGCGGCTTCGGTCTGCGGGGGCTGCGCATCGCCATTGTGCGCATCGGCCCGCACGGGGGCTTGGGCGTGAGCCTGGAAGCCGCCGGCCGCGAGCAGAAGCGCTGCGATCCGGAAAACTGTGCGGGGGAGCGGCCTAGGCATGATGTTTCTTTCACCGACAGCGATGAACGATCCATGTATGTACGAAGGCTTAGGATTTCACCCCGAGTTACGCAGCGCCGTGGCAATCGCGTTGATCGAAAGCTCGATGCCTTCGCGGATGCGCGGATCGTCCTCCCCGGCGCGGTGGCGCTTGAGCAGTTCCACCTGCAGCAGGTTGAGCGGTTCGATATAGGGCAGGCGCAGCCGGATCGACGTATCGAGCGTCGGGCTCTTTTCCAGCAGGTGGGACTGTCCAGTGACGCTCAGCAGGCTGTCATGGGCCATGTCCCAGCCCTCACGGATGCGTCCGAACAGCACCTTACCCAGCGTCTGATCCTCGACCAGCGGGAGATAATGCTCGGCAATGCCGAGGTCCGATTTGGCGAGCACCATCTCCATATTGCCAAGCGCTGATCTGAAGAAAGGCCAGGCCTGCGCCATTTCCGCGAGCAGAGCCTGATCCTCGAAGCCGGCAAGGGCGTGACCCACGCCATACCAGCCCGGCAGCATCACTCGGGCCTGTGCCCAGCTGAACACCCAGGGAATGGCGCGCAGATCCTCGATACGGCTGGACTTGGTGCGGCTGGCAGGGCGCGAGCCGATTTTCAGGCCCGATATTTCTTGAATCGGCGTCAACTGGCGGAAGAAGTCGCGAAAGCCCTCCGTCTCATAAACGAGCGCGCGATAGGCTTTGAACGCGTCCGCCGATATGCGGCTCATCGCCTCGGTAAAGCGCGCGTTGTCCGCTGAAGACAGCTGCTCCGGCTCCATGCTGGCGAGCAGCGCGGCGCTGGTCATCGCCTCCAGATTCACCCGCGCACTCTCCGGCGTGCCATATTTGGCCGCGATCATCTCGCCCTGCTCGGTGATGCGAATGCGGCCCTGCACGGTGCCGGCGGGCTGGGCCTGAATCGCCTGAAATGACGATCCGCCCCCACGCCCGACTGCACCGCCCCGACCATGGAAGAGCTGCATGGCGACGCCGGCCTCGGCAAAGACGGGCGCCAGCGCCTTGCTGGCCTCGTGCAGGCTCCATGTGGAGGTGAGATAGCCGCCGTCCTTGTTGGAGTCGGAATAGCCGATCATCACTTCCTGATGACCGCGCGATCGGGCGAGCGCCCCGATCTCCGGCAAGGCGAAATAGGCGGACATGATGTCCGGCGCCTGTTCGAGGTCGGCGATTGTCTCAAAAAGAGGAATGGACATGATCGGCGCGTGTGGCGGCTCATCGCCTTTGGCCGCCCGCCAGAGGCCCGCTTCCTTGAGGAGGATGTGCACCTCCAACATGTCCGAGACGCTCTCCGCCTTGGAAATGAGATAGTGAGTGATGCACGCTGGGCCGTAGCGCCGATGCGCCTCCGCTGCGGCTTCGACGATGGCGAGTTCCGTCGTCGTCTCCTCGCTATAGTCGGAGAAGCGCGTGCCGAGCGGCCGATCATTGGCGAGTTCGCGGCGGAGGAGCGACACCCGCGCCGCTTCGTCCAGCGCTTCATAGTCCTCCTCGACGCCGCCAACCTTCAGCAGTTCGGCAACGACGCGCTCATGCACGGCGCTGTTCTGGCGCATGTCGAGGACTGTGAGGTGAAAGCCGAATATGTCGACTGCGCGAATGAGCCGAGCGATACCGCCGCCGTTCGCCAACGCTCCGTTGCCATCCATCGCAAGACCGCGTCCAAGCGTCGCGAGGTCATCCCGGAAGGCCTCCGCATTGGCATAAGGCTTGCCCTTCAGCGAAGACGGCCGTGGCGGCGCCGCGCCCACGACCGCCTGATAGGTTGCCGCAAGCCGCGCATAAATGCCGCTCAGCGCCCGGCGATAGGGTTCGTCCCGTCGGCTGGGGCTGTCATCGCCGCTCGCGGCAGCCAGTTCCCGGACACCGGAAGGCACCGCTGCGAGTTCGCTGGAAATGGAAAGCTGCGCGCCCAGTTCATGCACTGAATCCAGATAGAAGCGCAGCACGGCGGCACTGGCCCGGCCAACCGCCATGCGCAACTGATCGGCCTGAACGAACGGATTTCCGTCCCGATCACCACCGATCCAGGTTCCAAGCCGAAGAAAGGCCGGCACCCGTTCACCCAGAACCCGATCCCACCGCGCATAGAGGCTCGGCAGCACGGGCATGAAAATATCGCGGAAATAGGAAAGGGCGTTGTCGATCTCATCCTGAACGAACAGGCGCTCGCGACGCAGAGGGCGGGTCTGCCAAAGCAGCGCGATCTGGCGGCTGATCGCCTCGTCGATCGGCTCCCCCTGCTCCGTTTCCAGCCGGCCCAGATCACGCAGCATCATAAGCTCCGCGATCACGTTGCGATGGTCGATCATGCTCTTGCGGCGCACCTCGGTGGGGTGAGCCGTGAGCACAGGCACCACAAGCGCCCGGCTCAGCAGGTCCAGTATCGCCTCATGCTTGAGACCATGCCGCTCCAGCCGCGTGACGGCGCTGGCGATGTCCGCGCCCGGCTCCGCAGCGATACCCTGCCGGTCCTCCGCAAGGTTCGCCAGCATCGAGAAAAGCATGAAGCCGCGCACGAAAGCGAGCGTGTCGTCCAGCGTGAGCGCGGAAAGCCCGCTATCGACACCCTCCGCGGATGCGACGCCGCGCGCGCGGTCAACCGACGCGGAACGGATATATTCGGTCTGACGATAGAGCCGCTCGCCGCCATAGATGCGAATGACGTCTCCCAGAAGCCGCCCGAGATAACGGATGTCCGGATTC
The DNA here is from genome assembly GCF_052327305.1 of Sphingobium sp. CR28. Classification (GTDB taxonomy): domain Bacteria; phylum Pseudomonadota; class Alphaproteobacteria; order Sphingomonadales; family Sphingomonadaceae; genus Sphingobium. The sequence goes on along the minus strand of NZ_CP182486.1, from coordinate 2,353,036 downwards.
TGGGTGATAACGGGTCGAGAGTCTGGCATGCCCAGATGCTGCACCGCAACAGTGAGGGGGTCAAGCGCTCAGCGACAATGGCCGCTGCCGATTCCCTTGCCTTCGTTACGCAATCCTGAAATCAGGCGTTTTCCAAAGTGCACTGGAGCGGATGCTGGTTCTGCCGGGCGTAGTCCATCACTTGATTGACCTTGGTTTCGGCAACTTCATAGCTGAATACGCCACACACGCCGACACCGCGCTGATGCACATGGAGCATCACGCGTGTGGCCTCCTCCATGTCCATGCGGAAAAAGCGCTGAAGGACATCCACGACGAATTCCATCGGCGTGTAATCGTCATTGAGCATCAGCACTTTGTAAGGGGAAGGCTTTTTGGTGCGCGTACGCGTGCGCGTGGCAATGCCCAGGCCAGGACCGCCAGGCCCCTCCTCGTCCTTCCGTCCCGCCATGGACGGCGCGATAGCGCTACAATCTAATCCGCTCATGGTGATGGAGAGAATATGGCACTCAGGTGCCTCAAGGCAAGGGGCCGAGACCAAAGAGCGTGCAATTCCTGAACGTAATACGGGCGGCTCGCAAAAGCGAACCGCCCGTTCCCACGAAATTATTCCTGATTGACGCTTGCTGCGATCAGGCAGCGAGCGACTTGATCTTGTCCGAAACCACCGACACGCGGTTGCTGATCGGCTTGGCGATGTCGCCTGCCAGCTTCAGCATGGTCTCGCTAGACCGGGCGCTCTCAGAAGCCACCGTATCGAAAACCGAGCTCAGAAGCTCGCTCTGCAGCTGGAAGAATTCCGCCGGCGACTTGACGGCCGCGAAGCTCTTGAGCGTGGCGCTGGTCTTCTCGAACGACTTGCGGCCATATTCGGCAGCGTCCTGGCCCAGCGTCTCGACGCCCTTGGCGGCGATCTGGCCAGACTCGACGAGCGCCTCGAGATTGCCCTTGGCAAGCTCGCTCAGCTCTTCGAACGCGCGGCTGGACTTCTCGACAGCCTGCTTCGTCTTGTCATTGAACTCCGAGAAGGCACCCTGGAAGCGGGCCTTGGCTTCTTCGGCATAAGTCTTCGCGGTTTCCATCGCGTCGGTCATCACTATCGCTCCTTCAGTCTGCGACGCCTTATCAAGAGCGTCGGCACCCATATCACTGGTCGCGGCCGTGGCGGTAATTTCAGTGACGCCCGGTTTGCGATCCTCTACTGCGACGGCAACAGGCGCCTTTGCGCCTCTTGCCCTGACCGGACTGCGCGGAGCCGCCGGTCTCTGCCTTTTGGGCGGCGTTACCATGCCGTCCTCCTTTTTGCTGCACTGCAACATAGCAAATGGGGTGAGGATTGCAAGTCCAAAATGATGCAGTGCAACAAAAAGTCACGGCCGGGTTATGTCATCAAGGATTTAGGAAAAGTGGAGGCTGTGCGCCTACCTCTCCCTTACATAGCGACCAGGCGCGTCCTCAATCGCCGCGACATGCCCCTTGCCGGGCTTACGGGCTTTCTTGGCCGAAACGCGGTTGTCGTCGAGCGCCTCAATCCAGGCGAACCAGTCAGGCCACCAGCTGCCCTTGTTCTCGACGGCGCCGGCACGAAATGCTTCCAACGTGTCCACGGGCGCGTCGTTGGTCCAGTATTGATATTTCCCGCTCGCCGGCGGGTTGACCACGCCTGCAATATGCCCGGAGCCCGCCAGCACGAAGCGCAACGGGCCCGAGAAATGATCCTTGATCCGCCACACGCTATATGCCGGCGCGATGTGATCTTCCGCGCCCGCTTGCACATAGGCCGGGGTCCGCACGGCAGAGAGGTCGAGCGGAACGTCCGCCACCGCAATCTCACCCGGCTTCACCAGAAGATTGTCACGATAGAGCTGCGAGAGATAGCTGCGATGCCACTTCGCGGGGAGATTGGTGGTATCGCCATTCCAGAACAGCAGGTCAAATGGCGGATAATCCTGCCCGAGCAGATAATTGTTCACCACATAGGACCAGATGAGGTCATTGCCGCGCAGCAGATTGAAGGTCGCCGCCATATAACGCCCATCCAGAAAGCCGTCGGTCACGAGACTTTCCAGCATGGCGAGCTGATCGTCATCGACGAAGAGCGACAGATCGCCAGCAGCCGAGAAATCCACCTGCGCCGTTAGGAAGGTCGCGCTCGCCACCTTCTCCGCTTCGCCACGTGCCGCGAGATAGGCGAGCGTCATCGCGAGCGTCGTGCCCGCCACGCAATAACCGATCGTATGCACGCTCGGCACATCGAGCAGATCGCGTACCGTATCGATCGCATCGATCTGGCCGCGCAGCACATAGTCGTCCCAGCCCGTGTCGCTCATTGACGCGTCAGCCGATTTCCAGGAGACCATGAACACAGTGATCCCCTGATCGACTGCCCAGCGCACAAAGCTCTTCTGCGGCGAAAGATCGAGAATGTAGAAGCGGTTGATCCACGGCGGGAAGATAACGAGCGGCGTCTCCAGCACTTTCTCCGTGGTCGGTTCATACTGGATGAGCTGATAGAGCGGTGTCTCGTGAATCACCTTGCCGGGCGTCGTCGCCACGTTGACGCCGAGCTCGAAGCCCGAGCCGTCCGTGTGCGTGAGCTGCCCCCGCTCCAGATCATTCAACATATGCTCGAGACCGGCGAGAAGGTTTTCGCCGTTGGTCTCGATCGTCCGCTCGATCACCTGCGGATTGGTGAGCGGAAAGTTGGTCGGGCTCGCCGCATCGATCAGGCTGCGAGTGATGAAACGCAGCTTGTCCTTCTCACGGGCATCGAGGCCGTCCACGCTGTCCGCCAGGCCCATCAGCGTGTCCGACATGAGGAAATAGCTCTGGCGAATGAGGTCGTAGACCGGATGCTCGTGCCAGCGCGCGTCGGAAAAGCGCCGGTCAGACCTGGGAGGCACCGAACCCTCCGTTTCCGGAGCAGCGCCAGCCGAATTGGCAAGGAAGCGCTGCCAAATCGCCAGCCCGTCGTTCGCCGCCCGCGCTTGGATCTCGACGAGGCGCTCAAGATTGAGCGCGGCTGATGGCAGCTTGGGAGCCATGGTGGGCGCGACGAACGCGCTGCTACGTTCCATGATGAGCTGCTGCATATGGCCCATGATGCGGGTCCAGTGCTGCATCTGTTCCAGCGGAGAAGCGGAAAGCGGAGCCTTGGCGTTCATCGATCCTCTGTCCTTGTCGTTGCTTTTGCGTAGCACCGCGAAAGGGCGCGGTATATATGCCAGAGCACGCGAGGGCGGCGGAGTGTCCGCCGCATGCGTTTCATGGAGGTTGTGAAGGTCAAAATGTCCGAAGAGTTCTACCGCATCAAGCGACTGCCGCCCTATGTCATCGCCGAAGTGAATGCGATGCGGGCAGCGGCGCGCGCAGCGGGTGAGGACATTATCGACCTCGGCATGGGCAATCCCGATCTGCCGCCCCCGGCGCACGTCATCGACAAGCTGGTCGAGGTCGCCCAGAAGCCCGGTGCGCATGGTTATTCCCAGTCCAAGGGTATTCCGGGGCTGCGCAGGGCGCAGGCCAATTATTACGCCCGGCGCTTCGGGGTCGATCTCGATCCCGAGACGGAAGTCGTCGTCACCATGGGATCGAAGGAGGGTCTTTCCAGCCTCGCCACCGCGATCACTGCGCCGGGCGACGTCGTGCTTGCGCCGAACCCGTCTTATCCCATCCACACGTTCGGTTTCATCATCGCGGGCGCGACGATCCGCTCGGTGCCCACAACGCCGGACGAGAATTATTTCCGCGCGCTGGAGCGGGCAATGCACTTCACTGTGCCTCGCCCGAGCATCCTCATCGTCAACTATCCCTCCAACCCGACGGCGGAGACGGTGGACCTCGCCTTTTACGAGCGGCTGGTCGCCTGGGCGAAAGAAAACAAGGTGTGGGTCATCTCTGACCTCGCCTATTCCGAGCTCTATTTTGACGGAAATCCGACACCCTCCATCTTGCAGGTGCCGGGCGCGAAGGACGTGGCGATCGAGTTCACATCCATGTCCAAGACATACTCCATGGCCGGATGGCGCATGGGCTTCGCGGTGGGCAACAAGCAGCTCATCGCCGCGCTGACACGCGTGAAGAGCTATCTCGACTATGGCGCCTTCACCCCGATTCAGGCAGCCGCCTGCGCAGCGCTCAATGGCCCGCAGGATATCGTTGAGAAAAACCGCCAGCTCTATCATAAGCGCCGCGACGTGCTGGTGGAGAGCTTCGGACGTGCGGGCTGGGACATTCCGCCATCAAAAGCATCGATGTTCTGCTGGGCGCCGCTTCCGCCTGCGCTCAAGGACATGGGCAGCCTCGAATTCTCCAAGCAGTTGCTCACCCATGCAAAGGTCGCGGTGGCGGCTGGCGTCGGCTATGGCGAGGACGGCGAAGGGTTCGTTCGCATCGCGATGGTGGAGAACGAACAACGCCTGCGACAGGCGGCACGCAATGTGAAGCGCTATCTTCAATCGATGGGCATCAACACGCCTGCGGATAAGGGCGCGGCATGAACGAACTGCAGGCGCTCGCCACGCCTGAAGTCAGCCTCGTTGCTCACACGATTCAGCTTGCCGTAGCGCCGGTGTTCTTGCTTGCGGGCATCGCCGGCTTCCTCAACGTCTGCGCCAGCCGGCTGGCCCGCGTGATCGACCGGGCGCGCGTCATCGAGAAACTCGTGCCCGCGTCGGTCGGCGCGGAGCACGAGCGGCTCATTGCGGAGATTCGCATTCTCGACCGGCGTATTGGCATTGTGAACATGGCGATTTTCTTCACGGTGCTATCCGCCCTGCTTATTTGCGCCGTGGTCGTGCTGCTTTTCGCGTCCAATCTCGCGGACGTGAATCTGGGCACCCTGATCGCGTTGCTGTTCATTGGATCGATGCTCTCGATCGGCTCGGGTTTCGCGACGTTTATTCAGGAGACGCGGCTCTCCGGACGCGCCATCCGCATCCGCAACGAGATCCTCTATCATGAGGTCGATACGAAGCTAGACTAAGCGGCACGGTGACCGGGAAGCCGCCTTTTATCTACAGAACACCCAAAACGAGAGGGGCCGCGGGAGCATGAAGCTCCACACGGCCCATCGTGCATGGTCAGCGGCCGGAAGTGCCGCCCCCGGGGTCTTTTCGCTGCGTCAACTCATCGTACCGACGAGTTTCGCGCGACCCAAGCCTTAGCGGCTATAGGTTCCCCGAACGGACTTGACCGACCTCACTACTGAACCATGAGACATCGGATCACCTCCTTTCGCTATGTTGAAGCCTGCGCACCGGTTCGGCTGGAAGCCTTTGATCCGGTAACGCCCTGAATGTGAATCAGGAGCGTCACACGATCAAGACTTGTATTTTTCTTTTTTGGAATCATACTTTCGCGTCCGCACAAACCGGCCTGCCCGTAGAGGCGCGGACACCCCCGAAATCAGCCCCGGCAATCCTCTATAACGCGTGCCACCTCGGCCCACGCCGGCGCGATGATGCGCGGCAGCCCGCCGCCCTCGATCGCAAAGCGCCCGCGCGAGAAAGCCATCTGATCGAACACCGGGTCACTCGCGGGACGCGCAGCCTCCAGCCTGGGCTGAGGGCTAGCGGCGATTGTCGCAGGCCACGAGACTGCGCCGAACGTCGTTCGAATAACGAGCACAGGGGTTCCCACCGCGCTGCCTGATCGTGAGATCGTCACCCGTCGCGTTGCCGTCTCGCAGCGCAGGGCGAGTGGACTACCCGTTGATACCGAGCCAAAGGTGGCGCTGCTCCCCGCTGCGCTCTTCGCATATGTCCAGTTGCCCGGCGTCACTGGCGCTTCCTCCCATGCCGCAGGCGCGGGCGGAGGAGGAACCGGTGCGGGGGCTGGCGCTGGTGCCGGAGCAACAGGTGGGGGCGGCGCGGCTGGCGGGGGAACGCACGATGAAAGGCTCAGCGCCAGCCCCGATATGCCGAGGCATGCCAATAGGCAGAGTCTCTTGCTTGCTTGCCGCATCATTTTTGCCCTGCCTTTTTAGGGATGGATCTTAGGGACGTGTCTGACCCGTACCACGGACCAGCCATTTATATGTGGTCAGCCCTTCCAGCGCCACCGGCCCGCGCGCATGAAGGCGGCCGGTGGAAATTCCGATCTCGGCGCCAAGGCCGAACTCGCCCCCGTCCGCGAACTGGCTAGACGCGTTCCACATGACGATTGCGCTATCGCACTCGTTAAGGAAACGCTCGGCCGTAGCGGCATTCTCCGTGACGATCGCATCAGTGTGGTGGCTGCCATATTGAGCGATATGGGCCAGCGCCTCATCCACGCTGTCGACCATGCGCGCGGAGACGATCGCGTCCAGATACTCGGTGCCCCAGTCGCTTTCGCTCACCGCTTCCACTCGCTGATCGAGCGCCGCAATCTCCTTGTCGCCGCGCACGTCGCAGCGTGCATCAAGCAGCATAGTGACGAGGCCAGCCGGATCAGCATAGGCGCGGTCGATGAGTAGCGTTTCCATTGATCCGCAAATGCCAGTGCGCCGCATCTTTGCGTTAAGGACGATCGCCTTGGCCATTTCGGGATCGGCAGCGGCATGGACATAGGTGTGGCAAATGCCGTCGAGGTGAGCGAGCACCGGCACCCGCGCTTCCTCCTGGACCCGCGCCACCAGACTCTTGCCGCCGCGCGGCACGATGATGTCGATAAACTCGTTTGCGCGGAGCATGGCACCCACGGCGGCCCGATCCGTCGTGGGGACCAGTTGCACAGCGCCGGCGGGAAGGCCCGCAGCCTCAATTCCCGCAGCCATGGCGGCGTGAAGCGCGCGATTGCTCTCGATCGCTTCCGATCCGCCGCGCAGGATAACTGCATTGCCGGAGGCGAGGCCCAGCGCGGCCGCGTCGGCGGTCACATTGGGGCGGCTTTCATAGATGATGCCGATCACTCCGAGCGGAACGCGCACGCGCTCCAGCTTCAGGCCATTGGGCCGCTCGCTGCGGTCGATCACTTGACCGACCGGATCTGGCAGAGCCGCCACGCTTGCTACGGCGTCCGCGATTGCTGCCACTCGCGCTTCGTCGAGCTTCAGCCGGTCGAGCATCGCAGCCGACAGTCCGTTGGCTGCGCCCCGCTCCATGTCGGCACGGTTGGCCCGGATGATCTCAGCCGACGCGACGCGAATCGCTGCAGCCGCCGCCTTGAGCGCTTCCCCCTTCTGCGCGGTTGATGCCTGCGCCACGATCGTGGCGGCCCGCCGTGCGCGCGCGCCCATTGTTGCAATCAGCATTTCCGGCGTCTGGGTCAGGTCGTTCACATCATGCTCCTTCGTGGCGGGGCCATATCATGTGCGCTGGGCCGAGCAAATGGGCGGGTGAAGCCGTGCAACACTTCATGCCAGCAGGGGTTTCCTCAACATGCGACAAACAGGAGACCCGCATGACCAGCGAGAATTTCACTGACATGATCCACGAAGACGGTCTGCCGGGGCACGAAAGCGGAATGGACCAAAAGCCAAACTGGCGCCCTCGTTACCCGGGATCGGGCCGCCTGACTGGCAAAGTGGCGCTTATCACGGGGGCGGATAGTGGCATCGGGCGCGCCGTGGCCGCGCTCTACGCGCGGGAGGGAGCGGACATCGCGATCCTCTATCTGTGCGAGAATGATGACGCTGAGCAAACAAAGCGGATCGTGATCGCCGAGGGGCGCCGCGCCATAACCATTGCGGGCGATGTGGGAGACCGGGCGTTCTGCGATGACGCCGTCTCTCAGGTGATCGACGAGTTCGGCCGGCTGGACATTCTCGTCAACAATGCAGGCGAGCAGCATCCCGACAAGGACATCCGCGACATTAGCGAGGAACAGTTGCGTCGGACATTTCAGACCAACATCTTCGGCATGTTCTTCCTGACGCAGGCCGCACGGCCGCATCTCAAGGCCGGGTCCGCAATCATCAATTGCACCAGCATCACCATGTATCAGGGCAGCGCGGAATTGCTGGACTATGCGAGCACCAAGGGCGCGATTACTGCATTCACCCGGTCGCTCTCCGAGAACCTTATCGGGGACGGCATCCGCGTGAACGCCGTCGCGCCGGGTCCGATCTGGACCCCGCTCAATCCGTGCGGCGGCGCATCTCCGGAGAAGCTCGCCCATTTCGGCGAGGATACCCCGATGGGCCGGCCCGGCCAGCCCAATGAAGTGGCGCCCTCTTTTCTCTTTCTCGCCTGCGAGGATAGCAGCTACATGTCCGGTCAGGTGCTGCATCCCAATGGCGGAACGGTTGTGAATGGCTAGGCGAGCGAGTTGGCTTTCTGTTTTTGCGATTGCGCTACTGGCCGGCTGCTCCGGCGAGCCGGAAAAGGTCGCAACCAACGACGCCAGTGACAACGATGCTGTAACACAGATCGACGAGGATCTTCCCGATCTCCCCGCTTCGCGGAATGTTGCGGCCCCGGATGCAACCGACTCTCCTTTGGCAGCCGCCACCGACGGTCAGATCCCGCCGCGATTCTGGGGGCAATGGCGGACCAGCCGCAAGAGCTGCGACGATCGCCGCGATACCATGGGCGTCACGATCAGTGCTGACCGTCTCCTGTTCTACGAAAGCGAGGGTCGGGTGAAAGCAGTGCGGGAAACCGGTCCGAACGCGCTCACTCTTTCCGCCGACTATACTGGCGAAGGGGAGAGCTGGTCTCGCTGGTCTTCCCTCAAACTGACCGACAAGGACGAACTGCTACTCGACGATGTGCGCAGGGTGCGTTGCCCCTAGGAAAGTGTCAGCGGCTGCCGCCCGGCACCCACAGCACGTCGCCCTCGGCCCGGTTGAGCCATCGGGCAAGGACGAACAGCAGGTCCGACAGGCGGTTGAGATAGGCCGTCGCATTTGGATTGATGGAAACTTCCCTACCCGCAGTCACGAGCGCGCGCTCCGCGCGGCGCACAATAGCTCGCGCCAGATGCACATGGGCGGCCGCTATTGTTCCGCCTGGCAGAATGAAGCTTCTTAGGGGCTCAAGATCCGCGTTGAACCGGTCTATCGCATCCTCAAGGTTCGTCACCTGTGCTGCGATAATTCGCAGCACCATTTCTGAGGGTGTGAAATCATCGCCCGGTGTCGCAATGTCCGCGCCAAGATCGAACAGATCATTCTGTACCCGCTGCAATAGCGCAGCGATGTCATCCCCGCCTTCCAACGCAGCGACAGCGACCCCTATGGCGCTGTTCGCTTCATCGACTTCGCCGATCGCAGCCAAGCGCGCGCTGTCCTTCGGCGCGCGGCTTCCGTCTACTAGGCCGGTGGTGCCGTCGTCGCCTGTGCGGGTGTAGATGCGATTAAGGCGCACCAAGGCGGCTGGCGCCTACTTGCCGCTGTTCATCAGCAGGATGAGAGCCACGATGAGCACAGCCGCTGCCTGAAAGGTGATGCGCATCATCATCATCTTGTTCTGCTTGAGGCTGGACTGGCTTGGCCCATTGGCGCCGTTCTTAAGCTCTTCCTCGGTGGTCTTGAGGAATGTCACGATGCCGCGCACCAGTGCGTAGAGAGTGGCACCCATGGCGAGGATCAGCAGAATGACGAGCAATACATTGCCCATGGGACTCTCCTTTGGTTGGCCGTGATGTAAGGTCAGGCGACCCTGATTCCAAGCGGGAACCGCCCCGCGCGCAGGTCTCCGGCCAGTTCAATGCCGGAGACCCCCTGTGCGCGCAGAGCGGAGAGGGTCAGGGCAGCATCGCGCTTGGCAAGGCGGCGCCCTTCCGCATCGACGAGAAGCGCGTGGTGCCGGTAGGCCGGCGTCGGCAAGTCCAGCAAGGCCTGCAGCAAACGATGGACGTGCGTGGCTTCGAAGAGATCCTGCCCCCGCACGATGAGCGTGATTCCCATTTCCGCATCATCCAGCGTCGCGCACAGATGATAGCTTCCGGGCGCGTCCTTGCGCGAGAGCACGATGTCGCCGGCTGCGCTTGGCTCCGCGTCGATCCAGCCCCGCCCTTCGTCATGCCAGCGCAAGGCGCCGACGCGCGCCACACTCCGCGCCATGTCCAGCCGCCAGGCATGGGCCTGCCCCTCCTCCAGCCGGCAGAGCCGCTCCGCCGGGTCCATCTCGCGGCAGGTGCCGGGATAGACCGGTCCTTCCGGACCGTGCGGCGCTGAACCGCTTGCCGCGATCTGGGCGAGGATGTCCGCCCGTGTGCAGAAGCAGGGATAGGCCAACCCTTCCCCGATCAGGCGATCGAGCGCGGCGCGATGGGCGGATGCGCGGGTGGACTGGATGATGGGTTCGCCCGCCCAGTCGATCCCCAACCAGACAAGATCCTCCAATATGCCATCGATATGCTCGGGGCGGCTCCGCGTTCCATCGATGTCCTCAATGCGCAGGCGGAAGGCTCCGTCGCTCTCACGCGCAGCATCATAGGCCATCAGGGCCGACCAGCCATGGCCGATATGCAGCCTGCCGGTGGGGCTCGGGGCGAAGCGCGTCACCACATGTCGCGTCACCTGCACCATTCTTACACAAGCGCTTGACGCGGAGTCACGAGAAGTGCTGTCATATGGGCGTCACGCTTCCCTGGTTATGAGCGGGGCACGAAAATGGGGGACGAACCGGCGTCATGTACCATCCCGAACGAATACGGCACCCCGAAAACTGTCCGGCGCTGGTGTTGAACGCGGACTACACCCCCCTTTCTTATTATCCCCTGAGCCTCTGGCCCTGGCAAACCGCCATCAAGGCGGTTTTTTTGGATCGGGTGGACATCATCGCAAGCTATGACCGGGAAGTGCATTCACCCAGCTTCGAGATGAAGATCCCATCGGTGATCGCGCTCAAGCAATATGTGAAGCCGAGCGAATATCCTGCGTTCACCCGGTTCAATCTCTTCCTGCGGGATCGCTTCGCCTGCCAGTACTGCGGATCACCGAGCGACCTGACCTTCGATCATGTGGTGCCGCGCCGAGCCGGTGGCCGCACCACATGGGAGAATGTTGCCACGGCCTGTGCACCGTGCAACCTCAAGAAAGGTGGACGTACGCCGCGTGAAGCAGGCATGAAGCTCCGCGAGCACCCTATCCGCCCGACAAGCTGGCAACTGCTCGAACATGGGCGCGGCTTCCCGCCCAATTATCTGCATGAGAGCTGGCACGACTGGCTTTATTGGGATGTCGAGCTGCTCGCCTGATCGAGCCCGCCGGCTCAACCGTTGGGGAACCAGTCGATATCGAGCTCGCGATAGCGGTTCACATAGTGCCCCGCCTGCCGCAGCTGCTGCTCCTCGCGGATGATGATCGCTCCATTCTCACGGCTGATCAGCCCTTCCTCCTCAAGCTGACGGAACATGCGATTGACGTGGACCGAGGTCAGGCCAAGCGCATCGCCGATCTCCTCCTGCGTCAGTCGCAGATCGAATCTGTCCACCAGCTTTTCGTCCATCAGCCGAAGCCGGTCGAACATGTCGAGAAGGAACGCCGCGAGACGGGATTTCGCGGATGAGCGCCCCACGGAAGCCAGTCGGTCGTTTAGCGACACGCGCTCCGTTTGCGATATGACGAACATGAGCGCAGCGACGCGGGGGTGCTCCTGTAGAAGCTCGCGCAGGGCATGTTTGTCGAAGGGGCAAACCTCTCCATCCGTTACGGCCACCAGCGATTCGGGCGCCCGGCCATAGACGGTGCTCGCCGCACCCACGAAATCGCCAGGGAAATGCACGCGCAATATCTGCCGCTGACCGTCAGGCAAGATGACGTAGCTCATCAGTCGCCCGCGCGAGAGCACGAACAGTTCCTTTACGACCTCATGCTCCCTCTGGATCACTTGTCCGCGCCGCACCGGCCGCGGATTTTCCTCCAGCCTCTCTAAAGCGCGTTCCTCAGCAGGTGTTAGTCGCAAATGTTTGCCAATACGCGCAGCGAAACAACTTTTCGTCACCTGTTATCCTATCTTTCCACCCGCCGCGCTCTGATCGTTTCCCGGCCATAACGCTTGATCACTGCTTTTGGCTTCATGGGAAAACCGCGCACTAAACTGGATCAGGACGGAAGCGATATTATCTGCGGCGATCCGTTTTCGCCGCCCGCTTGCACCACGCACGGGAAGAGCTATGACGCTCGACAATGGATCGCATCATCATCCGCGGCGGCAAGCCGCTCTCCGGAAAGCTTCCCGTGTCCGGCGCCAAGAACGCCGCGCTCACGCTGCTCCCCTGCGCGCTTCTGACCGACGAGCCGGTAACACTGCGCAACCTGCCTCGCCTCGCGGATGTCGACAGCTTCGGCCATCTGCTGAATCAGCTGGGTGTCTCGACGATGATCGAGGGCGCGCGGCCCGAGGATTTCGGCCGGGTGATGACGCTGCGCGCGGGGCGTGTGACCTCCACGGTCGCGCCCTATGACATCGTGCGCAAGATGCGCGCCTCCATCCTGGTGCTTGGCCCGCTGCTCGCCCGCGCCGGCGAGGCGACGGTGTCGCTCCCCGGCGGCTGCGCGATCGGTAACCGCCCGATCGACCTCCACCTCAAAGCGCTGGAAGCCTTCGGCGCAATCATCGAGATCACGGCGGGCTATGTGAAGGCGAGTGCGCCGGACGGCGGCCTGCCAGGCGGTAATTACAGCTTCCCTGTCGTCTCCGTGGGCGCGACTGAGAACGCGCTGATGGCAGCCGTGCTGGCCAATGGCATCAGCCGCCTTGAGAACGCCGCGCGCGAGCCCGAGATCGTCGATCTCTGCCGGCTGCTCGTGGCGATGGGCGCGGAGATCGAGGGTATCGGCACCGATACGCTGATCGTCCATGGCAAGCCGCGCCTGCACGGCGCCACCTATGCCGTCATGCCGGACCGGATCGAAGCGGGCAGCTATGCCTGCGCTGCGGCGATTACGGGTGGCGACCTGGAACTGGTCGGCGCCAGCGCGGAAGACATGCACGCCATTCTCGCCGGTCTGCGCGAGGCAGGGGTCCATATCGAGGAGAAGCGGGGCAGCATCCGCGTCGCGGCCGATGGCCGCCTCAAGCCCCTGACGCTCTCCACGGCGCCCTTCCCTGCCTTCCCCACCGACATGCAAGCGCAGTTCATGGCGATGCTCACGCTTGCCGACGGCGCGAGCGTGCTCACCGAGACGATCTTCGAGAACCGCTACATGCATGTGCCCGAGCTGGCGCGCATGGGCGCTGACATCACCGTCAATGGCCGCACTGCCGTGGTGCGCGGCGTCGCCGGGCTGACTGGCGCGCCTGTGATGGCGACGGATCTCCGCGCGTCCATGAGCCTGGTGCTCGCCGGGCTTGCCGCGCAGGGGGAGACACAGGTCAACCGCGTCTACCATCTCGACCGCGGCTATGAGCGGCTGGAAGAGAAGCTCCAAGCCGTCGGCGCCGACATCGAGCGCGCCAGCGACGGGTAGAACAGCTGAGGTCAACCTCTTCCGGACCAGTCGAAAGGTTCTAAAGGTTACAGTCCTTGGAGCAAAAAACCGCGCTCTGTGATGGCCCGACCGGGTTAATCCGGAACCGACTTACCTGCCTCTAAAAGGGGCAAGTAGGAAAGCGCAATATTACCCAATCAGCACATCGATCGTGTGAAGTGTGACGCCGACGAGTCCGCCAACCAGCGTGCCATTGATGCGGATATATTGAAGGTCGCGGCCGACGGCCTGCTCCAACCGATCGGTCACGGTGCGCGCATCCCAGCCGCGCACTGTCTCGCTCACCAGCTTGACGATGCCCCCGCCATAGCGCGCCGCCGTGCCCGCCACGATCCGGCGGGAAAAGCGGTTCACCAGCGTGGCGAGGCGAGGATCGTCCTGCAGCGTCTGCCCAAGCTGGCGAGCCAGCTCGCCCAGCCGCCCGGCCAGCGCCGCGTCGGGATCCCGCGCGGCTTTGAGCATCCCCGTGCGGAGCTGCTGCCACAGGCCGTCCATCCAGCGCTGCATCGCCGCGTTTGCGATCAACTCGTCGCGCACGCGCTCCACCCGCGCTTTCATCTCTTCATCGTGCTGAAGATCCCAGGCGAGCTTCGCGAGCCCTTCTTCCGCCTTCAGACGCAGGGCATGATCCGGATCGTCAGCGGCCTCCTGCAGCAGCTTGTCCAGACCGTTGACAATCGCCCCTGCCAGCTTCTCGTCAAGACCGGTCCAGCGCATGATCGTGCCGGCCCGCTCATGCACCATGTTGTGAATGAGCGGCGCATTAGCTTCCAGCGTGCGAGCCGCCCACTTGATAAAGGCGTCCATAACGGGGGCATGGCGCCCGTCCCGCATCGCGGCTTCCAGCGCCTGTCCCAGCATGGGACCCAGATTGAGCGCGCCAATCCGCTGCACGAGCGCACCCTTGATCATCCCGCCGAGCCGCTCGTCTCCCAACGCGTCGAGCACATCCGCGATCATGCGGGATGCGCCGCTCCGCACGCGCTGGTCTCCCACCGAAGGGGCGGCAAGCAGGCGACCGGCCGCGCCAGCCACGTCGAGACGGCCCATTCGCCGCGCGACCACGCCGGGGGTGAGAAAATTATCCCGCAGGAACAGCGCCAGCGCCTCGCCGATCCTGTCCTTATTGCGCGGAATAATTGCCGTGTGCGGGATCGGTAGCCCCATCGGGTGTCGGAACAGCGCCGTCACGGCAAACCAGTCGGCAAGGCCGCCGACCATCGCAGCCTCGGCAAAGGCGCGAAGAAAACCCACTGCCGGATGCAGAGGCTCGGCCCAGCGCGTCGCGAGATAAAGACAGGCCATGATGACGAGCAGGCCGGTCGCGACGATCCGCATCCGGCGCGCACCTCCCTGAACAGGCCCAAGCCGCACCATCAGAGCTGGTTTCTCGTCATCCCGTCTGAAATGGTCGCGAACAGGACGCTTGGCAAGAGCCCACGCCCCTCTTCGGGAGGGGACGCGGGCGCTTGATCTTATTCGGCAGGGTGAGCCGGCGTCGTCGGACCGTGCGCGGTCCCATCATAGGTCAGCAACCGCTTGCGCAGCCACGGACCGAGCCGCTTCTCTAGGCCATCCGCCAGGCTGAAGCCCGCCGGCACGATAAGCAGCGTGAGCATGGTCGAGAGGATGAGGCCACCAATCACCACCGTCCCCATCGGCGCGCGCCATGCGCCATCGCCCGTCAGCGAGATGGCCGTTGGGATCATGCCGGCCGTCATCGCAACCGTGGTCATGATGATCGGCTGGGCGCGCTTGTGACCCGCCTCCATGATCGCCTCGAACCTGGGCACGCCGCGCTCCATTTCCTCGATGGCGAAGTCGATCAGCAGGATCGAGTTCTTGGCGACGATGCCGAAGAGCATGAGGATGCCGATGAACACGGGGAGCGACATGGCCTGACCGATGAGAAGCAGCGCGAGCAGCCCCCCAAGCGGTGCGAGCAGCAGCGACCCCATGTTCACAAGTGGCGACATGAAGCGCTTGTAGAGCAGGACCAGCACCGCGAAGACGAGCAGCACGCCTGCCGCCAGAGCGATCATGAAGTTCTGCATCATCTCTTCCTGCCACTCGTCCTGACCAACCGGGGCATTGGTGACGCCGGTCGGCAGGTTGCGCATGATCGGCAGGGCCTTGATCTCGGCATCCGCCGTGCCTTTAACGACACCACGCGCGAGATCAGCGCCGACGAATATGCGGCGGCTCTGATTATAGCGCTGGATCGTGGTGGGCCCGGCGCCGAAGCTGATCTCGGCTACCCGGCTCAGCGGCACCGAACCACCCATCGTTGTGGGCACGGGCAAGTTCTGGATGGTCGAGAGGTCGCGACGCGACGCCTCGGGCAGCATCACCCGGATCGGGATCTGCCGGTCGGACAGCGAGAATTTCGCGGTATTCTGGGTGATTTCGCCCTGCGTCGCAATGCGGATTGCCTGACTGAGCGACGATGTCGTCACCCCCAGTTGGGCGGCGAGATCCAGACGCGGTTTGATGATCAGCTCTGGCCGCTGCATGTCGGCAGCGAGGCGCGGCGCAACGACCGTCTTCAAGCCCTTCATCTGTTCGACGAGCGTGTTGGCTGCCTTTTCCAGCTGAACCGGATCGGACCCCGAGAGCATGATCGAGATATCGCGCCCGGTGCCGCCCCCGCCCTGCTGCGCAAGGAACGTGACGCGCGCATCGGGGATCGCCGCAAGGCGCGGCGCGAGGTCGCGCTCGAACTCGATCGACGTGCGCTTCCGATCAGGACGCAGCGTAATGAGAAGACGGCCATTACCTTCGCGCGCCGTGGTGACGACCGTAAGCGGCTCCTGCTCTTTCTCGATAATCGCCGCCACGCGGTCGGCCACGGCGTCGGTCTGCTGAATCGTCGTGCCGGGCACCATCTCGATGTTGATACGGCTGAAATCCTGGTTCGTTACCGGGAAGAACTCCTTGGGTATCACGATGAACAGGAAAATGGTGAATGCGAAGGACAGCGCGCCCAGCAGCATCATCCAGCGGCGGTGGCCGAGCGACCAGCGCAATATCTTCATATAGCGGTCCATCAGCGGTCCGCCGCCATGCTCGGCATGGCCGTGGGGCTTCAGGAAATAGGCCGCGATCATCGGCGTCACCATGCGCGCGATGGCAAGGCTCATCAGCACCGACACCACGACGGTCAAACCGAAATTCTTGAAGAACTGGCCGGCAATGCCTGGCATCAGACCGACAGGAAGGAAAACCGCGACGATGGAGAATGTCGTCGCAACAACAGCCAGCCCGATTTCGTCCGCCGCGTCGATCGCGGCCTGATAAGCCGACTTGCCCATGCGCATATGCCGCACGATGTTCTCGATCTCCACGATCGCGTCATCGACAAGCACACCCGCGACCAGACCCAGAGCCAGCAAAGACATGGAATTGAGCGTGAAGCCCATCAGGTCCATGATCCAGAAGGTCGGGATGGCGGACAGCGGAATGGCCAGCGCGGAAATGACCGTGGCGCGCCAGTCCCGCAGGAAGATGAACACCACGACGACGGCCAGCACGGCTCCTTCGATCATTGCCGAGATCGAGCTGTGATACTGGTCCTTGGTGTACTGCACGCTGTTAAACAACGTGAGGAACTTAACGCCCGGATTTTCCTTCTCGATTTCCTGCATGCGCTTCATGGCATCATCGAATACCGAGACGTCCGACGCGCCACGCGCGCGGGCAATCGAGAAATTGACGACCTGCTTGCCCTTGATCTTGGAAATGCGGGTCAACTCGCCATAACCGTCCGTGACGGTGGCGACGTCGGCCAGCTTTACGGCGCGGCCGTCGCCCAGAGAAATCTGGGTCTGGGAAAGATCGTACGCATCCTCGGCGTTGCCCAGAACGCGAACCGACTGCCGGCTCGATCCGAGCTCCGCGCGACCACCGGCCGCATTGAGGTTGGTCTGACGCAGGGTGTTGTTGACCTGGCTGGCGGTGACGCCGAGCGCCTGCATGCGTGCGGGGTCCAGAATGACGCGAATCTCGCGGTCCACGCCCCCGTTACGCGTCACGGATGCCATGCCGCTTACCGACAGCAGCCGCTTGGCGACCGTGTCGTCCACGAACCAGCTCAGCTGCTCGATCGTCATGTCCGAGGCAGTGACGGCGAAATAGGCGATCGGCTCGCTCGACGTCGCCTGCTTGATGACCTGCGGTTCAAGGATGCCATCGGGCAGATCGCTGCGGATCTGGTCGATCGCGTTCTTGACCTCATTAACGGCCTGATTGACGTCCTCGCCGATCTGGAATTCGACGACGACGGTGCTCGACCCTTCCTGCGTGGTCGACTGGATCGTGCGCACGCCGTTGATCGTGCGCACGGCGGATTCCACCTTGTTGGTGATCTGCGTCTCGATCTCGGTCGGCGCGGCGCCCGGCTGCGCGACCGTCGCGATGACGACCGGGAACTCGATGTCCGGATCGTTCTGGACCTGCATCCGCGCGAACGAGATGAGCCCGGCGAGCGTGAGCCCGAGGAACAGGACGATCGGAACCACTGGGTTCATGATCGACCATGCCGAGATGTTACGGAAACTCATCGGATGTTGCCTCTTGCCTTCTCGCTCAGCGCGCCGCGCCGGACTGCTGAATCTTGGTCTTCACCACCTCGCCGGGATTGAGGAAGCCCGCCGCGAAGAGCACGACCTTCTCCTGACCGGCAAGGCCGGAAACGACCGGCACGCCGCTGGCTGTAACCGATCCGGTCTTGATCGCACGACGCTGCACCTTGTTCTTCTCGTCGACGATATAGACGTAGCTGCCTTGCGTGTCCGACTGGATGGCGCTCTCCGGCAGCACAGGCGCCGTCGTGTCGCCGGCCGCGATCTGAACCGTGGCGAAACCGCCCGGACGCAGCGACTGATTATAGGGCAGCTCGATCCGCGCAATGCCAAGCCGCGACTGCGCGTCGATGACGGGCGAGATCTGCCAGACCTTCCCTTCAAAACTTCTGGTCGAACCCGCAGGCGTGACGGTCGCACGGGTGCCGACGCGGATGTTCGCCAACGCACCCTCGTCGAGGCGCGCTTGCGCTTCGAGCCTGCCACCCTCCGCGACGCGGAACAGCACCGTGCCGCTCTGCACGATCTGCCCGGCTTCGACTGTGCGCGTGAGGACGAGGCCGGACGCAGGCGCCCGAACGTCCAGTCGGCCAACGCGAGCACGTGCCTGATTGAGCGTAGCGACCGCGACATTAGTACGAGCATTCGCCGCATCGCGCGTTGCGCTGAGCTGATCGATCTGCGCCTTGGACACGAAGCCGTTGGCCACGAGCGCCTTGGCGCGATCGAGATTGGACTGGGCGAGGCGCGCGTCGGCGCGGGCCACTTCCACCTGCGCGGTGAGCCCGGCAATCTCCTGCGCCTGCACGGAGCGCTCGATGACGACAAGAGTCTGGCCCTTGGTCACCCAGTCGCCCGCTTCCGCCCGCACGGAAAGAACCCGCCCGCCTTCGCCGACCACGCCCACCGGCATGTCCCGGATCGCGCCGATCGAGCCGGTCGCGTTGACCATATTGGTGACATCCTGCGGTCTGGCGATCGCGACGGTAACGGTCTGGGCCTGCTGGTCTCCAGCACCGACAGCGGTATCGCCGCCTGCTCCGCCGAACAGCTTGAAGGCGACGACGCCGAGAATCAGAATAGCCGCGGCGGCGACGATCAGGATCATCCGCTTGCGACGGGCAAGGGCTTCGTCCCCGGCCTCAAAATCGGCGGACCGGAACTCGTCGCCCTTCAACTGCGTCTCGTAATTCATCGTCATTAGCCCCGCGCCGCGCGCTTTGTTTCGTTCATCGATCGATGCTGTATTATCCGAATAAGTCACCTTCGGCAAGCATCATCCGGCTGTCGCTTTTGAGCAGGGCAGGGTCTTTGAATTCATGTTCCGGCATGCCGCACCAGAAGGCGCGGAAAGACCATACAGAATCGCCCAACCTGCGATCCAAGCCAGCGGTCCCTGAACAGAAACGGCCCGGTGCTCAAGACACCGGGCCGCTGATGGCCGATTGGCCATGTCGTTCGTCGAAATCTTTTAGTGTGGCGACATTGCCGCCACACAAACCTATCGAATCGAACCGCGACGAACGAGGTTGACGATCGCGAGCAGAATCACCGCGCCGACCAGCGACACGAGGAACGCCGTCAGATCAAGCGGCGCCTGATTGATCGTGCCACCAGAAAAGATGAGGCCGCCCAGAAACGCACCTACGATACCAACAACGATGTTCAGCAGAATGCCCTGCTGCGCGTCCGTGCGCATAATGAGGCTTGCGAGCCAGCCGACGACGCCACCGACGATAAGCCAGATGATCAAACCACCCATGACCGTTCCTTTCCTATCCTAACTGATCGGATCAGGCTCATGGAGCCCCTGCTCACATGGTTACCCGCCCGTCCGGGTTGGTGGCTGGATAACGCGCCTCATCGACAGGATGTTCCACCGGGCGGTTCGGCTGTTGATCGGTCAACACATTTTGCTTGATTTCACGCGACTTTTTCGCCCCGCCTCGCACGCACAATTGATGCTGCACCTTGTCTTGATATTGCGAATAGCTCGCAATAAAGTGGTGTCATGTACACTTATCTTGATCGCCCGCTTGGCGCCCTCACCGCAAAGGAGCGCTTCCTGCTCGCCTCAATGCGAGCTTGGGTTGGCGCGGCACGAGGCGGAGGCTGCCTGTGCGAAGCGCTTGTTCATGCGTTTCGCCACAACGGCATGGGACCGGCCCTGGACGATTTCTGCCTCATCATGGCGACGCTTGATAGCGCGGCTATCGGCCACCTGCGTTTTGGCTCACTTGACTTGGCGCGCGTGACAGACGACGAGGCGCGGATTCTCGCTCTTTTCGAGGTCGCGAGGGCCGGCCCACTGGACCGGCTGCGCCGCGTCTCGGCGGGGCTGGTGCAGGAGGATGCCGTTGCATCCCTTGCGCAGGCGGTCGATTTCGTCGCGATCGCAATGGCGGACACGGATACGGACACAGGAAGAAGTTGATGAATGTGATCACCCGCGCACCCTCGCTCATTCCGGAGCACAGCGCCTTTCAGACCGTAGGGGTCAAATGGGTGCGCCACTGGAACGAGCATCTCTTCAGCTTCGCGGTCGACCGGCCGCCCAGCTTCCGTTTCCGCTCGGGCGAGTTCGTCATGATCG